>JAFRLZ010000019.1 GCA_017430985.1 Oscillospiraceae bacterium
CTGCCCAAAAAACCTGCACAAATCGGCAAAAACAGCTGGAAATGCCCCCTGATTAGGGCTATAGTATTTCTTCGCGTCTCTCTGTAGAGGCAGTTTCTGCATGGAGAAGCATCATGGCTCCTGGGGCAGCCAACCCCAGGTGGTGCGAGGCAAAATCCCCGCACGTAAACCACCACGTTCTTAAGGAGGAAACATGGCAAAGAAGGACGCCGCACAGGCAACCCCGCAGGTCCCCGAGGGCTACACCCCGCGCCTCAAGGAGTACTACTTCTCCACCGTGCGCGACGAGCTCCAGAAGCAGTTCAACTACACCAACGTCCATCAGATCCCCAAGTTCGAGAAGATCGTCGTGAACATGGGCGTCGGCGAGGCTGCCCAGGATTCCAAGGTCATCGACGCCGCCGTCGCCGACCTCACGGCCATCACCGGCCAGAAGCCGCTCGTCACCCACGCCCGCAAGTCCATCGCTAACTTCAAGGTCCGCCAGGGCATGGCCATCGGCTGCAAGGTCACCCTCCGCGGCGACCGCATGTGGGAGTTCCTCGATCGCCTGATCGCCATCGCGATCCCGCGCATCCGCGACTTCCGCGGCATCTCCGCCAAGAGCTTCGACGGCCGTGGCAACTTCTCCATGGGCGTCACCGAGCAGCTGATCTTCCCCGAGATCGACTACGACAAGATCGACCGTACCCGCGGTATGGACATCACCATCGTCACCTCCGCCCCCACGGACGAGGAGGGCAAGGCCCTTCTGGCTGCCTTCCACTTCCCGTTCAAGGCCGAGTAACCGCTACCAACCAGGCCCCTCGGGGCCGTGAGAAAGATATGTAAGGAGGATTTGTGGCTAAGACATCGATGATCGTCAAAGCGTCGCGCGAGCCGAAGTATTCCACTCGTACGCAGAACCGTTGCCAGCGCTGTGGGCGTCCCCACTCCGTCTATCGCAAGTTCGGCCTCTGCCGTGTGTGCTTCCGCGAGCTAGCGAGCAAAGGCGAGCTTCCTGGCGTCCGCAAAGCTAGCTGGTAATCCAGTTCAAGGGAAGCTCTCGCGTCCAGGCGTGTGCGCCACGGGTGCACGCGAACCGGACACGCAGGTTCATCACGACCAAAAGGAGAAGAAGGATCAATGAAAATCACCGATCCCATTTCCGACATGCTGACGCGCATCAGGAACGCGAACTCGGCGAACAAGCCGGGGGTCTCCATGCCCTCGAGCAAGGTTCTCGTCGAGGTCGCTCGCGTTATGGCGGAAGAGGGCTACATCGCGGGCTACGAGGTTGAGGATACCAAGCCCCAGAAGACCCTCCACATCACCCTCAAGTACGGCAACCGCGGCGCCAAGGTCATCAAGGGCATCCGCCGCATCTCCAAGCCGGGCATGCGCGTCTACCGCGCCGCGGCCGACCTGCCGCGCGTCCTCGGCGGCATCGGCACCGCCATCGTATCCACCTCCCGCGGCATGATGTGCGACCGCGATGCCCGCAAGTCCGGCATCGGCGGCGAGATCATCGCCTACGTCTGGTAATCCACGGCGAGAAGAAAGGAGACAAGATTATGTCCCGTATCGGCAAGCATCCTGTCATCGTTCCCGCCGGCGTCACCGTTGAGATCGACGGGCACACCGTGAAGGTCACCGGCCCCAAGGGCACGCTCGAGCGCACCTTCACCCCCAGCACCACCCTCAGCTTCGAGGACGGCCAGATCAAGGTCGACCTCATCGACGGCGTTGCAGATTCCAACGCCCAGCAGGGCCTCACGCGCACGCTCATCAACAACATGGTCGTCGGCGTCTCCGAGGGCTTCGCCAAGAAGCTCGAGATGACCGGTGTCGGCTACCGCGCCACCCTCAAGGGCTCCGACCTCGACCTGTCCCTCGGCTACAGCCACCCCATCCTGTACAAGGCTCCCGAGAACATCTCGTTCGAGGTTCCCGACAACACCCACATCATCGTGAAGGGCATCTCCAAGGAGCAGGTCGGCCAGGTGGCCGCCGAGATCCGCAGGATGCGTCCTCCCGAGCCGTACAAGGGCAAGGGCATCCACTACGAGGGTGAGTACATCCGCCGCAAGCTCGGCAAGGCCGCCAAGTAACGCCTGCCAGCAGATAAAGACCACCACCCCGTCAGGTGGCGGCAACGGAAAAGGAGATTTGAATGGACAAGTTGCAGAAGAAGAAGGCAGGGCTCAAGCGCCGCCAGCGCCGCGTCCGCGCCAAGATCTTCGGTACGGCGGAGCGTCCGCGCCTCTCTGTGCACCGCACCAACTCACACATCTATGCTCAGGTCATCGACGACGCCGACAGCAAGACCATCTGCTCGGCCTCCACGCTCGATCCCGAGTTCAGGGCTACCGGCAAGCTCGGCTCCAACAAGGATGCCGCTGCGTTCGTCGGCGAGCTCGTCGGAAAGCGCGCGATCGAGAAGGGCGTCACCACGGTCACGTTCGACCGCGGCGGCCGCATCTATCACGGTCGTGTGAAGGCACTGGCAGACGGCGCCCGCAACGCGGGCCTGAACTTCTAAGGAGGGGTTAGCATGCCTCGTGAACGTAAGCAGCAGTCGCGTCAGCAGGAGAGGGAGAGCGACCTCCAGGAGCGCGTCGTCTACATCCACCGCGTTTCCAAGGTCGTCAAGGGCGGCCGTCGCATGAGCCTCGTCGCGCTCGTCGCCGTCGGTGACGGCAAGGGCAACGTCGGCCTCGGCATGGGCAAGTCCACCGAGGTGCCTCTGGCCATCCAGAAGGCCGTCGACGACGCCAAGAAGAACATGTTCCACGTACCCATCGCCGAGGGCGGCACCATCCCGCACACCATCGAGGGCCACTTCGGTGCCGGCCGCGTCCTCATCATGCCCGCTGTCGAGGGTACCGGCGTCATCGCCGGCGGCCCCGTCCGCCCGCTCTTCGAGCTCGCCGGCATCACCAACGTCCTCTCGAAGTCCCTCGGCACCAACAACGCCCTCAACATCATCAAGGCTGCCGCAGAGGGCCTCAAGCAGCTCTCCAGCCCCGAGGACGCAGCCGCCCGCCGCGGCATGACCGTCTCGGAGATGTTCGTCGGGAAGGAGAACTAAGAGATGGCTGACAAGCTCAAGATCACGCTCGTGCGCAGCGCCGTCGCGTCCGTCAAGAAGGACCAGACCGCTACCGCCAAGGCGCTCGGTCTCCGCAAGATCGGCGACGTCGTGGAGCAGCCCGACAACGAGAGCATCCGCGGCATGATCTTCAAGATCAAGCACCTTGTCGAAGTTGAAGAGATGTAGAGGTACCCACATGCAGCTCAACGATCTTCGCCCCGCTGAGGGCTCAACCAAGAACCGCAAGCGCCTCGGCCGCGGCAACTCCAGCGGCCAGGGCACCACTGCCGGCCGTGGCTACAAGGGCCAGCTTTCCCGCTCCGGCGGCGGCAAGGGCAAGGGCTTCGAGGGCGGCCAGCAGCCGCTCGCCATGCGCCTGCCCAAGCTCCCCGGCTTCACCAACCACAGCCGCGTCGAGTACGCTCCCGTGAACGTCTCCCGCCTCGATGCCCTCTTCGCCGACGGCGACGTCGTCGACGGCACCTCCCTTGTGGAGAAGGGCGTCATCAAGGCAGAGTTCATCCCCGTCAAGGTCCTGGGCGACGGCGAGCTCACCAAGAGCCTCACCGTCCGCGTGGACAAGGTCTCTGCCTCCGCGCAAGCTAAGATCGAGGCAGCCGGCGGAAAGGTAGAGGCGGCGTGCTAAAGGGACTCGCAAACGCGTTCCGCATCCCGGAACTGCGTCAGAAGATCCTGCTTACGGTGGGCATTCTCCTGCTGTACCGCTTCGGCGCATACCTGCCCGTGCCGGGTGCGCCCTTCCAGGCCATGCTCGCCGCATATCAGGCTGGCCTCGCCTCGAGCGGGCCTCTTGCGGTGCTGAACCTGTTCTCCGGCGGCGCCCTGTCGCGCATGTCGGTCTTCAGCCTCGGCATCATGCCCTATATCACGGCTGAGATCATCATGCAGATGATGCAGGCGGTCATCCCCTCCCTTGGCGAGCTCGCCAAGGAGGGTGAGGCCGGTCGCCGCAAGATCACCCAGTACAACCGCTATATCACCATCGCGCTGGCGACCGTCAACGCCATCGGCTACTTCTTCCTGTTCAAGAGCTATGGCGTCACCTTCGCCAACACCGGCGTTCCCGAGCCCATCCATGCCTTCATCGTGGTCTTCACCATGGTCGTCGGCGCCATCATCATCATGTGGCTCGGCGAGGTCATGACCCAGCGCGGCGTCGGCAACGGCATGTCGCTCATCATCTTCAGCAACATCATGAGCGGTCTGCCCGCGGCCCTGATCTCCTCGGTCACCGGCACCGGCAACATCGTCCTCACGATCATCACGTTCATCGTGATCATCGCCATCATCCCGCTGATCATCTTCATCGAGCGCGGGCAGAGGCGCATCCCGGTGCAGTACGCCAAGCGCGTCGTGGGCCGTCAGATGATGGGTGGACAGTCCACCTACCTGCCCATCAAGGTCAACACCGCCGGCGTCATCCCCATCATCTTCGCGAGCGCCATCCTCTACTTCCCGGCGCAGCTCTCGGTCTTCTTCCCCAACGTCGGTTGGGTCCAGAGCTTCGCGGGCGCGCTCACGAGCGGATGGGTCAACTGGATCCTGTCCATCGTCCTCATCGTCTTCTTCGCGTACTTCTACACCTCCATGGTGTTCAACCCCGAGGAGACGGCAGACCAGCTCCGCACGCAGGGCGGCTTCATCCCGGGCATCCGTCCGGGCAAGGCCACGGTCGACTACATCAAGAGCGTCATCGACCACATCACCCTTCCGGGCGCCCTCTTCATGGCCGCCCTCGCGGTGATTCCGTCGATCATCTTCTTCTTCACGGGCAACCAGCTCATCCAGGCCTTCGGCGGCACGTCGATCCTCATCATGGTCGGCGTCGCCATGGACACGCTGTCGTCCATCGAGTCCCAGCTCAAGATGAACAACTACGACGGCTTCTTCAAGTAACGGCAGATTTCGAGAGGGGAGTGTAAGACATGAATCTTGTTTTGCTCGGAGCGCCCGGTGCGGGCAAGGGCACCCAGGCCCAGAAGCTCACCGCTGAGTTCGGTATGGCGCACATCTCCACCGGCGACCTGCTGCGCGGCGCCATCGCCGCCGGCACCCCCCTCGGACTCGAGGCCAAGGGCTATATGGACGCGGGCGCGCTCGTCCCCGACGAGCTCGTGCTCTCGCTCCTCAAGGAGCGCCTTGCTGCCGACGATGTCCAGAACGGCTTCAGCCTGGATGGCTATCCGCGCAACACCGCGCAGGCCGTCACCCTCGACGCCGTCCTCGGCGAGATGGGCAAGGACGTCGACGCGGCGCTGCTCGTGTCCGTCGACCCCGCCATCATCATCGACCGCCTGTCCCGCCGCCGC
>JAFRLZ010000020.1 GCA_017430985.1 Oscillospiraceae bacterium
CCTTTGTTTTCCACATCTTCGCTCCTATCATGAATCGACAATTAACCGCCAACACGAAACACGGCCAGTTTTATCCACGCCTTTATCATAGCACAAAAAGAAAAGGACGGCAATTCTATCAAAATTGCCGTCCTTTTATGGCGGAGGGTGCAGGATTCGACCTGCCCTGCGGGGCAGGCCGGGTCGCGGCTCTGAGGCGCCCCCGGCGTCTCATTCACTCCCGCTCCCGTTCGAATCCTGACCTGTCTATACGAAAGCAGTCCGGCACAAGGCCGGACTGCTTTCGTGTTGGCGGAGGGTGCAGGATTCGAACCCGCGTGGGCTTTCGCCCTAACGGTTTTCAAGACCGCCCCGTTATGACCGCTTCGGTAACCCTCCGTGAAGCCCCTTTTTTATATCACACACCACGGGAAGTGTCAAGGCGGGCCCTGTTCGGGCCCGCCTTTTCGACGGGATCAGTCCGCTTCCCCGGCGAGCGCGTAATAGATCGCGCCGACGGCCTGGCCGCAGCGCGCGACCGCGCCGGGGCCCGTCGCGGCGAGCTGCCGCATCAGCGGCGAATCGCTTAGGTCCTCGTCCGCGGCGATCAGCTCCAGCCCGGGGCAGAGCGCGGCGCAGCCCTCGCGGATCAGCTCAAAGCAGCGCCGCCGCTTGACGAAGCGGCCGAAAAGGAAGCGCTGCCGCGTCTCCGGATGCAGCAGGAAGTCGATCTCGCGGCTGACCTGCGCCAGATGCAGCCCGACGCGGCGGAAGATCTCCTCCGCCTGCGGCTGCCCCTGCTCGGCCAGCGCCATCAGCTGCTCCAGACAGGGCTTGCGCAGGTCCTCGGGCGCGCTGCGGATGCGCAGGAGGCCGTCCGCCTGCTCGACGAAGCCGTCCAGCAACTCAGGCGCGAGCTCCTGCGCCATGCGGTAGCAGGCGGCCTGGCCCAGATAGCGGCGCACGCCGGGCAGACCGGAGTTCTCGTTACACACGCCGCGCAGGTCCTCCGGCGCGAAGGCGCGCTGCGGCCGGGAGCCGAGGTCCAGCAGGAAATCGTAGATCTCCAGCGGCAGCTCCGGCACGCGCCCGTCCGGCAGCAGCCAGCCGGTGCCGAGGTCGGTGCCGAGCGTATGCGCCAGCACGCCGCCTGTCAGCAGCTCGCCGCGGCCGCCGCAGTACAGCTCCATCGCGGCGGTGAAGGCGGCCATCGAGCCGTCGTTGACGATGCGAACGCTCGCGCCGGGGCGGCAGAGCGCGCCCAGACGCTCCCGCAGGGCGGTGAGCTTTGCAAAGTCCCGCTCGTAGTCGAGCGCGGGATTGCCGCGCATGCCGCGGGTCTTCGGCGTCTCGCCGCCGACGATGCGGTCGCGCACCACGACGTCCGGGAAGCTCAGGCCGACGGCGTCGAAGCGCTCGGCGCCGCAGTCGGCGAGCACCGCGCGCAGCAGCGCGAGCAGCGGCTCGATGAGCTGCTCGGCCTCGGTGAAGGAGGCGGGGTCCCAGTCCATCTCGCGCAGATCGATGAGCGCGCCGTCCCGCGCGAGGGCGAGCTTCACGTCCGTCCCGCCGACGTCGAGGCCGCAGCACAGGCCGCGTCCGGCCCGCCGCAGCGCCCGCGCGAGGGCGAGGCCCATGTCGGCGGCCGGGGCGGAGGGCGCCGCGGGCAGCGGCGCGTATTCGCTCAGCTCGGAGAAGGCGAAGCGGAAGGGTCCGCCGCCGAGCGCGGCGGAGAGCCGGTCGGCGACGCTGACGGCCTTGCCGTAACCGCTCCGGCGCGGCTCCTCCGTCTGGAACAGGGCGGGGAGTTCGGCCAGAAGCCCGGCGAGGGCCTCGTTTTTCGTGTCATGGAAGATGCGCAGCTCCCGACCGCTGAAGGCCGAGAGCGTGTTGAACACGCAGGCGCACAAAAGCTCGCGCACGAAGCCGCGCTGCGCCCCGTCCGCCCAGGGCGGCAGGAAGTGGACGAAATCGCGTCGCGTGCCGTCGCAGAGCGTCAGGCGAAAAACGACGCGCGAACAGCCCGGCGCTTTTGCGCAGGCTGTCCGCACGTCGTTCAGCCAGACCGGCTCGCCGGCCTCGGCGGCGCGTATCCAGCTGTCGAGTATGGTGTCGATCATAAGCTTCCTTCCGTTTTGACCGGAACGCCCGCCCGGCGGAGCTCGCCGCGCAGCCGCGCCGTGTCGTTGAAAAAGACGGCGCCGGGCATGCCCAGGTGAAACGCCGCCTCGATGTTCAGCGGGTTGTCGTCGATGAAGAAGCATTCCGCGGGGGTCAGGGAGAAGGTCTCGAACAGCTTCTCGTACAGCTCATGCTCGGGCTTGAGAAGCTTCCAGTCGGCCGAGACGATCTTCCCGTCGAAGTGCTCCGAGCCGGGGATGCGGGGGAAATACTCGTGCAGGCAGCTGGTGGCGTTGGAGAGCAGATAGATCCCGTAGCCCAGGCCCTTGAGCTCCGCGATGAGCTCCGCGATCCCCGCGATGGGGACGAGCGGGCCCTTCCACCATTCCGCCATGAAGCCTCTGGCGGCGGCGTGCAGCCGCTCCGGCAGCCGCGGCGCGACGAGCGCCATGGCCGAGTCCGGGTCGAGCGAGCCGCGGTCCAGCCCGGTCCACTCGCTGCAGGCGAAGACTTCCCGGAGGAGGAGAGCCTCGTCCTCCTCCGGCAGTCCCAGGCGGCGCACCAGCATGGGGGGATCCCAGGCGATGAGCACGTTGCCCATGTCGAAGATGATGTTTTTGATCATGCGGCTGATTTCGACTCCTTTCCGCCGCCGAAGGCCGCGCGCAGCTTCTCCATGCGCTTGCGGCGGCGGTCCTTGATCGCCAGGCGCTCGCCCAGGTCGCGCGAGCCCACGCCGTAGACGAGGTAGAGGATGATGCCGGAGACGATCATGATGAACACCGTCGAGGCGCAGCGGCGGCCGGAGGCGTTGACGTTGTAGCCGTACATGCCTTCCTCGGCGCACATGTTCTGGATGACCATGGCGTAGCTGGTGCCGTATTTGCTGGCGAAGGTGGCCGACATGTCGTACTCGGTGAAGAGGGCGTTGAAGTTGAGCGCGAAGACCGCCAGCACGCTCGGCAGGATAATCGGGAGCTTCACACGCAGGAAGGTGCGCAGCGGCTTGGCGCCGAGATTCTTGGCGGCGTCCTCCAGCTCCTCGTCGATCGCATAAAAGCTGGCCTTGATCATGCGCAGCGAGAAGGGCAGCTTCGTCACTGTGTAGGCCATGACGATCAGGATGCGGACGCTTTCCGCGTAATAGAGGTTCTGATTGCCGACGTACCAGACGGCGTTGCTGTTGAAGAAGGTGCGGTAGGAGTAGCAGATCAGGATCGTGGGGAGCAGCCAGGGGAAGAGCAGCGCGTACTCAAGAACGACGCCGGACTTCTTGTGCTTTTTGTTGAAGATGTAGTTGCAGGCCACGACGACGATCACGCAGGCCAGGGCTGCCGCGAGCGCGGAGAGGATAAAGCTCAGCTTGATGCCGCCCAGCGTGGATTCGTTGGAGAACACGCCGGAGATCGCGCCGACGCGGGTCTTGTACTTGCCGCGGCTGGTGAGGTATTGGTAGTCCTCCTTGCCGAAGAAGTTGATCAGCGTCCATTGACTCAGATCCAGTTTCTTCAGCCGGATGGCGCTGTAGGTCTGAAAGGCAAAGACAATGATCATCACGACCGGGGTCATGTAGATGATGAAGAGGATGTAGGCGTAGATGTGCGCGAGGACGTTCGCGACGGGGTTCGTGATCTTCTGCTTCTGCAGCTTGGCCTTGGTCTTGGAGACGGAGAGGTAGTGCCCCTTGCGCTCGTAGGACGAGAGCACCGTCAGCAGGACGATGGTGAACATCGCCAGGATGATCGACAGCAGGGCGGCGCGCGCCTGCGGGAAGGATTCATCCGCCGCGGAGGAGCCGGCCAAACGCACGATCTCGGGGTTGATGGAGTCGTAGCCCAGCAGGGTCGGCGCGGACATGGCGCAGAGACCGGTGATGAAGGTCATGACCGTCAGCGAGAAAAGCGTGGGGATCAGGGTCGGCAGCACGACCTTCCAGAGCACCTTGAAGGGGTTTGCGCCCATGTTGCGCGCGGCCTCCACGGTGTTGTAGTCGATGCCGCGGATGGCGTTGCGCAGGAAGAGCATGTGGTTCGAGGTGCAGGCGAAGGTCATCGTGAACAGGACCGCGTTGAAGCCGGAGAACCAGTTGGGGTTCATGTTCGGGAAGGACTGGCGCAGCGCGGTGGTCAGGATACCGTCGTTGGCATAGAGGAACATGTAGCCCGTGACCAGCGCGACGCCGGAGTAGATCATCGTGGTCATGTAGCCCATGCGCAGGATCTTGGCGCCCTTGATGTCGAAGTACTCGGTCAGCAGCACGATGGAGATGCCGACCACGTTGACCGTGAGCACCAGCAGGATGGCCAGCTTCAGCGAGTTCCATACGAACTTGCCCATGCTGCCGGCCAGGAAGAAGCGGATAACGGCCAGGGGATCGGTCTGACCCGCGGCGTTTTTCTCGCGGAAGATGCTCGTGAGCGTGTTCAGGCACGGCACCAGCATGAAGCCGAAGAACAGATAGGCAAAAAAGGCGATGCCGATCAGACGGATGATCCAGTCGGCATGGAATTTACGGTCCAGCGTCTGGCTCATGTCTCCACCTCGGTTTCCTGGGCGGGATAGGCCATCACGTCCCGCGGGTCGATGAGGACGGAAACGGTCTGCCCCTCCTCATAGATGCGCACGCCGTCGTTCTTCTCGATGACCTTGACGGTCTGCGAGCCGACCTTGACGTAGTACTTGATGTACAGCCCGTAGTACTCGCGCATCTCCACGACGCCGTCCACCGTGATCTGGCCCAGCTTCGGCTCCTCGTTGACGTGCAGGCGCTCCAGACGGATGTAGTTGTGGTCGCTGAGCTTGAGCTCGGCGCCCGCGTCGATCATCTTCTGCACGATCTCGTCGCTGAGGCGGTTGATGTCGCCGATGAAGTTGCAGACGAACTCGGTCTTGGAGAAGTTGTAGATCTCGTTGGGCGTGCCGATCTGCTCGATATAGCCCTTGTTGAACACGGCGATCCGGTCGGAGAGCGTCAGAGCCTCCTCCTGGTCGTGCGTGACGTAGATCGTCGTGATGCCGAAGTCCTTCTGCATCTTCTTGAGCTCGTTTCTCAGCTGCACGCGCAGCTTCGCGTCGAGGTTCGAGAGCGGCTCGTCCATGCAGATGATGGCCGGACCCGTGACGAGGGCGCGGGCGATGGCCACGCGCTGCTGCTGGCCGCCGGAGAGCTGGCTGACGGCCTTGGCCAGCTGCTCGTCGGAGAGGTCGACCTTGCGGGCGATCTCGCGCACCTTCCTGTCGATCTCGTCCTTCTTGAGCTTCTTGATCTTGAGGCCGAAGGCGATGTTGTCGTACACGGTCATCGTGGGGAAGAGCGCGTAGCTCTGGAACACGATGCCGATGTTGCGGTCTTCGATGCGGACGTGGGTGATGTCCCGGTCCTTGACGACCACGGAGCCGGACACGGGCTCAATGAAGCCGGTGATGGTGCGCAGCGTCGTCGTCTTGCCGCAGCCGGAGGGGCCGAGGAAGGTGAAGAACTCGCCCTCCCTGACGTGGACGTTGATGTCGTGCAGAGCGGTGAAATCGCCGAATTTCACGACGATGTCGTTGAGCTTGATCATAAGCGGAACACTCCTTTGGCGGTTATATATCTGTTTTGTGTGTCAGTAGGAGGGGCCGGCGTTCTCATGAAAACGATCAGCCCCGTATAAAGGCATGGCGAGTTGGGCAAGCCCAACTCGCCATGAAACATAAGGAAAGATTACTCGGCCTTCTGCGTCAGCGTGGCCCAGTCGAGGTTGTCCCAATCGGGCTCGGGAGCGGCCTCGGAGGCGTCCTTCCAGTAGAAGCCCAGGTTGGTCATGATGTTGGTCCACTCGGAGCTGTGGGCGGCCACATACTCGGCATAGATCATGTCGGTGCCGGCGATCTTTTCCAGAGCAAAGTTCTTGATGGTGTAGATCTCGGGCACGCCGTCATACACGAGCGCGGCGGCATCCTTGTTCAGCGGGTAGGAGTCGAACTCCTCGGCCCAGGCGGCCTGGACGTCGGCGGAGCCGAACCACTCGGCGAAGGCTTTGACAGCCTCGGTCTCTTCGGCGCTGCGGCCCGGACGGTCGAGGATGCCGAGGTACTCGGCGATGTAGTAGGTTCCGTCGTCGATCTCTACCAGCGCCCAGTTCTCGGGCTCAAGGGTGCCGAGAAGAGGATGCTCGGAGCCGCTGGCAGCCGCGTCGATCTGGCCGTAGAGGGAGGAGGAGTAATAGGTGCCGATCTGTACGTCGCCGCGGTTCAGAGGATCAAAGCCGTAGCTGTCACCGGTGAAGACGCCGTTGGCACAGTACTTCCACAGGGTCTTCCAGCCGTCAACGGAGATACCGCCGGCCGGGGAGTTGGGATCGACAAAGGGATAGAGCATGGCGGAGTTGATGTTGGCGTTGGTGGTGCCGCCGACCTTGCCCTGACGGTACCAGGTGTAGCCGGAGTCGACGATGTCGGCCCAGTGCTGGAAGTGGAGCTTCTCACCGTTGGTGCCCAGCTCGTCCAGACGGTAGAGCATCAGGACGTTCTGGATGACCAGACCGTAGGCCTTGCCGGGGTAGACGTAGTCTTCATCCACGCTGCCGGCCCAGGAGGGAGTCCAGTCCATGATGGTCAGGTTCTCGTACTGGCCGTTGATCAGCTGGCCCCAGCGGGTCTCGTTCAGACCGAAGATGATGTCGCCGTCTTTGTTCTCGTTGGCGAACTGGACAGCCTTGTCGTCTCCCTTGTAGACTTCGCTGTTGTCAAGGCTGATGGTGAAGCCGGCTTCCTTGGCTTCCTCGATGAGCCAGGTCACGCGCTCGGTGGAGTTGGAGTTGGAGTAGATCCGGATGGTGTAGCCGGAGTAATCCTTCGCCTCTTCGACCGGGGCTTCAACGGGGGCGTCGGCGGGAGCGTCAGCGGGTTCCTCAGCGGGAGCGGGAGCCGCCTGCTGGCCGCAGGCCGCCAGCGCGAAGACCATTGCCAGCGCGAGCAGCAGAGCTAAATACTTTTTCATTTTGTGCTTCCTTTCTTTCCGAAAATGTTTTATGTCGATATCCCTCCGCCAACGCGGAGAAATATTAACAACTTGTTAAATGCCATCCCTTACTATAGTTTTTTTAATGAAAAAAGTCAACCGATATGCCCTCTTCCCCGCCGCGCAGAGCCAGTTTTTGCCGTTTTGCACAAAACAGGGAACGCGTTTTTGGCAGATGTGCGGAAGCGGTGAGCGGGTCCGGAAATTGACTTTTTTCGGGCCGCAAACTATAATAATTTCAACAATATTTCCGACGGACCGAAAGCAAAAAAACGGGAAAAAGGAGAGAAAAAACGATGGATATCAATGCCCTGATGAGCACGATGCTCAGCGGCGACAGCATCGAGAGCATGAGCCGGGTGGCCGGCGTTTCACAGGAGCAGGTCAAGAGCGTCCTCGGCAGCGCCCTGCCGCAGATGCTCGACGGCGCGAAGGGACAGGCGACGGACGAGGCCACGGCCGAGGGCTTTGCCAACGCCCTCTCCGACCACGCCAAGGCCGACACCTCCGACGTGAAGGGCTTCCTCACCGGCGTCGACCAGATCGACGGCGGCAAGATCCTCGCGCATCTGCTCGGCGGCGGCCTGAACGCGACCACGCAGACGGCGGCGAGCTCCTCCGGGCTCAAGCCCGCGCAGGCCGCGCAGATCCTTGCGATCGCCGCGCCGCTGCTGATGAGCCTGCTCGGCCAGCAGGCCGGACAGGAGAGCGGGAACAACGCCTCCGGCATCGGCGGATTGATGAGCGCCTTCCTCGGCAAGACCGACACGGCCAAGCTCATCCAGCTCCTGCTCTTCGGCAAGAAAAAGAAAAAGGGCCTGCTCGGCCTGCTCCTTGGAGGAAAATGAGCAAAAAAAGATCCGGGACCTCGGTCCCGGATCTTTTCATATCTCGATATCCTCCGTTTTGACGCGCGCCCAGTCGAAATCGGCCAGCAGCTCCCGCGGCGTCACCGGCGCGTCTGTCTCGCGCAGGCCGCAGAGGAATGCCAGGCGCCCGACCAGGGCCTCGGGGCTCGTCGTCTGCCGCAGGGCCTGGGTGCTGAGACTGCCGAGCCGCTTGGAGAGCTTGCCGGCCCCGGAGGTGAGCAGCGGGCTGTGGCAGTAGGCCGGGGCGGCGCCGCCGAGCGTTTCGATCAGCCAGCGCTGGCGCGGCGCGGAGGCGAGCAGATCGCGCCCGCGCACCACGCGCGTCACGCCCATGAGCAGATCGTCCACGCTGACGGCGAGCTGATAGGCGTAGACCCCGTCGGCGCGGCGGACGATGCAGTCGCCCGCGTCCCGGGCGAGGTTCTGTGAGACCAGACCGTAGTGCCCGTCGTCCACCGAGACGGCGAGCTCGGGCATGCGCAGCTTCCAGGCGGGGCGGCGGCCGGAGCGAAAGCGCTCTTCCCGCTCCCGGCGCGTCAGACGCGCGCAGGGGCAGCCGGGGTCGTGCACGGCCTCGCCGGGGTGCGGCGCGGAGGCCGCGGCCAGGCGCTCGGCGCGGGTGCACCAGCAGGGGTAGACGAGATTCATGGCGCGCAGGCGCTCGAAGGCCTCCTCATAGAGCGCGCCGCGGCGGCTCTGGGCATAGGCCGGGTCCGGCCAGCCCTCGTCCCAGTCGAGCCCCAGCCAGCGCAGGTCCTCCGCGGCGGCCGCGGCGTATTCCGGGCGGGAGCGCGCGGGGTCGAGGTCCTCCATACGGAAGATGAGCGTCCCCCCGAGGGCGCGGCAATCCAGCCACGCCAGCAGCGAGGCGAGGAGGTTGCCCATATGCAGATAGCCCGAGGGGCTCGGCGCGAAGCGCCCGACGACGTTCGGTTCCATGGCGACAGTATAACACAGAAAAGTGAAAAGAGAAAAGATAAAAGTGAAAAGAGAGATGCGTTGCGAAAGCGGGGGAGAGATGGTATAATCAAAAGACAAGCGGGGTTTTGACGGGGTATTGGTTGTTGTCCGTAGGGGCGAGCTGTGCTCGCCCGCCAGACGTGATGCGAACCCATCGGGCGAGCGCAGCTCGCCCCTACTTGAAAAAACGGCAGCCCCGATAACTGGAGGGATACCATGAGCCTGTACGATGAATACCGCGCGAAGCTCTGCTCGGCGGACGAGGCCGTGAAGCTCGTCAGGAGCGGCGACTGGGTGGATCTCGGCTCCAACAACAGCTACGCGAAGTCGCTGGACGAGGCGCTCGCCCGTCGGCGCGACGAGCTGGAACACGTGAAGGTGCGCGGAAACCTGCTGCAGGGGCCGGTCGCGGTGGCCGAGTGCGACCCGGAGATGGAGCACTTTGTCTACAACACCTGGCACTGCTCGTCCTACGAGCGGCGGCTCTGCGACCGGGGGCGCGCCTTCTTCACGCCGATGATCTTCCGCAACATGGCCTGGTATTACCGCAATTTCCTGACGCTGGACGTGGCGATGCTCAGCGTCTCCCCCATGGACGCGGAGGGATACTTTTACTTCGGCGGCGCGACGGGCGTCTGCGGCGTGCTCTGCGAGTGCGCCAAAACGCTGATCCTCGAGGTGAACGAGGCCGTGCCGCGCATCCCCGGCCGCGGGGGCCATCGCGTCCACCTCTCCGAGGCCGACCGCGTGGTGGAGGTCGGCAGCCGTCCCCTCTGGGAGATGCCCCTGCCCGCCCCGAACGAGACGGACCGGCGCATCGCCGCGCACATCCTGCCCCACATCCCCGACGGGGCGACGCTGCAGCTCGGCATCGGCGGGCTCCCGAACGCCCTGGGCGAGCTGATCGCGGACTCCGACCTGAAGGACCTCGGCATGCACACGGAGCTGTGCACCGACGGCTACCTCGCCCTGCACCGGGCGGGCAAGCTCACGAACCGCCGCAAGACCCTGCGCCCCGGCAAGGGCGTGCTGGGCCTCGCCATCGGCTCGCGCGCGCTCTATGACTGGCTGGACGAAAACGGGGAGATCGAGGCCGCGCCGCTCGACTGGGTGAACGACCCGGCCGTGATCGCGCAGAACGAGAACATGATCTCCATCAACGGCTGCCTGAACGTGGACCTCTACGGACAGGTCAGCTCCGAGAGCGCCGGGCTGCGGCAGATCAGCGGCACCGGCGGCCAGCTCGATTTCGTGACGGGCGCGGCGCAGTCCAAGGGCGGCAAGGCCTTCCTGTGCCTGAGTTCCACCTTCACCGACCGCGCGGGCGAGACGCATTCGCGCATCCTGCCGCATTTCGGCGGCGAGATCATCACCACCCCGCGCACGCAGACCTACTACATCGCCACGGAATACGGCGCGAAAAACCTCGCCGGACTGAGCACCTGGGAGCGGGCGGACGCTCTCATATCGCTCGCGCACCCGGATTTCCGCGAGGAGCTGATCCGGAAGGCGGAGGAGCAGCGCATCTGGCTGCCCCACAACAAACGATGAGGATGGACGAAACGCTGTCCGCCGGCCGCCCGGCGGACAGGCGGAGCGAGGCCGAGGAGCGCTGCTACGGGCTGCTGGACGCGCTCGGCGTGGACTACGGCCGCGTCGATCACGAGCACGCCGACACCATCGCGGACTGCGAGCTCGTCGAGGGCGTCCTCGGCTGCCGCATCTGCAAGAACCTTTTCCTGACCAACCGTCAGCAGACGGACTTTTATCTGCTCGTCATGCCGGGCGAGAAGCCCTTCAAGACGAAGCTGCTCTCCCGGCAGATCGGCTCGGCGCGCCTGAGCTTCGCCGGCGAGGAGGACATGGAGCGCCTGCTCGGCGTGACGCCGGGCTCGGTGAGCGTGCTGGGGCTGATGAACGACGCGGACGGGCGCGTGCGGCTGCTGATCGACCGGGACGTGCTGGCGGAGGAGTTCTTCGGCTGCCACCCCTGCCGGAACACGACGAGCCTGCGCTTTACGACGAAGGAGCTGCTGGATACGGTGATCCCCGCCCTCGGGCATGAGCCGACCCTCGTGGAGCTCCCGTGGGTCATCCCAGAGGAATAAAAAACCTGTCATTCCGAGCAAAAAAGCCGCCTTAGGCGGCTTTTTTGCGTGGGGATCCGTTTCTTATACGGAGAAAACGGATTGCCGCGGCTCCTTGCGGAGCCTCGCAATGACAGATAAAAGGATCGAACCATATCGGTCACAGATACACCCTTGGGACCCGTTTGCTCACCGCGCAGAGCAGCTCGTAGGGGATGGTCTGCGCCGCGTCGGAGAGCGCGTAGATGCTGCTGCGCCCGCCGAAAAGCTCCACCTCGCTGCCGACCTGCACCTCCGGAAGATCCGTGAGATCGGCCATGCACATATCCATGCAGATGCTGCCGACCTGCGGGGCGAAACCGCCCCCGGCGGCGAAGGAGCAGCGCCCGGAGCACAGGCGCGGCAGCCCGTCGGCATAGCCGATCGCCAGCACGCCCATGCGGGTGCGGCGCGCGGTGACGAAGCGGCGGCCGTAGCTGACGCAGGTGCCGGGCTCATAGTATTTGATGGTGCTCACCGTGGTCACGAGGCGCATGCAGGGCCGGAGGCCGAGCTTTCCCTCGCGGTCGCCGTAGCCGTAGAGCAGCAGGCCGGGACGCACCATGTCCAGCATCATCTCCGGGTAATTCAGCACCGCGCCGCTGTTGGCGCAGTGCCGGATCGGGAAGCGGCAGCCGCGCGCCTCGGCCGCGGCGATCACGTCGCAGAACAGCCGGAACTGCGCGCGGGTGTAGGCCTCGTTGTCCGCCCCCGGCTCGTCCGAAACGGCGAAGTGCGTGTACACGCCCTCGATCTCCAGATTGGGCAGGGCGCAGGTCTGCGCGACGTTCTCCACGCCCGTGTCGAAATAAGACCCGGCGCAGAGAAAGCCGAGGCGGGACATGCCGGTGTCGAGCTTGAGGTGCACGCGCAGGGTCTTCCCGAGCGCGGCCGCGGCGGCGGAGTATTCCCGCGCCTTGGCCAGCGCGCTCACGGTCTGGGTGATGCCGCGGTCGATGAGCGTTTCGGTGTATTCGCGCGGCGTGTGGCCGAGGATCAGGATCGGCATGCTCACGCCGCCGTCGCGCAGCTCGAGCGCCTCGTCCAGACAGGAGACGGCGAGATAGTCCGCCCCGGCCTCCTGCAGCAGCTTTGCCACCGGCAGCGCGCCGTGGCCGTACGCGTCGGCCTTCACCACGCCGAGAAAGCGGCAGCCCTGGGGCAGATGGCGGCGGATGGCCTCGTAATTATGCCGGATGCCGTCCAGGCTGATCTCCGCCCAGGTCCTCTTTTGCAGATCGTTCAAGCAGACTCACTTCCAGTCGATGATATCGCAGAATACGCGCACGCGGCCGTCGCTGATGAGCTCGGCGTGCACGGGGATCAGCTCCTCGTTCAGCCGGACCTGCACGCGCAGCGTGTCGTCCGACGTCAGCTCCCAGACGGTTTGCCCGTCCTCCTCCCAGGCGCTCTCCAGATGCCCGTCCCGCAGCGCCTCGGCCAGCCGCGGCAGCGCGCTGCAGGGGCTCAGCCCGTAGCGGTCGAGCGCGCCGGTGTCGAGCACGACGCTGTCGTAGCCGAGCGCGGACTCGCTGCCGTTGAGGTGGGCGCAGACGCCCCGGATCGACTCCGGCGCGAGCACCGTCACGCGGCAGCCCGGCTCGTCGTCCTCGTAGGCGAGCGTGAAGGAGACCGTGCGGTCGGGATACTCGGCGCGCAGTTCGGCGGCGAAGGAGAGATCGCCGCGCGCGGCCAGCGCCTCGGAAAAGGGGGCGTAGCGCTCCGCGGCGGCGTTTTTCCCGCAGCCGGAGAGCAGCAGGCAGAGCACAAGAAGAAGCGGGCAGAATCGTTTCATGGCGGCACCTCACATGACGGAATGGTACAGCCTATGCGCCCGCCGCTTCGATTATAGCCCGCATTCCGAAAAGTGTCAATTCCGCGTAAAAGACTGTTGACGCGGACAAGAGGAGAATCGTATACTGTTGGTATTTCCGGAAGAACGGAGAAAAACGGCGATGCAGCTGAGGACCCCGGGGACGACAGAAGTATACAAGCGCATGACAGAGGGCCCCATCGCCGGGCAGCTCGTCCGCTTCGCGCTGCCGCTTTTCGTCGGCAATCTCTTCCAACAGCTCTACAACACGACCGACGCGCTGATCGTCGGCAATCTCGTCGGCAGCGCCGCGCTGGCCGCCGTCAGCGCGACGGGCACGCTCGTTTTCCTGCTCATCAGCTTTTTCGCCGGCGTCGCCTCCGGCTCGGGCGTGGTCGTGGCGCGTTATTTCGGAGCGCGGGAGCCGGACAGGGTGCAGCGCGCGATCCATACGACCCTGGCCTTCGACCTCTGCACCGCCGTGGTCCTGACCGCAGCGGGCACGACGCTCAGCCCGGCGATCCTCCGTCTGATGGGCACGCCCGCGGACGTGATGGAGCGCTCCGTGACCTACATCCGGGTGTTTTTCGCCGGCAGCATCGGCCTCGTGCTGTACAACAGCTGCCGCGGCATCCTGCAGGCGCTGGGCGACAGCAGACACCCGCTGTATTATCTGATCTTTTCCTCGCTGCTGAACGTCGCGCTCGACGTGCTGTTCATCGCCGTCTTCCACATGGACGTGGGCGGCGCGGCGCTGGCGACGATCCTGTCGCAGTTCGCGAGCGCGATCCTCTGCCTGCGCAGGCTGATGCGCGGCGGAGAGGAGACGAGGGTCTCCCTGCGCCGGATCGGCTTCGACCGGGAGATGCTCCGGCTGATCGTCCGCTACGGTCTGCCCTCGGGGCTGCAGAACTCGGTCATCGCGCTGGCCAACGTCGTCGTGCAGGCCAATATAAACGCCTTCGGCACGATGGCCGTCGCCGGAAACGGCGCCTATGCCAGGATCGAGGGATTCGCCTTTTTGCCGATCACTGCGTTCACCATCGCGCTGACCACCTTTGTCGGGCAGAACCTCGGCGCGAAGGAATACGGCCGGGCCGAGAAGGGCGCGCGCTTCGGCGTCTGGAGCGCGATCGCGCTGGCGGAGCTCACGGGCGCGCTGATCTTCTGGGGCGCGCCGTGGCTGATCCGCGCCTTTACGCAGGAGCCGGAGGCCGTCGTCTACGGCGTCATGAAGGCGCGCGCCTGCGCTCTGTTCTACTGCCTGCTCGCGGCCAGCCACGGCCTTTCCGCCGTACTGCGCGGCGCGGGCAAGGCGGTCATTCCCATGATCTCCATGCTGAGCTTCTGGTGCGTGGTGCGCGTGGCGATATTGCGCGTTGCCGTGCCGATCTACCGGAGCATCGCGGTGGTCAACTGGGTCTACCCCATCACCTGGGCGCTGAGCACGGTGTTTTTGCTGATCTATTATCTGCGGGCCGATTGGCTGCACAGCTTTGAAAGAGAAAAAGAAAGCGCGGAGGGATAAGCTATGGCGATCGTTGTGATCGGAGCGGTATTCGTGGACATCAAGGGCTTTCCCGACGATTTGTACAGCCCGACGGGGCGCAACGCCGGCCGGGTAGAGACCGTACACGGCGGCGTGGGCCGCAACGTCGCGGAGGATATCGCCAACGTCGAGCTGCGCCCGGTGTTCGTCAGCATGGTGGACGACTCGGCCTCCGGCGAAGAGGTGCTCCGCAAGCTGCGCAATCATAAGGTCAACACCGACTATGTGCTCTCCTCGCCGGACGGGATGGGCGTGTGGCTGGCGGTGTTCGACAACACGGGCGATCTCGCCGGCTCCATCTCCAAGCGCCCGGACCTGAGCCCGCTGATCGCCCTGCTCGACGAAAAAGGCGACGAGATCTTCCGCGACGCGGACAGCATCGTCGTCGAGATCGACATGGACAAGGAGATCATCAAGCGCGTGTTCCACTACGCGCAGAAGTACGGGAAAAAGGTCTACGCCGTGGTCTCCAACATGGTCATCGCCTCGCAGCGGCGCGATTTCCTGCAGAACATCGACTGCTTCGTCTGCAATCTGCAGGAGGCGGGCATCCTCTTCGTGGACGATTTTTCCGACATGAGCCCCGAGGCGCTGTGCGAAACGCTGGCGGAGAAGGTCTCCAACGCGGAGATCCCCTCCATCGTCGTCACGCTCGGCAGCCGCGGCGCGGTCTACGCCGACCGGCACGGCCACAGCGGCTACTGTCCGCCGGAGAACGTCACGGTGCGCGACACGAGCGGCGCGGGCGACGCCTTCTGCGCGGGCGTGGCCGTCGGGCTGACCTACGGCAAGGACATCCGCGAGGCCGTCGGCATCGGCACGCACCTGGCCGCCTCGGTCATCACAGTCTCGGAGAGCACCTGCCCGCGCTTCCTGCCGCGGGAGTTGGGGCTCGATATCGAAGTCGAGGAATGAATATAAACAGGCTGCCGCAAAAGGCAAGTCAACCTGTCATTCCCACGCAAAAAAGCCGCCATCTGGCGGCTTTTTTGCGTGGGAATCCGTCTCCTTATCAAGAAAAACGGATTGCCACGGCTCCTTTCAGAGCCTCGCAATGACAGAATCGTGCCTTTTTCGGCAGCTTTTTTCGTTTCGGCCTTATCTCAGCACCACGCTGGTCTGGGCGCCGATGGTCAGCGTCGTGCCCTCGAGCGTCGCGCCGCCGGGGCCGACGGCCGCGCGCAGCTCGCTGAAATCGAGACCCGCGTCGACCAGATCTACTGTGATCGGCTCCGCCGTGGTGTTGTGCAGCACACATACCGTGCTGCCGGCAAGCGTGGAGGTGAAGCCGCCGAGCTTTGAACCCTCAAAGGAGAGCGCTCGATAGTCACCGCTCGCGATTTCGGGATTGGCACGGCGGATCATCAAAAGGGTCTTATAGTAAGTGAACAGGCTGCTCGGATCGCCAATCTGGTCGGCGACGGTGCCGTTGGGCTGCTTGGAGGCGTCATAGGTCGAGCCGACAGGGTCCTTCACGGTGTCTCCGTCGCCCCACAGCATCGCGAGGCGGCGGTTGGAGTCGGTGTTGGCATTGCCGCGAGTGCCTTTCATGCCGATCTCCTCGCCGTAATAGATGAAGGGCGAGCCGGGACCGAGCAGATAGAGGTTTGCGGCCATGCGCATGCTGCCGTCGGACAGCGGCAGGAAGCCGGCGGCACGGTCTGTGTCGTGGTTGGCGACGAAGGGCACGATCGTGGCGTCGGCGCGCAGACTTTTCACCCGGTCAAGATAGCTCTCCACATAGGCGGTGTAGCGCCCGGCGTCGCCGCCCTTGGCTGCCGACGCGATCAGGCCGCTGACCTGTGAGACGGTGAAGTTGAAGCAGTTGAGCGCGGGGTAGTAGAGATCGGTGATCCCGTCGGGATCCCAGACCTCCGCAACGGTGTAAAGGTCAGGCTTGATCGCCCTCAGCTCATCCATGTACCAGATCCAGAACTCAAGGTTCCTGGCGTGGTCGCCGTAGTAGACATACTTGGCCGCGTCAAAGCGGAAACCGTCCACGCCGAGCTCGAGCCAGGTCCTTGCCACGTCGACCACCGCCTCGCGCACGGCAGGATTGTCGAAATTCAGCTCCGGCATCTGGTCCCAGAAGTTGCATTCGTAATACTCGGTCGTCTCCGGAATGCGGTTGAAAGCACGGTCGGAAGGCTTTTCAGCCTCGGTGCACCAGGTGTAGAAATCATAATAGGGATTGGCCGTATCGCCGCTCTTGTGAGAGGCCCGGAACTGGATGAACCAGAGATTGCCCGAGCTGGTGTGGTTGATGGGCAGGTCTAGGATGAGCTTCACACCGCGCGCGTGGCAGAGATCGGCCAGCTCCTTCAGATCCTCCGCCGTCCCAAAGGCAGGGTCGACCTTGTAAAAGTCGGAGATGTCGTATTTATGATAGGAGGGGGACTCGAAGATCGGCGTGAGCCAAAGGCCCTCCACGCCGAGACTGAGCCCGGAGTCGGGATCGCCGTCGTTGAGATAGTCCATGCGATCGATGATCCCGCGCAGATCACCGACGCCGTCGCCGTCGGAGTCGGAGAAGGAGCCGACGAAGATCTCATAGAACACGCGGCAGTCGCCGTCGGAGGCCGCGGCGGGCGCGAAGCCGTCGCCGGAGAGGACGAACTCTCCGGACTCGCTGTAAGCAGGTCCGTCGGGAGCGGCGGGCGCGGTTTTTCCGCAGCCTGCCAGACAGAGTGCGGTCATCAGGACGCACAGCAGCAGACAAATTATCTTTTTCACAGGTATCACACCCCTTCGGCTTGATAGTACAAAAAGCTCACACGCTTGTCAAGAAGGGAAAAGGCATTGATTTGTGTACGCGCTCTTGCTATAATCGGGGCATGAAAAGAACGGAACTGTTCGGCGGCGAAGAACTCGTGCGCCTGAGAAGAAAACGGAAGAGTTCACTGCTCGCGGCAGCCCTGATCGGAGGGCTGGCGCTGCTCTGTTGCGTGCTGCTGTGCTGCTTCGTCCGAACGGGCAACGTCAAACAGCTGGCACTGAGCGCCATCTCCGTTTCTACGGTCGGCGGCTGGGCGGCGCTGAGCCTTCTGATGTTCCCGGCGGCCGACGCAAAGCACGAACTGCGCCACGCCGAGATGCTGCGCGAGGGGCCGGAGGAACGTGTGCGCGGCACGATCGGCTTTGAGCCTGGCGTGCTGCGGATCGTCGGCAGCATCCGCTTCCGCACGCTGCGCGTACGCACGGAAGAGGGGGAGCGCCGGGTCAAAGTCTGCGCCTCGCGCGCGGCTATGCTGCCGGAGCGGAAAGAGCTGACGCTATGCGTCGTCAACGGCTATCTGGCCGCCTTTGAGGAGACGGAAGAATGAAGATACTCAGAGCGATCTGGTCAAAGCTGCACGTCTATGTGATGTGGCTGCTGGCCTCGGCCATCTTTTGGGGCTGGATCTTCTCGCTGGTCAGCGAGGTCCCCGCGGCGGAGCGGGTCACGCTCTTCGTCTACGCGGCGGAATGCCGGGAGACCGAGCTGGACCTGGAGCTGGAGAAGAGCATGCCGGAGGGGATCCGGCAGGTGCGCGCGCACCTGTTCAGCTACGCCGTGTTCGGCGAGGACGAGCTGCTGCACGCCGATCTCTACGTGCTCCCGGCCGCGGAGGCGGCGAAGATGCCGGACGCGTTCCGGCCGCTGCCGGAGTCCCTGGCGCAGAGGGAGGGCGTCCTCGCCCTCGGCGGGACGGCCTGCGGGCTGCCGGTCGGTCAGGCGGCCGCGAGCTTCGTGAGCTACCTGCCGGACGGGGACTACTATCTCTTCTTCGGGGCAGAGTCCGCCCACGCCGCAGATGGGAAAGCGATCCCCGTGGCGGAGGCGTTTTTGGCCTTGCCGTGAGGAACGAAGAGCCGGTTCAATATTGCAGGGGCGGCTGACGGCCGCCCCTGAGGTTTCGAAAGAAACATAAGGAGGATACTTATGAAAAAACTAGTCCTGATCCTACTGCTGGCGCTGCCCGCGCTGCTGCTGTGCGCCTGCGGCTCGGCCGCGCCCGCGGAGGAAGCGGTCGACAGCAGCCTCTATGTGAAGCCGGTCGAGCTGCCGGAGGGCTTCATCCTCGGCATGGACGTCTCCTCGCTGATCGCCGAGGAGCAGAGCGGCGTCAGGTATTACGACTTCGACGGGCAGGAGCGGGATCTGCTGCAGATCCTCGCGGACAGCGGCGTCACGCATATCCGCGTTCGCGTCTGGAACCACCCCTACGACGAGCAGGGGCGCGGTTACGGCGGCGGAAACTGCGACGCCGAAAAGGCCGCCGAGCTCGGGAAGCGCGCCGCGGCTGCCGGGCTGAAGCTGATCGTGGACTTCCACTATTCCGACTTCTGGGCCGACCCCGGCAAGCAGAAGGCCCCGCTCGCGTGGCAGGACATGGATATCGAGACCAAGTCGCAGGCCCTGTACGAGTTCACCTGCGGGAGCCTGAAGCGGATCAAAGACGCGGGCGCGGAGATCGCCATGGTGCAGATCGGCAACGAGACCAACGGCGCGCTCTGCGGCGAGACGAAGTGGCACGAGATCCGCATGCTCATGAGCGCGGGCTCGCGCGCGGTGCGGGAGCTGTGCCCCGATGCGCTTGTCGCCGTGCATTTCGCCAACCCCGAAAACAGCGAGGCCATGCTCGATTACGCCTACCGCATGTCCATCGGCGTGGATTATGATGTGTTCGCCTCATCCTACTATCCCTTCTGGCACGGCACGCTGGAGAACCTTGCCTCCGTGCTGAGGCAGATTGCTGAGACCTACGGGAAAAAGGTCATGGTCATGGAGACCTCCTACGCCTACACCGGCGCGGACACGGACTTTTTCGGCAATTCCATCGGCGATGAGAGCGCAGGCATCGTCAAAAACTACCCCTTCACCGTGCAGGGCCAGGCCAACTCCGTGCACGACGTGATCGAAACGGTGGCCGGGCTGCCGGACGGCCTCGGCGTCGTCTACTGGGAGGGCGCCTGGATCAGCGTCGGCACCGAGAGTTGGGAGACAAACCACGCTTTGTGGGAGCAGTTCGGCTCCGGTTGGGCCAGCAGCTATGCGTCCGCCTACGATCCCGACGACGCCGGGAAATGGTACGGCGGCAGCTCCTGGGACAACCAGGCCTTCTTCGATCCCCAGGGGAGACCCCTCGAGTCGCTGCGGCTCTTCAAGCTCCTGCGCGCGGGCAACAGCCCGGAAGTCGTGCCCGACGCCATCGAGGACGCGGCGCTGCGCTTCGACCTGACGGAGACGATCGCCCTGCCGGAGACCGTGAACGCCGTGATGACGGACGGGAGCCGCCGGGCGGTGCCCGTCGTCTGGGACGTGACGGAGGCGGAGCTCGCCGCCATGCAGAGCGGCGGGGCGAAGGTCTACGAGATCCGGGGCACGGCGGGCGGCATGGAGGCCCGCGGCACACTCACGATGGCCGCGCTGAACTATCTGGAAAACCCCGGCTTCGAGAGCGGAGACCTCAGCGGCTGGACGCTGACTGAGCGCGGTCAGGCCGACCAGCTTTATGTGGAGGACAAGCTCGCCGACTCGCTAGAGGGCACCTGGCACTTCCACTTCTGGAGCGCGAAAAAGGACAGCGTCGACTTCTCGCTCGAGCAGAGCCGGGACGATCTGAAGAGCGGAACATACGCCTTCTCGATCTCCATCATGGGCGGCGACGGCGGCGAGCAGGAGATCTTCGCCTATGTCAAGCTCGACGGCGAGACCGTTGCGACGGCGCCGCTGCGCATCGGCTCCTGGAACGAGTGGGACACGGCGGAGCTCTCCGGCATCGAGGTCGCCGAGGGGCAGACGCTCACGGTCGGCGTCTCCGTCAAATGCGGCGGCGCGGGCAGCGGCGCCTGGGGCAAGATCGACGGCGCGGCGCTGACGAGAGAGGACTGAGAGGAAAACAAAAGCAGGCCTGTAACATTCCCTTAACAAATTGCACAAAATGAAAAAAAGTTTTTTGTCAAAAATACATCCAAAAATGGAAGCATCCCATATGGACAAAAGATACTTAAAATAGTATAATCATTTTGTTCATCAGGGATGAGCCTTTCGTTCGTATTCTCTGGCTCAAGCCACTGAAATATCATCTATTTGGAGGAACAGAAATGAAAAAAGTACTTGCACTGATCCTTGCTCTGGCGATGGTCTTTGCGCTGGCTGCCTGCGGCGGCACCGCTCCCGCTCCGGCCGGCAATGATCAGCCCGCCCCCGCCGGCAACGACCAGCCCGCCGCAGCCGGCAATGAGCTGGCCGGCACCTACGACATCCTCGTCTGGGTCGGCGAGGCTGCCGTCGATCTGACCAAGAAGCAGATCGAAGACTTCAACGCCAACAACGAGTTCGGCATCACCTTCAACGCCGAGGTCAACCCCGTCTCCGAGGCCACCGCGGCCGACCAGATGCTCGTTGACATCGACGCCGGCGCCGATCTGTACTGCTTCCCGCAGGACCAGTTCGCCCGCCTCGTCCAGGCCAACGCCCTGGCTAAGCTCGGCGACGCGGCCAAGGCCTTCGTTGTTGAGAACAACGATCCTGGCGTCGTGGCTGCCGGTACTGCCGGCGAGTCTGTCTATGCCTACCCCCTGACCTCTGACAACGGCTACTTCATGTACTACGACAAGTCCGTCATCCCCGAGGAAGACGTCGACTCCCTGGAGAAGCTGATCGCCGACTGCGAAGAGGCCAACAAGTTCTTCGCTTTCGAGGCTCAGTCCTCCGCCTGGTACCTGGCCTCCTGGTTCTTCGCCACCGGCTGCGTCTCCGAGTGGACCGTCGATGACGAGGGCAACCCCCTCACCGTCAACGACAACTTCAACTCCGACAATGGCCTGATCGCCGTCAAGGGCATGGAGAAGCTCCTGAAGTCTCCCTGCCACACTTCCTCGTCCAAGGCGGATGAGTTCGCCAACGGCGCCGCCATCGTCGTGACCGGCACCTGGGCCTACGAAGACATCCTGAAGGTCCTGGGCGACAACATGGGCGTCACCGACCTGCCCTCCTTCGAGGTCGACGGTCAGGAGTACCACCTCGGCTCCTACAACGGCTGCAAGCTGATGGGCGTGAAGCCCCAGGCCGACGCCGTCAAGGGCGCCGCTCTCCACAAGCTGGCCCAGTACCTGACGGGCGAGGCCTGCCAGATGGAGCGCTTCAACGAGCTGTCCTGGGGCCCCTCGAACCTGGTCGACCAGCAGTCTCCCGAGGTCCAGGCCAACCCGGGCCTTGCCGCTCTGCTGCTCCAGGGCGCTTATTCCCGTCCGCAGGGTCAGATCCCCGGCGCCTGGTGGAATATCGCCAGTGTCATCGGTGATGAGGTCAAGGCCGCCGCGAGCGAGGATGACCTGAAGGCCGCGCTGAAGAACTATCAGGACAAGATCGAAGCGCTCTTTGAGCTCGACACCTCCGCCCTGCTCTTCGTGGGCGCCTGGAACGGCTGGAATAATGCCGACGAGGCCGATACCTTCTACTTCACCAAGAACGACGACGGCACCTACACCCTGACGCTCGACGTTCCCGAGAGCGACTATATGGGCGGCCGTATCGTGAAGCCGGGCGACTGGGGCACCGACAAGGGCTTTGCTCAGGTTACCGATGGCGCTGATCTTGTGAAGGATCTCGGCGCTGACAACCCGGACAACAACATCGTCTTTGCCGAGGCCGGCAATTACACCGTCACCTGGGACGGCGCTGCTGTCACCATCGTCAAGAACTGAACAGAAACCGCAGATCTGAACCTGTCACAAACCGAAAAGGCTTCTGACTTGTAATGCATATGGCCGGAGCCAGAATTTGATTTTGGCTCCGGCTGTTTTTGTAAAGGGGCTATGCTATGAAAAAGTACAGCGATCTGGAGTTCCTTGCCTTGTCCAAGGGCAAGAAGTTCCTCTACAAGCTCGCGAGCTTTTTTGCCTCCATCCCGCGCGGGGTTGCCAATCTCTTCCTCGCCATCGGCCGGTTCTTTAAAAAGCTCGGCATTGGGATCGGAAAAGAGTTCGCTGAGATCGTTACCACCTTTACCCGCGGCGACTGGAAGACCAAGCTCTCCTATCCAGTCATGGGCTTCGGCTCCATTGCCCGCGGCCAGGTACTGCGAGGCCTGTTGTTCCTGCTCTTTGAGGCCGTCTTCTTCGTCTACATGTTCGTTCCCATCGGCAGCAAGACCGGCGCGCAGTGGCTGAGCCTGCTGCCCACGCTGGGCAAGGTTGGCCCGCACATGGAGTATAACGCCGTCCTCGATACGCACTATCCCGTCTACGGCGACAACTCCTTCAAGATCCTGCTCTACGGCGTGCTGACCCTGTTCTTCATTGTCGCGTTCATCTACACCTGGCGCCTCAACGTCAAGCAGAACAAGATCAGCGAGGACATCCTCCGCTCCGGCAAAAAGCTTAAGAGCAGCGGAGACGATCTGCGCTCCCTGGTCGATGAGCAGTTCTACAAGACCCTGCTGGCGCTGCCGCTGCTCGGCATCGTGGTCTTCACGGTCATGCCGATCGTCTTTATGATCCTCGTCGCCTTCACCAACTACGACGGCGCGCACAACGGCTATTCCAACTCGCTCTTCACCTGGGTGGGCATGGAGAACTTCAAGACCATGTTCTCCTGGGACGTCGGCGGCGTCAACTACGCCGCGACCTTTGGCGAGGTCCTGTCCTGGACGCTGATCTGGGCCTTCTTCGCCACCTTCACCAACTACTTCCTCGGCATCTTCGTGGCCATGATGATCAACAAGAAGGGCAATCATCTCAAGAAGATGTGGCGTACCATTCTGATCCTCACCATCGCCATCCCGCAGTTCATCTCCCTGCTGTACGTCTCCCGCATGTTCTCAATCAACGGCCTCGTCAACGGCGCACTGCAGTCGCTCCATCTGACGACGGCGCCGATCGATTTCTGGGGCACGCCGAAGCTCGCGAGGATCATGGTCATCATCATCAATATCTGGATCGGCATCCCGTACCTGATGCTGATCGCCACAGGTATCCTGATGAATATCCCGGCCGACCTCTATGAATCCTCCCGCATCGACGGCGCCAACCCCTGGCAGCAGTTCACCAAGATTACGCTGCCCTACATGCTCTTCATCACCGGCCCGTATCTGCTCACGAGCTTCACGGGCAACATGAACAACTTCAACGTCATCTACCTGCTCACCGGCGGCGGACCGACAAACCCCGCGGCCTCGGGCACGGCGGGCACCGTGGGCTACACGGACCTGCTGATCACCTGGCTCTTCAAGATCACCACCGGCAGCGAGACCAAGTACTACCTGGCCTCCGTCGTCGGCATCCTGGTGTTCGTCGTGGTCGCGATCATCTCCCTGATCGTCTACAGCCTGCTGCCCTCGGTCAAGAATGAGGAGGATTTCCAGTGATGAACGAAAGAGTCGAAAAACGGAGCATGGGCCTGAAAGCCAGCCGCGCCCTCTCCAATACCATCATCTACATCCTGCTCATCATCATGAGCGTCATCTGGCTGATCCCCTTCGTCTGCATCGTGCTGCAGTCCTTCCGCGTCGAGTCTACCTGGCAGGTCGGCTACGTCATCCCGCAGCAGTGGGGCTTTGACAACTACATCAAGCTCTGGGAGACCAACTTCCCCAAGTGGTATCTCAACACCTTCATCATCGCTCTGGTCGTCGCGGTGGTGCAGACCATCATCGTGCTGTGCATGAGCTACACGCTCTCCCGCTTCCGCTTCAAGATGCGCGCTGGCCTGATGCGCTTCATGCTGATCCTGGGCATGTTCCCCGGGATGCTCGCGATGATCATCCTCTACCGCGTGCTGGACGATCTGGGCATGACCGGCAACAACTCCCTGCCCGGCTTGATCCTTGTGTACGTCGCGTCCTCCGGCATGGGCTACTATGTGTCCAAGGGCTTCTTTGACACGATCCCGAAATCGCTGGACGAGGCGGCCCGCGTCGACGGCGCGACCCGCGCGCAGGTGCTCAACAAGATCATCCTGCCGCTGGCAAAGCCTATCGTCATCTACACCATCCTGACTGCTTTCATGGGCCCCTGGGGCGACTTCGTCTTCGCGCGCTACGTCTCCCAGCTCAAGCCTCTGGGCATGAACGTGGCCGTCGGTCTGCAGTCGTGGCTCGCGACAGATACGATGACCTTCAACAACTACACCCTGTTCTGTGCCGGCGGCGTGATTGTCGCGCTGCCTGTCGCCATCCTCTTCATGTGCCTGCAGAGGTACTACGTCGAGGGCGTCACCGGCGGCGCCGTCAAGGGCTGATTTGAAAAGGAGCTGAAACGAAATGGCTAGTGTAAAACTTACCAAGGTCAAAAAGATCTACGACAACAAGGTCGTCGCCGTACACGACTTTGATCTGGACATCAAGGACAAGGAATTCGTGGTCTTCGTCGGCCCCTCCGGCTGCGGCAAGTCGACGACTCTGCGCATGATCGCGGGTCTGGAGGACATCAGCGAGGGCACCGTGGAGATCGACGGCGAGGTCGTCAACGACCTGCAGCCGAAGGACCGCGGCATCGCCATGGTCTTCCAGAACTACGCCCTGTACCCGCACATGACGGTGTATGACAACATCGCGTTCTCCCTGCGCCTGCAGAAGGTCCCCGAGGACGTGATCTACGAGAAGGTCACCAACGCCGCGGAGATTCTGGGCATCACCGACTACCTGCTGCGCAAGCCCCGCGCTCTGTCCGGCGGCCAGCGCCAGCGCGTCGCCATCGGCCGCGCCATGGTGCGCAACTCCAAGGTCTTCCTTATGGACGAGCCCCTGTCCAACCTGGACGCCAAGCTGCGCAACCAGATGCGCGCCGAGATCATCCTCCTGCGCCAGAAGCTGGATACCACCTTCATCTACGTCACGCACGACCAGACCGAGGCCATGACCCTGGCTGACCGCATCGTCATCATGAAGGACGGCTACATTATGCAGGTCGGGACGCCCGAGGAATGCTTCGACATGCCCAAGAACCTGTTCGTGGCCGAGTTCATCGGCGCCCCGAAGATGAACGTCCTGAAGACCGAGCTCGTCAAGGAGGGCGGCAAGTACTATGTCAAGCCCTTCGGCGTGAAGCTCGAGGTCACCGGTGAGAAGGGCCATCTGCTCGCCGAGAAGAACATCGACTCCCGCGAAGTCATCCTCGGCGTCCGTCCGGAGCACATCGTGCTGGCGAAGGAAGGCGAGCCCGGCGCGATCCCCGTCGTGCTGGAGGTCAACGAGATGATGGGCAGCGAGCTGCACCTGCACGTCTTCACCGAAGACGGCACCCGCCTCATCGTGCGCGTGCCGACCATCGATCTGACGCACGAGCAGCGCGAGAACATGGTCAACGGCCACAAGCTCTTCATCACCTTCGAAGGCAAGGTCATGCACTTCTTCGACCCCGAGACGGAGAAGAACTTCCTCACGGACGAGGCCTGAGCCTCCGCAAAAGCAAATCGCAAGCCGGGAAGCGCAGCGCGCTTCCCGGTTTGTGAGATTGACACAAAAGCCCGCCCGCAGGGGCCGATGCCCGCATCGGCCCGCATTCCGAGATAGAAAAGAGTTGGATCGCTTGGAAAAACTGCCTCGTAAAAGCGGCGTCCTGATGCCCATGAGCTCGCTGCCCTCGCCTTACGGCATCGGCACGATGGGCAAGAGCGCCTATGACTTCGTCGATTTCCTCACCGCGGCCGGACAGAGCTACTGGCAGCTCCTGCCCCTGGCCCCCACCAGCTACGGCGACAGCCCCTACGCCGCCCTCTCCACCTTCGCGGGCAACCCCTATTTCATCGACCTGGACCTGCTCGTGAAGGACAGGCTCCTCCGCAAAGAAGAGCTCAACGCGCGCGACTGGGGGAGCGACCCGCAGCGCGCGGACTACGGGAAGATCTACGAGGGCCGCTTCGCCGTGCTGCGCCTGGCCTATGAGCGCGGCGCGGAGAAGCTGAAGGACGAGTTTGCCGCCTTCCGCGCGGAAAACGCCGCCTGGCTGGAGGATTTCGCCCTGTTCATGGCCTGCAAGGCGCATTTCGGCATGAGCTGCTGGACGGACTGGCCCGAGGAGGGCATCCGTCTGCACAAGGCGAAGGCCGTCGCGTCGTATCGGAAAATGCTGAAGGAGGACGTGGACTTCTACGCCTTCCTGCAGTTCCTGTTCTTCCGGCAGTGGACGGCCCTGCGGGACTACGCCCACGCGAAGGGCCTCAAGTTCATCGGCGACATCCCCATCTACGTCGCGCTCGACTCGGCGGACGTCTGGTGCGCGCCGCAGTTTTTCCAGCTCGACGAGAAGAACCTGCCCACCGAGGTCGCGGGCGTCCCGCCCGACGCCTTCACCGACGACGGGCAGCTCTGGGGCAATCCGCTCTACGACTGGGACGCGATGAAGGCCGACGGCTACGGCTGGTGGATCCGCCGCGTCGAGGGCGCGCAGAAGCTCTTCGACGTGCTGCGCGTGGACCATTTCCGCGGCTTCGAGAGCTACTGGGCCGTGCCCTACGGCAACACGACGGCCAAGATCGGCCGCTGGCGCCCCGGCCCGGGCATGGACCTCATCGGCGTGCTCAAGAGCTGGTTCCCCGGCCTGGATTTCATCGCCGAGGACCTGGGCTACACGACGCCCGAGGTCGAAAAGCTGCTGGCCGACTCCGGCTTCCCCGGCATGAAGGTGCTGCACTTCGGCTTCGATCCGGACGGCAATTCCGGCTTCGCGCCGCACAACTGCCAGCCGAACAGCGTCTGCTACATCGGCACCCACGACAACGAGACCGTCAAGGGCTGGGTCAAGGCCGGCCGGGGACAGCGCTTCCTGCGCTACGCCCGCGAGTACATGCGCATCACGAAGGAGGAGGGCTGGTGCTGGGGCATGATCCGCACCGGCATGGCCACCCCCTCGCATCTCTTCGTCGTGCAGATGCAGGACCTGCTGGAGCTGGGCCCCTGGGCGCGCATGAACACGCCCGGCCGCGCCGACGGCAACTGGCAGTGGCGCATGAAGCCCGGCGCGGCCACGCCGGAGCTGGCCCGCAGGCTCAAAAAGCTCACGAAGACCTACCGCCGGCTGTAAGACAGCCTCATATCTGTCATTGCGAGGAGGGCGCAGCCCGACGCGGCGATCCGTTTTTTTTCATTGAAAAGAGACGGATCCCTACGCCGGTGACGTCGGTCACCGGCTCGGAATGACAGAGCATCATTTTCAATAAAAAGGAACGGGATGCATCCCGTTCCTTTTTTTACTTGACAAAAGCGCGGCCTTGCGCTATCTTGATTTGCGATTGATTCGCAAATTGGAGGCGAAAGCCGTGTCAAAATATGTCACCAAACAGCGGCGGCTCCTGCTCGACTACCTGACCGAGCACGCGGACGAGACGCTCTCGGCCGGGCGCATCGCGGAGGATCTGTCCGGAGACGGGATCAGCGTCAGCGCCGTCTACCGCAATCTCGCCGAACTGGAGAACGAGGGGCGGCTGCACCGCGCCGCCGGCTCCGGCAAGGAGCAGAGCTACCGCTACTCCGGCGCGGAGAGCTGCCGGGGCTGTCTGCACCTGTCCTGTACGCGCTGCGGGCGCACCTTCCACATGGGGCGCACGGACGCCAACCGCCTCGTCAACGCCGTGGCCGAGGCCGAGGGCTTCGCGCTCGACCGCGCCGAGACCGTGCTCTACGGCGTCTGCGAGGCCTGCCGGGAGGCGAAGAGATGAAGAAAACTGTTTGTATTATGTTAACCGTTTGCCTGCTGGCCGCTCTGCTCGCCGGCTGCGGCGGGACAAAGACGGCGCGCGACGCGGAAAAGCCGAGCGTCGTCGTGACGATCTATCCGGTCTATGACTGGGTTGAGCATCTCCTCTCCGGTTGTCCCGACGCCTTTGAGCTGCGTCTGCTGCTCAGGGAGGGCGTGGACATGCACTCCTTCCAGCCCTCGGTGCAGGACATGGTCGCCGTGGCCGACTGCGATCTGCTGATCTATATCGGCGGCGAGAGCGACCGTTGGATCGACGAGGTGGAGAAGAGCAATCCCCGGCAGCAGCGCGTGAGCCTGCTGGCGCTGCTGGGAGACGCCGCTTTGGACGAGGAGCTCGCCGAGGGCATGCAGGGCGAGGCCGACGGCGCGCCGGACGAGCACGTCTGGCTGTCGCCGAAGCGGGCGCGCGTGCTGTGCAAGGCGCTGCACGGGGCGCTCAAGGCGCTCGACGCGGCCGACGGGCGGGCGCTCGACGCGGCCTGGGCGGCCTATGACGCGAAGCTCGCCGCGCTGGACGTGGACTATGAGACGGCCGTCGCGGCCGCGGCGGGGGACACCCTGCTCGTGGCCGACCGCTTCCCCTTCCGCTATCTGGCGGAGGACTACGGCCTGAAGTATTACGCGGCCTTCCCCGGCTGCGAGGCCGAGACGGAGGCCAGCTTCCAGACCGTGAGCTTCCTGGCCGGGAAGCTCGACGAGCTGGGGCTCGGGACCGTGCTCGTCATCGAGAGCGGCGACGGCAGGCTCGCCGAGACCGTGATCGCCGCGAGCCGCGACAAGGACCAGACCGTGCGCGTGCTCCACTCCATGCAGGGGCCGAGCGGCGGCAGGGACTATCTGACCATCATGCGGGAAAACCTCGAAGTGTTGAAGGAAGCGCTGGGCTGAGCATGAATTTTCTGGATAACGAAACGAACAGGAAACCGGCGCAGCTCGTCTGCGAGGGGCTCTCGCTCGGCTATGAGAACACCCTGCTGCTGCGGGATCTGAGCTTCACCGTCCGCGAGGGGGACTATCTCTGCATCGTGGGCGAGAACGGCTCCGGCAAATCCACGCTCATGCGGACGCTGCTGCACCTGCAGCCGCCGCTCGCCGGGCGCGTGACGCTCGAGGGCGGTCTCAAGCCGAACGAGATCGGCTATCTGCCGCAGCAGACGGACATCCAGCGGGATTTCCCGGCCTCCGTGCGGGAGATCGTGCTCTCCGGTTGTCAGGCGCGGCTGGGGCGGCGTCCCTTCTACGGACAGGAGGAGAAAAAACTCGCGGCCGAGAGCATGGACAAGCTCGGCGTCGCGCCGCTCGCGCAGTGCTGCTACCGGGAGCTCTCCGGCGGGCAGCAGCAGCGCGTGCTGCTCGCGCGCGCCCTGTGCGCCACGCGCAAGCTCCTGCTGCTCGACGAGCCCGTGTCCGGGCTCGATCCGAAGGCGGCGGCGGAGATGTACGAACTCATCGAGGGGCTCAACCGCGAGGGGATCACGATCATCATGATCTCCCACGACATGCATTACGCGCTGCGCCGCGCCAGCCACATCCTGCAGATCGGGCGCGACTGGTTCTACGGCAGCAAGGCAGACTATCTGCGCTCGCCCGTGGGCCGGCACTATCTGCGCGCGGGAAAGGAGGCGGAGCGATGACCGCACAGCTTGCTCTCTACTGGCAGTACCCCTTCGTGCGCTACGCGCTGATCGTGGGCGTGCTGATCTCGCTCTGCTCGTCGCTCCTGGGCGTGACGCTGGTGCTCAAGCGCTTTTCCTTCCTCGGCGACGGGCTGAGCCACGTCGCCTTCGGCGCGATCGCCGTCGCCGCCGTGCTGAACCTCTCCGACCAGATGCTGCTCGTGCTGCCGGTGACGGTGCTCTGCGCCGTGCTGCTGCTGCGCACGGGACAGAACGGCAGGATCAAGGGTGACGCCGCCGTGGCGATGTTCTCCGTGGGCGCGCTGGCGATCGGCTATCTGCTGATGAACCTCTTCTCCACCTCGACGAACCTCTCCGGCGACGTGTGCTCCACGCTCTTCGGCTCAACCTCGATCCTGACGCTGACCAAAACGGAGCTGTGGCTGTGCGTCGCGCTGTCCCTCGCGGTGCTGGCGGTGTTCGTGCTGTATTACAACAGGATCTTCGCCGTCACCTTCGACGAGAGCTTCGCCCGCGCCACGGGGCTTCCGGCCGCGCGCTATCAGATGCTGATCGCCGTTGTCATCGCGGTCATCATCGTGCTGGCGATGAACCTCGTCGGCTCGCTGCTGATCTCCGCGCTGGTCATCTTCCCGGCGCTCTCGGCCATGCGCGTCTTCAAGAGCTTCCGCGCCGTCACGATCTGCTCGGCCGTCCTCTCGGTCTGCTGCTCCACGCTGGGGATCCTGATCTCCGTGCTCACGGGCACGCCTGTCGGCTCCACCGTGGTGGCCGTGGACATCCTGGCCTACGCGCTCTTTTCGCTCCTCGGCGCGCTGCAGCGGCGCGGCGCAGCGGCGAAGGCATGAAAAAAACTCCCCTGCCGGGGAGTTTTTTTATGCGAAGATCCGCGCGATCTCCGCTTCTGTGAAGTCCGTCAGCGCGGCGAAATCCATGTAGGGGCGGTAGACGGCCTCCAGCTCGTCGTGCAGCGCCTTGGCCCGCCGCAGCGCGCCGAAGGCGAGCTCCGCGGCCCCCTGCGCCAGACGGCGGCCGCCGCGCAGCTCCGGGCGCAGCGC
>JAFRLZ010000021.1 GCA_017430985.1 Oscillospiraceae bacterium
CCACCATTTTCATGATGGCTGGCAACAGCGCTTGTACATGCGTGTATCCTCGTTTTCCCATGACAACACCCCCTGATGTAGTTTCATTTTCCTACATCAGGGGGTGCTTTGTCTATTGTCCGTTTTTACTGGACCTGTTCACAGATACCGGCGGGGCCCTTTTGTCTTTTTTACTCGATGCCGAGCACCGGGTAATCCTGCGCTTCGACGGCGGCTTTCAGCAGTTCGTCGGCCACCGGCGCGCTCAGCGTCACGACGGCTGTTCCTTCCTGATGGCTGACGGCCGCGCTCTCGACGCCTTCCACCGCCTCCAGCGCCTTTCTGACGCGCGCTTCGCAATGCGGGCACATCATGCCCTCGATCTTCATAGTCCTGGTCATGTTCGTTTCCTCCTGTTTGTCATGTTTATTATCGCTCGCAGACGGAGCGCTGTTTCTTCTGCTTTTCCTGCGCCGGTCACGGCTCGGATCGTGTACGTCCAGCAGATTGAGCCGCAGGGAATTCGTGACGACGAAGAAGCTCGACAGGCTCATGGCGGCGGCCCCCAGCATCGGGTTGAGCGTCAGCCCGGCCCTGACGAAGCAGCCTGCCGCGACGGGGATGCAGATGCTGTTATAAACAAAAGCCCAGAAGAGGTTCTGCCGGATGTTCCGCAGCGTGGCCCGCCCGAGGCGGATCGCCGCGGGCACGTCGCTCAGACGGCTGTGCATGAGCACGACGTCCGCCGCATCCAGCGCGATGTCCGAACCGGCGCCAATGGCGACGCCGAGGTCGGCGCGCGTCAGCGCCGGGGCGTCGTTGATCCCATCGCCCACCATGGCGACTTTGCCCTCCTCCGCGAGGCGGCGGATGACGCTCTCCTTTCCGTCCGGCAAAACGCCTGCGATCACCTCGTCCACGCCCGCCTGCGCGCCGATGGCCTTTGCGGTGCTCTCGTTGTCTCCGGTTAACATAACAACTTTAATGCCCATATTTTTGAGCTGACGCACAGCCTCGGGGCTTTCGGGCTTGATGGTATCGGCCACGGCGAGGATGCCCTTGAACACGCCGTCCTCGACAAAGCACAGGGGCGTTTTTCCCTGTTCGGCAAGCGCTTCCGCCTGCCGCGCGGCCGGCGCGGGGATCTCCGTCAGAGAGCCGATATAGCTCAGGCTGCCGCCGCAGAGCGTCCGGCCGCCCAGTTTCGCGGTCAGCCCGCTGCCGGGCAGCGCCGTAAAGTCGGCCACTTCGATCGGTACGATCCGGCGCTCTTCGGCCAGATCCAGCACGGCGCGGGCGAGCGGATGCTCGCTGCGGCTCTCCAGCGAGGCGGCGAGGCGCAGGAAGCGCTCCTCGTCCTCCCCTTCCGCCGGCAGGATGTCCGTGACACGCGGTTTTCCGGCCGTGACGGTGCCGGTCTTGTCGAGCGCGACGACCTCGATCCGCCCTGCGCTCTCCAGGGATGCCGCCGTTTTGAACAGCAGACCGCTGCGCGCGCCCTTGCCGCTACCGACCATGATCGCCACCGGCGTGGCGAGGCCCAGCGCACACGGGCAACTGATGACCAACACGGAGATACCGCGCGCAAGCGCGAAGCCGACGCCGCGCCCAAGCAGCAGCCAGACGATCGTCGTCACGAGCGCGACGGAGATGACCACGGGTACGAACACGGCGCTGACCTTGTCCGCCGCCTTGGCGATGGGCGCCTTGGTGGCCGCCGCATCGCTGACCATGCGGATGATCTGGCTGAGCGTCGTGTCCTCTCCGACGCGCTTGGCCTCGCAGCGGATGAAGCCGGCCTGGTTGACCGTGGCGGCTGAGACGGGATCTCCCGCCGCTTTGTCCACGGGGATGCTCTCCCCGGTCAGGGCAGATTCATCGACAGCGCTGACGCCCTCCAGGACCACGCCGTCCACAGGGATGTTCTCTCCGGGCCGGACAACAAAGATATCGCCCTTCTTCACCTGCTCGATCGGGACGACCTGCTCGACGCCGCCGCGGTCGAGCGTCGCCGTTTTCGGCGCCAGGCGCATGAGCCCCTTGAGCGCGTCGGTCGTCTTGCCCTTGGAGCGCGCCTCAAGCATCTTGCCGACCGTGATGAGCGTGAGGATCATGGCGGCCGACTCGAAATAGAATTCGTGCATCCAGGGCATCGCGGCTTCGCTCCCGCCGCGCAGCTGCGCCGCCGTCATGGCAAAAAGCGCGTAAACGCTGTAGACAAAGGCGGCCGCGGAGCCCATGGCGACCAGAGTGTCCATGTTCGGCGCGCGGTGCAGCAGGCCTTTGAAGCCGTTGATAAAGAACTTCTGATTGATGACCATGACCGCTGCCGCCAGCAGCAGCTGCACAAGGCCCATCGCCACGTGGTTATCCCGCAGGAACGCCGGCAAAGGCCAGCCCCACATACCGTGTCCCATGGACACGTACATCAGCACGAGCAAAAAGCCGAGGGAGGCGATCAGGCGGCGTTTCAGCACCGGCGTCTCGCGGTCCTTCAACGTCTCCTCCGCCTCGGATGCGCTCTGTTCACGCTCCCGCCCCTTCGGCGAAGCGCCGTAGCCGGCCCGCTCCACGGCGGCGATCACGGCGGCTTCGTCCGCCGTGCCCTCCACGCCCATGGAATTGGTCAGCAGGCTCACGGCGCAGCCCGTCACGCCGGGAACGGTGGACACGGCCTTTTCCACGCGCGCCGAGCAGGCCGCGCAGCTCATACCCGTAACGTTATATTGCTGCATGCTCTCACCTCATGAGCTTGGCGAGCGTGGCAAGCAGCTCGTCGATCGTCTCATCTCTTCCGGCGCGGATATCTTCGGCCACGCAGCTGTGGATGTGATTGGAAAGCAATTCCCGGCTGAAGGCATTGAGCGCGGCGTTGGCCGCGGCCGCCTGCGCCAGGATATCCGGACAATAGGCGTTTTTTTCGAGCATCCGCCGGATTCCGCGGATCTGTCCCTCAATGCGGTTGAGACGATTGGTAAGGCTCCTGAGCTCTTCCTCGCTCCGTTTCTTGGTCCGCTCTGTGCAGCAGCAGTCATCCATGGTGCAGTCCTCCGTTCCGGACGGAAACCTGCAGGGCTGTTGGTACAGCATCGCAGGGGCCAGTCATGCCCGGCCCGCGGACCTGATGCTGCGTCGGCGGGAGGGGCAGGCCCTCCCCTGCGGCGTCGAACCGACGTCCCTGTCGATCTCCGTTCGCTTTTTGTTCTTTCCGTGCCATTATATACCCCATGGGGGTATTTGTCAAGCGGTGAAAAACGCCCCTCCGAAGAGGGGCGTTTTTTAGCGAGGATCAGTGCTTGCCGAAATACTCGATGATGTGGCGCGGGCAGATATCGGCGCAGTGGCCGCACTGGACGCACTTGGACGAATCGACCACGGCGACGTTGTTGACGACCGTGATGGCGTCCGCCGGGCATTCGCGCTGGCACTTCATGCAGCCGATGCAGCCGACCTTGCAGATCTTCATGACCTGCGCGCCCTTGTCCTGGTTGCGGCAGGCGGGCATGATCTTCTGGCTCTCGGGGATGAGCTTGACGATGCTCTTGGGGCAGGCGTCCACGCAGGCGCCGCAGCCGACGCACTTGGAGCGGTCGACCTTCGCCACGCCGTTGACGATGTGCATCGCGTCGAACTGGCAGGCGCGCTCGCAGTTGCCGAGGCCGATGCAGGCGAAAGTGCAGAGCTTGCTGCTTTTGCCGCCGAAGAGCATGGCCGCGCGGCAGTCGACCGGGCCGGAGTAGTTGAAGCGGGGCTCGGCGATGTCCGCAGCGCCGGAGCAGGGCACGAAGGCCACCATCTTCTCCGCCGCGTCGGCGGTCACGCCCATGATCTCCGCGACCTTGGCGGCCGTCTCCGCGCCGCCGGCGACGCACTTGTTGCAGGGAGCTTCGCCCTTGGCCACGGCGGCGGCATAGCCGTCGCAGCCGGGATAGCCGCAGCCGCCGCAGTTGGCGCCCGCGAGCGCCGCGCGCACGGCCTCCTGCCGGGGGTCGACCTCCACATGAAAGATCTTGGCCGCGACGGCGAGCACCGCGCCGAAGATCGCGCCGAGGATGCCGAGCACGAGGATGGAATACAGGATAGTCGTCATCTCACACCCTCCTTAACCGAAGACGGACATGCCGCTGAAGCCCATGAAGGCCAGCGCCAGCAGACCGGCGGACACCAGGCAGATCGGGAAGCCCTCGAAGCACTCGGGGTAATCGGAGAACTGGATGCGCTCGCGCACGGAGGCGAAGAGCACGATCGCCAGCATGAAGCCGATGCCGCCGGTGATGCCGTAGACCACGGACTCGATGAAGCTGTAGTGGTTCTGCACGTTCAGCAGCACCACGCCGAGCACCGCGCAGTTGGTGGTGATGAGCGGAAGATAGATGCCGAGCGCGGAGTACAGAGACGGAACGGACTTCTTGAGGAACATCTCGACGAACTGGACGAGCGCCGCGATGACCAGGATGAAGGCCAGCGTCTCAAGGAAGGCAAGGCCCAGCGGGACGAGGATGTAGGTATCGACGACCCAGCAGATGGCCGAGGCCAGGCCCATGACGAACACGACCGCGAGGCCCATGCCGGTGGCCGTGTCGACCTTGCTGGAGCAGCCCAGGAAGGGGCAGCAGCCGAGGAACTGCGAGAAGATGAAGTTGTTGATCAGGATCGCGCCGAGGGAGATGGAAATGATGTTGGTAAGCATTACTCCTCGACCTCCTTTTCCGCGGCCTCAGCCGCTTCTTTTTCGGCCAGCTCCTTCTTTTTCGCGGACTTCTTGAGCGCATACTGCATAACGGCGATCAGCGTGCCGAGCGTGAGGAAGCCGCCGAAGGGCAGGTTCAGGATAGAGGCGCCGTAGTCGGCCGGGAAGATCTGAATGCCGCCGCCGGTGCCGTCGAGCGTGAAGCGGAAGCCGTTGGCGATGTCGATCAGGCCGCCGCCGAAGCGGCCGCTGCCGAGGAACTCGCGGACCACGCACATGATGATCAGCACGCAGGTGTAGCCGAGACCCTGGAAGATGCCGTCGAAGAAGCTCGCGCCGACGGTGTTCTTCTGGCAGAAGGCCTCCGCGCGGCCGATGATGATGCAGTTGACGACGATCAGCGGGATGAACACGCCCAGAGACTCGCTGAGCGCGGGGATGAAGGCCTGCAGCAGCAGGTCGACGATGGTGACGAAGCCCGCGATGATGACGACGAAGATCGCCAGGCGGATCTCGTTCGGAATGATCTTGCGCAGCGCGGAGACCACCACGTTGCAGCAGGTGAGGATGATGAGCACCGACAGGCCCATGCCGACGCCGTTGAAGAGCGTGGTCGTGATGGCCATGGTGGCGCACATGCCGATGAGCTGCACCAGAACGGGGTTATTGGTGATCAGGCCCTCTTTGAACTGTTTCTTGATATTCATTGCCTGCCCTCCTTAACCCAGCATGCTGACGGCCTTGATGGAGACCGCGACGGCGTTGGTGACGGCCGTGGAGGTGATCGTCGCGCCGGAGAGCGCGTCGATGTTGCCGCCGGCTTTCTTGAGCGCGATCCCGGCGCCCTCTCCCACGAACTGCGCGCGGAAGTTGACGCCCACTTCGGCGGTGCTGGCCGCGTTCGCACCGAGGCCGGAGGTCTCGGAATGCTTGATGATGGAGATGCCGGTGCAGCGGAGGTCGCTGCCCACGCCGACAGCCATCGTGATGTTGCCCTGCGCGCCGGAGAAGGTGCTCTCCACGACGTAGCCGCTGCCGTTGGCCGCTTTGGAGATCTTGTCGATCGTGACCTTGTCGATCGAGGCGGGTATGCCCGCGGCGGCAAAGTCGATCTCCTCATAGTCGTCCGCGGGGAGCACGGCGCTGTAGGCCTTGACGGTCTTGAGCCGGTTCTGCTCCTCGATGCGGCGGTAAGTCAGCTCGTTGATGCCGCCGAGGATGCCGGCGGTCACCGCGCAGATCAGGAAGAGGATGAAGGTGAGCTTCAGGATCTTTTTCATTTCGCCGCCTCCTTTGCCGCCTTCTTGGCAGCCTTGGCCGCCGCGATATCTTCCTTGCTCACGCCGAACTGGTGGCGGTGGAAGCCCTTGTCGATGGCCCAGGTGCAGAGGTTCATGATGAGGATGGCATAGGTGACGCCCTCGGGGAAGCCGCCGAAGTAGCGGATGAGCACCGTCAGCGCGCCGCAGCCCGCGCCGTAGAGGAGCTGGCCGTTGAGCGTGACGGGACTGGTGGCATAGTCCGTCGCCATGAAGACGGCGCCGAACAGGAGGCCGCCGGAGAGGACGTTATACAGCATGAAGTTCACATGCTCGCCGCCGCGGCCGAAGGCCAGCGTCAGCAGCGCGACCGTGCCGACGAAGGACACGGGGATGCGCCAGGAGATGACCTTGCGGATCAGCAACCAGGCAAAGCCGAGCAGGATCGCCAGCGCGCTGATCTCACCGATGGTGCCGGGCATCGTCCCGAGGAACATGGCCTGCGGCGTGAAGAAGGCAGGCAGCGGGTTCTCTCCGTAAAGGTAGGACAGCGGCGTCGCCATGGTCACGCCGTCCACCACGCCGCTGAGCCCCTTGGGCACGGAGAAGTTGCCCATGAGCAGCGCGTAGGAAGCCAGCAGGAAGGCGCGGCCGGCCAGCGCCGGGTTGAGGAAGTTCTTGCCGATGCCGCCGTACAGCTGCTTGACGACCACGATGGCGAAGAGCGTGCCGATGACAGGCAGCCACCAGGGAGCCGTGGGAGGCAGCGTCAGCGCCAGCAGGAGGCCGGTGATGACGGCGGAGAGATCGTCGATGGTGTTGGACTTCTTCAGGAGCTTGCGATAAGCCCACTCGAAGAAGACGGCGGAGGCCACAGACGCGGCGACCGTGACGAGCACCTTCGCGCCGAACTGCCAGACCGCTGCGCAGAGCGCGGGCAGCAGGGCGATGATCACGTCCAGCATGAGGCGGCGGGTATCCCGCAAAGTGCGAACCTGGGGCTGATACGCTACGTCAAGAATGATGCGTTCTTTCTTTTCCTGTTCAGCCATTTACTTCTTCGCCTCCTTTGCGGCCGCTTCGGCCTCGGCCCTGGCTTTTTCCTTCATCGCCTTGGCCTGGAACATCAGCTTGGCGGTCTTGAAGGCGTGGGTCAGCGGCATGCGGGCGGGGCAGTTGAACGCGCAGCTGCCGCACTCGAAGCAGTCGGTGATGTGGTATTTCTCCATGTTCTCGAAGTCGCCCTTGCTGTAGTACATGTACATGAACACGGGCTCGAGATTCATGGGGCAGACGGTGATGCACTTGCCGCAGCGGATGCAGGTGGGTTCATCCACATGCCGGTCTTCCTCCTCGGTGAAGAAGAGGACGCCCGAGGTGCCCTTGATGTTGGGCGCGTCGAAGCTGGTGGCGCAGATGCCCATCATCGGGCCGCCCAGCACGATCTTGCGCGGCGTTTTGACGAAGCCGCCGCACTGCTCGGCGATGTAGCTGAAGGGGGTGCCCACGCGGGTAAGTACGTTGGTGGGGCCGGCCATCGCGCTGCCGGCCACGGTGACGATGCGCTCAATGACGGGCTTGCCCTCGTAGCAGGCCTGATAGATGGCGTAGCAGGTGCGCGTGGAGACGACGTTCGCGCCGACGCCGGAGGGGATGCCGCCGGGCTTGACCTCACGGCCTGTGACGGCCTTGACCTGCATCTTCTCGGCGCCCTGGGGGTACTTGACCTCCTCTGGGACGATCTCGATGCCGTACTTCTCCGGGTGCAGAGAGTTCAGAAGGTCGATGGCGTCCTGCTTGTTCTTCTCGATGCCGTAGTAGGCCTTGTCCACACAGCTGGCGATGCGCACGAGCTCGATGCCCTTGAGCAGCTGCTCCGGGTAATTGAGCATCGTGAGATGGTCGCCGTTGAGGTAGGGCTCGCACTCGGCGCCGTTGATGACGAGCTTGTCGACCTTGCCGATGCCGCCGCGGATCTTGAAGGCCGTGGGGAACATCGCGCCGCCCATGCCGACGACGCCGGCCTCGCGGATGCGCTCGAGGATCGCGTCGGAGTCCTTGAGCTGCTCCTCGGTCAGAGGAGCCAGATCGGTGCAGGGCGTGTCCTTGTAGTCGTTTTCGATGACGACGGACATGATCATATCGCCCAGGGGGTGCGGCCTCGGCTCGACCGCCACCACCGTGCCGGAGACAGAGCTGTGCACCGGAGCGGAGACAGGCGCGGGATTTCCCCCGACCTTCTGCCCCATCGTCACATAGTCGCCCTTCTTCACCAGGGGCTGGTTCGGCGCGCCGATATGCTGGATCAGGGGGATCACGACCTGAGGCGGCGGCGTCATGACGGTCATCGGGATCTCCGGTGCCTTCATGTAGTTGGGGTGCACGCCGCCCTTAAAAGTATGGGTCATACACTTCACCTCGCAATTTTTTGCAGAGAGTATCATAGCATAATCGGTCACAAATTGTCTACTGAAAATGCCCAAAAAACGGCGTTTTCAAAAGATAAGTTCTTAACAAGCCCGTTATTTTTCTGACGGGCCCCGGTACGCCGGCGCAGCCGGGCAAAGCCCCCCTTAACGGTATATTCGTCCTGCCCGGGGACATATCATAGCGCGAGGAGGTCGACCCATGAAAAACAAGCTGACGCTCTGCGCCGCTCTCTGCGCTCTGTGCGCGCTGATTTTTTCCTCCGCCCGGGTCCTCCAGAGCGCCCGCGACGCTCTCGCGCTGTGCGCCGGCCTGATCCTGCCCTCTCTGTTCCCCTTTTTCGTGCTCTCCGTCCTGCTCGGCAAGCTCCGTCTGCCGCAGCTTCTCGCAAGTCGCCTCGCTCCCGCCGCACAGCTTTTCGGGGTTTCCGGCGCGGGGCTGAGCGCCCTTCTGGTCGGTCTCTGCGGCGGATATCCGCTCGGAGCGGCCTGCGCGGCGGATCTGCTGCGCGAAGGGGTCATAGACGTCGAAGAGGCCGAAACCCTTCTGGCCTTCTGCAACAACTCCGGACCGGCCTTTCTGATCGGCGCCGTGGGGACGGGCGTGTTCTCCTCTCCCGCCGCCGGTCTGCTGCTGTATCTCTCTCACATCCTCGCCGCTGTGCTGACAGGTCTCCTGCTGCGGAGGCGGCAAATCGGTAAACATAATTCGGTTTACATAGAAAGTAATATAAAGTTTTATGTTGCCTTTGTCTTCGCCGTGCGCGAGGCTGTCGGCGCTGTGCTGACCGTCTGCGGTTTCATCGTGTGCTTCTCCGTCCTCTCCGGTCTGCTGGACGCCTGGGGCCTTTTCGCCTGTGCGGAAAAGCTCGTATCTCCGACAGGCCTGGAGACGCAGGTCGTCCGCGCGCTCCTGTGCGGCTTCCTCGAGCTCGGCGGCGGCGTGGGCGCGATGCGGGGCCTCGCTCTGACGCCGGGGCATCTCGCGCTGGCCTCGGCTCTCGTCGGCTGGGGCGGCGTGTCGGTGCACTGTCAGACGGCTGCCGTGCTTTGCGACGCCGAGCTCAGCCTGCGCCGTCATCTGCTCGGGCGGCTCATGAGCGCGGCCGTTTCCGCGGCTCTGTCCTATGCCGCGGCGCTTGCGCTCCTGCCCGTTTTGTGATAGGATCTAGAAAAACGGATCGGAGTCGAACATATGAGAATGGCAGGATACCGCAAAATCACCTTTGAGCAGGCCAAACAGCTTCTGGACACGGAGGCGGAGATCTGCTTTTTTGACGTGCGCGAGGAAGAGGAATACCTCACCGGTCACGCCGACGGAGCGCAGCTGTTCCCGCTCGGCAGCATCAGCGAGGACAGCGCCGCCGAGGCGATCCCCTCGCTCGACACGCCCGTGCTGGTCTACTGCCGCAGCGGCGCGAGAAGCATGACGGCTGCTATGACGCTGCTTCAGCTCGGCTATACGCGGGTCTACGACATGGGCGCGCTCAACGGCTGGCCCTACGGGATCGCCTGGTAACGGATCTCACCCGGCTGCATCTGCGGCCGGGTGAAATTTTATCTATACAAAATATGGATCTCATGATAAAATAAAATGATTTTTGTTCGAGGAGGAGCTTATGCGGGAACCGACTCTTGTCATCCTGGCCGCCGGCATGGGCAGCCGCTTCGGCGGTCTCAAGCAGATCACGCCGGTGGATGCGCACGGCCACGCTATCATCGACTACTCTTTGTACGACGCCTGGCGGGCGGGCTTTCGCCGGGTCGTCTTCATCATCAAGCACGCCATCGAGGACGACTTCAGGGCGGCGGTCGGCCGCCGGATGGAAAAGTATTTCGACGTGCGCTATGTCTTTCAGGAACTCGACCGGCTGCCGGAGGGCTATCCCGTGCCGGAGGGCCGCGTCAAGCCCTGGGGCACGGGGCACGCCGTCGCCTGCTGCCTTGACGCGGTGGACGGGCCCTTTGCCGTCATCAACGCCGACGACTACTACGGCCGCACGGCCTACGAGGCGCTGTACGGTTTTCTTTCGCAGGAGCATTCCGCCGGCGAATACGCCATGGTGGCCTATCTGCTGCGCAACACCGTAACGGAGTTCGGCTCCGTCGCCCGCGGCGTCTGCGAGGTGGAGAACGGTCTGCTCAAGAGCGTCACCGAGCGCACCCGCATCGAAAAGCGCGGGGCCGACGCGGCCTATACCGAGGACGGCGAGCACTGGATCGAGTTGTCGGGCGACACGCCCGTTTCCATGAACTGCTGGGCCTTCGGGCACGATATGCTCGAACAGCTCCGCCGCCGTTTCCCTGCCTGGCTGGAAGATAATCTTGAGAAAAACCCGCTCAAATGCGAGTACTTCCTGCCCAATGTGGCCGGCGCGGTGATCCGGGAGGGTGAAGGCAGCGTGGCTGTCCTCCCCTGCCATGAGGTCTGGCACGGCATCACCTATCCGCAGGACATGGACAGCGTCGTATCCTATCTTGCCTCGCTGCGCGAGCGGGGCGTATATCCCGAAGTATTACTGGATTAAGGAGAAAAAGTATGAACGTACTCGTCACGGGCGGCGCCGGCTATATCGGCAGCCACACCTGCGTGGAGCTCCTGGAAAAGGGCATGGGCGTCGTCGTCATCGACAACCTCGTCAATTCCAGCGCCAAAGCCATCGAACGCATCGAGCAGATCACCGGCAAACATGTGGACTTCTATGAAAACGACGTGCGCGACCGCGCCGCGCTCGATCGCATCTTTGAAAAGCACAAGATCGACTGCGCCATCCACTTTGCCGGTCTCAAGGCCGTGGGCGAGAGCGTCGTCATGCCGCTGGAGTACTACGACAACAACCTCAACTCCACCATCACGCTCTGCGAGGCCATGCGGGACCACGGGGTGAGAGACATCGTCTTCTCTTCCTCCGCCACGGTCTATTCCGGCGACAATGAGGTGCCGCTGCGCGAGGACTCCCGCACCGGCATGTGCACGAACCCCTACGGCTGGACGAAGTACATGTCCGAGCAGATCCTGCGCGACACCTCCAAGGCCGTCGAGGGCTGGTCCGTTTCGCTGCTGCGCTATTTCAACCCCATCGGCGCGCACAAGAGCGGCCTGATCGGCGAGGACCCGCGCGGCATCCCCAACAATCTCATGCCCTTCATCGCCCAGGTCGCCGTCGGCCGCCGCGACAAGCTGCATGTTTTCGGCAACGACTACGACACGCTGGACGGCACGGGCGTGCGCGACTATATCCACGTCGTCGACCTGGCGCGCGGCCACGTCGCAGCCATCGACTATATGCGCTCCCATCGCGGCGAGAACGTCTTCAACCTCGGCACCGGCCACGGCTGCAGCGTGCTGGATATGGTCAAGACCTTTGAGCGCGTCAACGGTGTCAAAATTCCCTATGAGATCGACGCCCGCCGCCCGGGCGATCTCGCCACCGTCTACGCCAACACCGACAAAAGCGCAAGGCTGCTCGGCTGGAAGGCGGAGTACGATCTGGAGGATATGTGCCGCGATACCTGGGCCTGGCAGAGCAAAAACCCCATGGGCTACGGGGAAGCGTAAGCAATCCGATCGGCGGCACGATGACCGTGCCGCCGATCCAGTCATTATCGGAGAAGAAAAAATGACCAAACAAACTCTGGCCGTGCTGGGCGCCGGGGCCCTCTGGGGGACGATGGGGCTGTTCACCCGCAGCCTTGCCGCCATCGGCATCGGTCCGGCCGGCGCGATCCTCGTCCGCTGCGCCATCGCCGCGCTCTTTTTCGCGCTGATGATCGCGCTCCGGGACCCGCGTGCCTTCCGCGTCGCGCCGAAGGATCTCTGGTGCTTTTTCGGCAGCGGCGTCTGCAGCCTGCTGTTCTTCACCTTCTGCTATTTCAACGCCATCTCGCTGCTGTCTCTGTCCGCCGCGGCCATCCTGCTCTACACCGCGCCGGTCATCGTCGTCCTGCTCTCGGCCTGGCTTTTCCGCGAAAAGCTGAACGGCCTCAAGCTCGCCGCGCTTGCGCTGGCCTTCCTGGGCTGCTGCCTCGTCAGCGGCCTGACGCGGGAGACCGCTCTCCCGCTGCGCGGCTTGCTGTTCGGCCTCGGCGCCGGCTTCGGCTATGCGCTTTACTCGATCTTTGCCCGCCTTGCCCTGGACCGCGGGTATACGAGCAGCACCGTCAATCTGTATTCCTGTCTCCTGGCCGCGCTCGGCGCGGGCCTCATCTGGGGCTTCTCAGAGCCCTTCGCCGCCATGACAGCCTCCTGGAGCAGCGTCGGGCTCTGCCTCCTTGCCGGCCTCGTCACCTGTTTTCTGCCGTATCTGCTGTATACCTACGGTCTGAGCCGGATGGAGACGGGCCGCGCCTCGATCCTCGCCTCCGTCGAACCGGTCGTCGCCACGCTTCTCGGCGTGCTGATCTATCACGAGGCGCTGACCCTCCGCGGCGCTCTCGGCATCCTATGCGTCCTCGCCGCCGTTTTTCTGTTGAACAGCCGATCAAAGAAGGCGTGAAAAAAGCTCGGTCTCCCGAGCTTTTTTCACGCCTTCTTCCCTGTCATCAGGGGGAGCAGCGCCGCGGCTGCCAGCAGCAGGAACAGCGCCGAATACCACAGGCCGTAGCCGCGGTACAGGCTCGCTCCCTCCCCCAGGGCGGACAGCAGTATCGTCAGAGCACAGGGCAGCCACAGCCTTTTCCATTTCAGCTTCTCAAAGCCGCCTGCCACGCCGAAAGCTCCCATCACGGCCGCGGCGATCATCAGCACGGCGATCACCTGCCGCCAGATAAAGTCTTCGCGCTGCCGTTCCTTCATTTCGGCGAGCACGAGCTCGGCGCTCTCCAACAGATCCTCGCCCCCGTTTACCCTGTCGGCGATCTCATGATTGCTCATCAGGGCCGCGCGAGCTGCGCGGAACTCTTTGGTCATCTCCTCATACATGTCCACGGTCTGCTGCTGCAGCTTCAGCTCGGCGCCTTTTTTGAGCAGCAGTTCCTTCTCTTGGGCCATCTCCTCGCGCTGGCGCTCCAGATCGTCCTCCATCTGTGACATCTTCAGGCGCTGCCGCGCGATGACGGCGATACCGTCCTCGATGGCCTTTCCGGCCGCGTCCAGCTGCGCGCCGATCGCGTCCAGCTGCTGCTTTCCGCCCTCGATCAGCGAAGAAACAAGCCCCAGGATCTTCTCGCAGCTGCCCGTCACGGTGTTCAGCAGCGCCATCATCGCTTCGGGCGAGCTCATCGCCTCGGGATCGGCGCTCAGCGCCTCCTCCTGCGCGGCGAGGCTCTCCTCCTCTTCCGCCAGCACGGCTAGGGCCTGCTGCAGAAGGACACCGTCGCCTCCGAACTCGGACAGGAGCGCCGCCGTCTCCTCCGGGTCCAGCTCCGCCAGAGAGCCCAGCAGGTTCTGCGCGTCTCCGACCGCGTCCGCGTTTTGCGTGAGCCAGTCTTTCGCTTCGCCGTAGTTCATGCCGAGCGTCGCCTGGCAGGCGGCGTCCGCCTCCGCCATCGCCTCCGCTTCTCCGACGCCCTCCTCCGCGCGCGACGCGATCAGGCTGTCCGCCTGCGCGAGCGTCTGCTCCACGGCGCGATGCGCCAGAGCGCTCGGATCGACGACAAGCATCTGGTTGTTCAAGCCGTTCAATATCCTGTGCAGCCGCTGCAGGCTCTCTGCGGCGTCTTCGGTCCCCATCTGTCCCTCGCTGCTCCGGATCAGCTCCTCCAGCGCCGCGACGCTCAGGCGCACGGCCTGCACGGAGGCGAGCACCTGCGCAGGCGTCAGGAGCGCTGTGAATTCATCGTCCATCCCCTCTTCCAGATACGCCAGGCCCTGGCTGTACAGGCCCCTGATCCGCTGGATCGCCGCGCTCACGCTCTGGTAGATCTGGTAGATCTGGCTGAACATCGCCGCGCCCTTCTGGAACTCGGCGTAGCCGTCCTCAAATTGTCTTTTTGCCCTCCAAAGGACGCCGGAGGACTGCTCCAGCGCCGCGCGTCCCATCTTGATGCCGGCGCGGGTCGCGGTCAAGGTGGCCAGGCGGCCGCGATAATCCATGCTCTCCTTGTCGTGCTCGGCCAACCTCTCCTCAAGCCCGGACGAGGCCTTCTCATAATCCTCAAGCTCCGCATCAAGGCGCGCGGAAAGCTCGGCAGCCCGGTCCGTCCGCTCGCGGAGCAGCTCCTGCTGTCGAAGATCTTCCTTATGGATGCCCCAGGCCTTCCACAGCGCGCCGCCCCCGGCGATCAGCGTCACCAGGCATAAAACGGCCAGTGCGGCGGCCAGAGCGCGGGTCAGCGCGGGATGCTTCAAGTCCGTCTCCTCCGTCTGCCGGGTCGAAAATCCATACCGATTTATTGTATTATACGCCACAGTTGTTAAGAAGCCAAGTATTTGGAATGGTTTTTTCTTTTCTTTTTTTCATACGCCCTGTATAATGAAGACAGACCGAAACGGAAGGAGGCCTCCCCCTCTTGTTTATGAGCTTTGCGCCCATGGAGGGCGTCACCGGCGCGGCGTACCGCCGCATCCATCGTCAGATGTTTCCGGGCGCGGACCGCTACTACGCCCCTTTTGTCTCTCCGGACACGGCCGGGACCGTCAAGCGTTCCCAGCTGGAGGCTCTGCGTCGTGACGAGGATCCGGAATTCCCGCTCGTGCCGCAGATCCTCGCCAACAACGCCGCCTCTTTTCTTGCCGCGGCGCGCCGTCTCGCGGATCTGGGCTACGGGGAGATCAACCTCAACCTCGGCTGCCCCTCCGGCACCGTGGCGGCCAAGCACAAGGGGGCCGGTCTTTTAGCCGACGCCGACGCGCTGCGCCGCCTGCTCGACGGGATCTTCGCGCAGCCGCCCGCCGCCGTCTCGGTCAAGACCCGCATGGGCTGGGCCAGCACGGCGGAATTTCCCGCCCTGCTCGAGATCTTCCGCGCTTACCCTCTCGCCGAGCTGATCGTGCACGCGCGCGACCGCGCCGGTATGTATCGCAGCGACCCAGACGTCGGCGGCTTTGCCTCCGTTCCGGCGCTCTGCCCCTTCCCCGTCTGCTATAACGGGAACGTCTTCTCTCCCGCCGATCTGGCGCGCCTCCGCTCCGCGCTGCCCGGCCTAGAACGCGTGATGATCGGCCGCGGCGCCGCGGCCGACCCCGCCCTGTTCCGACTCCTGCGCGGCGGCGACCCGCTCGGTGCCGGCGAACTGCGCGCCTTTCTCGACGCGCTGCTGGACGAGGCGCTGTCCTCCGGCCTGAGCCCCGTTTACGCGCTGTCCAGGATGAAGGAGCTCTGGTATTACCTGCGCTGGAAGTTCCCCGGCTGCGATAAAGAGCTCAAGGCCGTCTTCAAAAGCCGCCGGATCGAGAACTATCGCGCCGCGCTCGACGCGCTGTTCGACGGCGGCGGCTTCGATCCGTATTCCTTTTACGGGAGCAGGGACGGATATACGAAAGAAATGCCGCTTTCTTTCTGATTTTTTCGTGCATTTTTCGACAGAGCATGATATAATAACAGCAATTATAAAGAAAGAGGCGATCCTTATGGTCATGCAAATCTACAAAGAAGCCCTCGGCAAGCTCATGGAAAAGCCGCTGAGGCTCTGGGGCATCTCCCTGCTGTACGTTCTTCTCGTCGGGCTGGCCAACGCGCTGTTCGCCATCATCCCGGGCGTCGCGCTCGGCCTCACCGTGCTGTTTGAGACCGCCATGACGCTGATCTTCCTGCACGGCTTCCGCGGCGAAAAGATCGAGACCCTGCAGCTGTTCGACTGCTTCCGCGACTGGGCGACCGCCAAGCGCGTGCTCTGCGGCATGGGCTGGATGCTGCTGTGGATCTTCATCTGGAGCCTCATCCCCATCGTCGGCCCCGTCTTCGGCATCATCCGCACCTACGAGTACCGCCTGACCCCCTACATCCTCATGCAGGAGCCGGAGGTCAAGCCCTCCGAGGCCATCAAGCTCTCCAAGGAACGCACCGACGGCTGGAAGGGCAAAATGTTCCTGGCAGATATCCTGATCTTCCTGGCCTTCTTCTTCGCCATGCTGATCCTCGTCTCGCTCGCCGCCGTGCGCTACATCGGCTGGATCTTCGCCCTGGCCGCTTTCCTGCTCTCCGTGGTGTTCATGCTGTTCGCCACGCTGTTCCTCGGTCTGGTACAGTCGGCCTTCTACGAGAAGATCTGCGGCCGCGAAGCCTTCGCCGAGGCCGATGTTTCGGATTGGCCCGAGGAAAACGTGATCGTCGAGCCCTTTGCTCCGATTGAAGAGCCCGAGGCTCCGATCGAAGAGCCCGAGGCCCCGATCGAAGAGCCCGAGGCCCCGATCGAAGAGCCCGAAGCTCCGGCGCCCGAAGCGGAAGCTCCGGAGGAGGAAACTTCCAAGGAAACAGACCCTGAGGTCTGACCGTTTCGCCTTTCGCTTGCTCCGGCCTCCGTCCCACGGAACGGAGGCCGGATTTATCTCGCCAAATTTCCTGTTGCCAAAGCCCATGGGCTTAGTGTATAATAAATTGATTGCAAAAAAATACTTTCATTCATAGACTTTTGACAGAGAGGAAGCAACACATGAGCTACGAAACCAATTCTATCCGCAACATCGCCCTGCTTGGCCACGGCAACAGCGGCAAGACAAGCCTCGCCGAGAGCATGCTTTACGTCACCGGCGCCATCGACCGTCTCGGTAAGGTCAGCGACGGCAACACCGTCTGCGACTACGATCCCGAAGAGATCAAGCGCCAGATCACCATCGCCTCTTCCGTCGCGCCCCTGCAGTTCAACGGCAACAAGATCAACGTCCTTGACTGCCCCGGCTACTTCGACTTTGTGGGCGAGGTGCTTTCCGCTCTCCGCGCCGTTGAGGCCGGCTTCATCCTCGTCACCGCGAAAGACGGGCTCTCCGTCGGCGCCGAGCGCAGCTGGAAGTACCTGAAGGCTGCCGGCCTTCCCACGGCCTTCGTCGTCAGCAAGACCGACGAGGAGCACGGCGATTACTTCGCCGTCGTCGAGGCGCTGCGCGCCAAGTACGGCAGCATCGTCGCTCCGGTCACCATCCCCAGCTCCGACGGCAAGGGCGTGATCGACCTGGTGCACAACGTCTGCTACACCTCCAACGGCGCCAAGGCCGTCAAGGGCCCCGTGCCCGCGGCCGACGCGGGCCATGTGGAAGACCTCCGCATGGAGCTGATGGAGACCGCCGCCGGCGCCACCGAGGAGCTGATGGAGAAGTTCTTCGATACCATGGAGCTCGACGAGGCCGACATGGTCGCCGGCATCAAGGCCGGTATGAAGGACCGCAGCGTCGTCCCCGTGTTCGCCAGCGCCGCCATGCAGAACATCGGCACCGAGGCTCTGCTGCAGGGCATCGTGGACTATGTCCCCAGCCCCGCCGAGGTCGAAGGGATCGATCCCAACGGCCCCACCCTCGCCTTCGTGTTCAAGACCGTATCCGACCAGTTCGGCAAGTACAGCTTCATCAAGGTGCTCAAGGGCAAGGTCAACTCCGATCTGTCCCTGCGCGACGTGCGCGCCTCCAGCACCGATAAGCTCGGCCGCCTCTACACCATCACCGGCAAGAAGACCGTCGAGACCAAGGAAGCCTGCTGCGGCGATATCGTGGCCGTCGGCAAGATGGACTGGAAGACCGGCGACACGATCTGCGATCCCAAGAATGAGGTCGAGCTGCCCGCTCTCGAGATGCCCGAGCCCTGCTACTCCATGGCCATTTCCCCGAAGACCAAGGGACAGGACGACAAGGTCGCCGGCGGTCTGGCCCGCCTGAACGAGGAGGACACCTCCTTCACGCTCGTCAACAACGCCGAGACCCATCAGATGGTCATCTCCGGCGCCGGCGACATCCAGGTGGACGTGCTGTGCGCCAAGCTCAAGAGCCGCTTCGGCGTCGACACCGATCTGCAGCCCGCCCGCGTCGCCTACCGCGAGAAGATCAAGGGCAAGGTCGAGGCCCACGGCCGCCACAAGAAGCAGTCCGGCGGCTCCGGCCAGTTCGGCGACGTGTGGATTCGCTTCGAGCCTCAGGAGGAGCAGGACGAGATGATCTTCGGCGAGGAAGTCTTCGGCGGCTCCGTTCCCAAGAACTTCTTCCCCTCCGTTGAAAAGGGCCTGCGCAACGCCGTTCAGAAGGGCGTTCTGGCCGGTTACCCGCTGGTCGGTCTCAAGGCCACGCTGTACGACGGCTCCTACCACCCCGTCGACTCCAACGACATGGCCTTCCAGACGGCCGCCCGTCTGGCCTATCAGGACGGCATCCCCAAGGCCAAGCCCACCATCCTCGAGCCGATCGGCCTGCTGAAGGTCACCATCCCCGACTCGAACCTCGGCGACATTATGAGCGATATCAGCTCCAAGCGCCGCGGCACCGTGCTCGGCATGAACGCCGAGGACGGCATGCAGATCGTGGAGGCCGAGGTCCCCATGGCCGAGATGAGCAGCTATACCATCGACCTGCGCTCCATGACGCAGGGCCGCGGCAGCTTCTCCCTGAAGTTCGTCCGCTACGAGGAGGCCCCCGGCAACGTGCAGCAGAAGGTCATCGAAGAGGCCAAGGCTCTGGCCGAGCAGGAATAACGTCACAACAAAAGGGGTCGGTTCTTCCCGGCCCCTTTTATCCGACTGAGGCGGAGAAAAAGACATGACGAAACAAACGGCCTTGAAAAATGTGATATGGGCGATCTGCATCGGTCTGGCTCTGCTGGCGCTGCTCATCGGTCTGTTCATCGTCGCGGTGGAGCACTACTACGGCGACCGGGAACGGCCGGTGATGAACATCGGCTCGACGGCGGCCGTGTCCTCCGCGAAGGCCTCGCCGGACGCCGTCGGCGCCGGACAGGGCACGCAGGCGGACGGCAAGCTGCACGAGCTCAAAAGCAGCCGGGACGCCGGACAGAGCTACCTGGACAGCCTCTGCTTCCTCTGTGACAGCAGCTGCGCGCCGCTGCAGAACTCCGGCCTCGTCGGCGGACAGGTCTGGCTCGGCGAGGACCGCCGCCTGCCCATGACGACGGCCTTCAGCTGGCGGATCGTCTTTCCCTCCGACGGTTCGGTCATCACGCCCGATACCGCCGCCATGATCGCCAAGCCCGGGATCCTCGTGATTGCCGTCGGCAGCGATGACGCAGGCAGCATCAGCCGCGAGGATTTCATTGAGAACTACGAGACGCTGATCTCCTCGATTCTCACCGCCAGCCCGGGTACGCGCGTAATCTGCGGCTCGCTCTGCTCGGTCACCACCGCCTACGCCGGGGATGACGGGCTCACGGGTGAGCGCGCCGCCGAGCTCAACGACTGGATCAAGCAGGTCTGCATCGACACCGGCGCCTATTACGCCGACTGGTCCTCCGCCCTGACCGGCGGCGGCTACCTCCGTCCCGAGTACGCGGAGTCCAACGGCCGCACCCTGAGCGCCGCGGGACTGAACGCGCTGCTCGGCTGGCTCAGGAGCCACGCCTCCGCCTGAATACGCAACGCCTCAAACAGGCGCCCTTTGCAAGGGCGCCTGTTTTTTTTGCCGTCTTTCCCGCTCGCTGTTTCTTAAGAAAAGCGTTTTTTTGTTGACAAATTGTAACTTCTTGTGTATGCTATATCTGATTTATTTTACATAATTCTGTTTATTCTCTATTATTTAAACGAGGGTTCGACATGCTGGATTCACTCCGTTCCCTATTTGATCGTATAACAGAGAAACTGCGGGAGCTGCCGCGCTCTTGGAAGCGTGTTCTGATGATCGGCCTTCCGCTGGCTGTGGCCGTGCCATTGGCTCTGATCCTGTTTATCTCCGCCCTCCGCCCCTCGGACGCGAGCGCCGCCGTTGACGAGGCTGCGCTGCGCAGCCTGGAAGCGGCCTCCCGGGTCATGGCTGCGCCGCAGGCGACCATTGCGCCGACCCCGACGCCCACGCCCACACCGACGCCGGAGCCCACGCCCACGCTTGTCCCCGACCTCGCCGTCCAGCTCAAGGCCTATTCCACGGAGCTGGATATGCGCGTGACCGTTGTGGATGAGCAGGGCGAGCCCGTCAAGGGCGTCGCCTTCCCCCTCGTCTTCGTATATCCGGACGGCGAGACACACGACGAGGTCACCGATCTCGAGGGCCAGCTTTATCGCAGCGAGCTCGCAGAGGGCGATTACCGGGTGTCCCTCGCGCCCGTCGAGGGCTATCTGCCCGCCGAGGAGCTGAGCTTCCATGTCGTCGGAAAGCGCGCCTATCAGCCCATCGCCGACGTGCGCGAGCAGGCGGAGGTCAAAGCCGTGGCCGAACTGCCCGTGGCGGAGGTCAAGCAGGCGCAGGCCTCGGCGCCCACCGCCGTCGTGGAATCGATCGACACGGACACGCTTGCCGCGCAGGCCGCCGCGCCGCCTGCGCCGCAGCCCGATACGCCGGGCAGCGGCGAGATCGTCATCATCGGCAGCGAGCCGGAGCCGGCCACGGAACCGGAGCCTGCCCCCGAACCGGAACCCACCGTCACCTACGTCCAGCCGGATCCCTACTACGAATACAGCTTCGAGACCGGTCCCAACGGTTTCCTTCTCCTCTCCGACGGCAGTGAGAGCGACGTGCTGCCCGTCTCCGACGGCCGCACGCTCTCCGGTCTGCGGCGCGTCGTCACCATCATGCGCTGCGACGCGGACGGGATCACCGAGGTGGACGCCATCCCGGATGAGGCAGAGGAAGGCGTGGAATACATAGAGGAGGAGTCTTCCGAGCCCGTCAGCCTGCTGAACGAGGACGGCAGCCCCGTCCCCGGCTATCAGATCACGGCCACGCTCGTCGTGCCCGATCCCGTGCCGGTGGAAGTGCCCGCTTCGCCTCCGCCCGCGCCTCAGGAGCCCGCCCCGGTCACGGATACGCCGGCCGTCACCGTCGTCGACACTCCCTTCGGCTGGCGCAGCGAGGCCGACGGCACCTGCTTCTACGACATCTTCGGCAACCGCGTCACCGGGCTGAAGGAGATCGACGGGAAGCTCTACTACTTTGACGACTACGGCGTCAAGGCCAGCACGCTCGGCATCGACGTCAGCTATTTCAACGGTCCCATCGACTGGAACCAGGTCAAGGCGCACGGCATCGACTTTGCCATCATCCGCCTGGCCGGACGTACCTGGGGCAGCGGCGTCCTCTTTGAGGACGGCAACTCCTACAAAATGATGGAAAACGGCGGCCGCTATCTGCAGGAGGCCCGGGCGGCCGGCCTCAAGATCGGCGCCTATGTGTGGTCCTCGGCGGTCAACACCAACGAGGCTGTCGAGGAGGCGAGCCTCGCGCTCCAGATCCTCGGCGGCATGCCTCTGGATCTGCCGCTCTATATCGATATGGAATACTCCGGCAACTACCCCTACGGCCGCGCCGACCGTCTCAGCGCACAGCAGCGCACCGAGATCGTGCAGGCCTTCTGCACCACGGCAATGAACGGCGGATACCGTCCGGGCGTTTACGCCGGACAGAACTACTGGAAAGAGGCCATCAGCTACAACGCCTGCGCCGGAGCCGGCTACAGCATCTGGATGGCCAGCTACACCAATGGGCAGCGCCTCCCGACGGCCTTCCCCTGGATCTACAGCGTCTGGCAGTGCACCTCCAGCGCCCGCATCCGCGGCATCGGGGGCGACTGCGACCTGGACGTCATCTTTTAAGTCAATCATCGGATCGGAGGGATCTCTATGAGTGCATTGAAAAACATGCCCTTCGCGGGCTTCGTGGTCATCGTGATCATCGGCGTGCTCTTCCTGCTGGCGATCGCGCTGCTGTTCTACGTCTTCTTCCGCTACAGGCTGCTCGCCCGCAAGGCCAGCGGCTCCGAGGAGGACAAATGGGGCTTCCGCTCCAGGCTTATGGCGGAATATAAGGAGGCCTACAAGCGCTACGGCCAGGACGTGAACACGCCGGCCATCATCGCCGACGCCGTCGGCACGCACCTCGGCGGGCTGCTTTTGTGCGAGCGCTTCCTGAACAACGCCGTCTCGCTCTTCGTCACGCTCGGCCTCTTCGGCACCTTCCTGGGTCTGAGCATGTCGGTCTCCTCCCTGACGCAGCTCATCAGCTACACCAACACAGAGGAATGGCTGAGCGTGCTCGACAGCGTGGGCGGCGGCCTGATGAGCGCGCTCGGCGGCATGGGCGTGGCCTTTTACACCTCGCTCGTCGGCGCCGGCTGCTCCATCCTGCTGACGATCCTGCGGACGATCTTCAACCCGCAGACCGAGCGGGAGAAGCTGGAGACGCGCCTGGAGCTGTGGCTCGATCAGGAACTGGCGCCCACGCTCAGCACCGCGGCCGCCAAGGACGACGCCTCGCTCGTACGCAACATGATCGACGCGATGAACGCCGTGGCGGGACAGTTCAAGTCCACGCTCGCAGCCGCCGCTCTGGCTTACACGGACGCCGCCAGGAGCACGGCCGCCGCCTTCGCGGAGACCGCCGAGAACAATCGGCAGGCCATGAGCTCCTTTGACGCGGCCATCGAGCGCTTCAACGCCGGCGTGCACGACTTCTCCGAGGTCGACTACAACCTGCGCGGCAGCGTGGAGCGCATGGATCTGGCCGTGCGCGACCTGGCCGGCGCTCTGCGGGAGATCAACCGCCGCATGGAAGGAGCGAAGAAATGAGGAGGAAATACGCGGGACGCAGCGATACGCTCGTCCGCTCCTCCGGAGGCGAACAGGGCTTCTGGCCCTCCTATGCGGACATGATGTCCGCCGTGGCGCTGATCCTGTTCTTTCTGATGCTGCTGAGCTATATCCAGAACCTCATCACGGGCAACGACCTGCAGAACACGCAGGAGGTGCTGGCCGAGACGCGGATCGACCTCGCGGAGACCCAGGATCTGCTCTCTCTCACGCTCAAGCAGGTCAAAGACGCCGAGAGCGAGCTGGAAAAGGTCACCATCGACCTGGACGAAGCCCGTCTCACGCTTGCGCAGCAGCAGGATGAGCTGGCCGCGCAGGACAAGCTCCTGGCGGATCAGAAGGCCCTGATCGGCGAGCAGGAGGAGTACATGAAGGCCGCCTCCGAGGAGATCCTGGCCATGCGCAGCCAGATGCAGACCATCGCCGTGCTGCGCCTGTCGATATTGGAAAAGGTGCGCGACGGGCTCGTCAAGGTGATGGGCGACGCCTCCAAGGTGAACATCGGCGAGAACGGCAACATCATCCTCAGCGAGGACATCCTCTTCGATTTCGGCTCGTACGAGATCAAGGAGGACGCGCGCCCGGCTCTCGACCAGCTGTCCAAGGTCTTCGCCGATTTTCTCGCCAGCGATGAAAACGCCCAATACATTGACAGCATCGTCATCTCCGGCCATACCGACAGCACCGGCAGCGACAGCAGCAACCGCGAGCTGTCCACACAGCGCGCCAACTCCGTCCTGGACTATCTGCTCTCCGCTCACGGCGGCAGGCTCAATCGATATTCCTCCTATTTCTGCTCGGCCGGCTACGGCGAGACGCGCCCAGTAGCCAGCAACGCCAGCGAGGAGGGCCGCGCCGCCAACCGCCGCATCGAGATCTCCATCATCCTCAAGGACGACAGCGTGATGAAAATCGTGGAGAGCTATCTGGATATCGACGTGCCCGGGAGCGTATCGGGCTGAGCATGCCCCTGACGATCACACACAATGAAAAGCGGCCTCCGGGGAAACTCCCGGAGGCCGCCTTTTGCTTTACAGCGGACCTTTGTCTTTGGTAAAGGTGTGGATCGTCTTTTTCCAGCACTCGGAGGGATACGCGAGGCCGTCCGTCACGCCGTCGAGCTTGCGCAGTCCCTTCTGTCTGCCGGTGAGCACCGGCCAGCGCGGCAGTCCCGCGCCGTTGGGATCGCCCGTTTTGACGAAGTTCGCCACATAGGCGACCATCTGGCGGTGCAGGGCGTAGTCCGTCCCCTCGAAGGGGCGCCAGCACTTGTCCATGTTACCGAACACATACCAAAGGTCCACCGAGTGGAAGGCCTTGTAGCTGTTGCCGGGCGGCGTGCGGTCGAAGAAATAGCCGTAGACCGGCGCGCGGCGCAGGCGGGCGTTCGTTTTGCCCCACTGCCGCGCCATGTAATACAGGATCGGCGCGAGGAAATCCTGCGAGGTGACGCCGAAGATCAGCGGGATATCGAGGCATTTTCCTTCCCTCAGCAGCTTGCCCGGCTCGTCGCGGATGATCTCTCCGTCGATCCCCGGCTGCACGAGATGGAAGTCGTAATGCTCCCGGCACTCGGCAAACCATGCCTCCCAGATCTCCTGCGGGGGGAGCTTTTTGAAGTCCTCCTCCCTGGGCGCGCCCGCGCGCTCGCGGATCTTCGCCCAGTATTCGCCGACCTTCTCCTTCGGCCACGGTCCCGCGAGCTTCGGCACCGCGCCGCCGCCCGACATGAGCACCGCGCCCCGCACCAACCCCTTGAGCTTTTCGCAGTAGAGCAGATCGGTGATGCTCATGGCGCCGGCCGACTGACCGATCAGCGTCATGCGCGCCGGGTCGCCGCCGAATGAGACGATGTTCCGGTGCAGCCAGCGGATCGCCTCGATCATGTCGTGCAGGCCGAGATTCAGGTTCTCATACAGAGAAAAGACATTCAGGCGGTAGCCGACGGAGACGAACACGATCCCCTCTTTGGCATAGACGCTGCAGTCGCCGTAGGGCAGTTCTCCGACCGTCCCGGTCTCGTGGCCGCCGCCGTGGATGAACACGAGCACCGGCGCGTCCTTCGCCTCCGCTGGCGAGACGACGTTGAGCGTCATGGGCGACTCGGCATAGCTGAATTCCATCCCGCTGCGGAACTCCTTACAGAAAAACGCGCCCTCGCCGCTGGCGTCGTCGCGGAAGGAGCTGTACTGCCAGCAGTCGATCTCGCCTTTCGTCGCGTCGAACTCCCCGTCCCAGCTCGTGATCTGCACCGGGCGCTCAAAGCGCTCGGTCACGGCATAGGGGATGCCGCGGAACAGACGCACGCCGTTTTCTTCCGCGCCGCGGACGGCGCCGCAGGGAGTCTGTACGATACACTCCGCCATATCCTTGCCTCCTTGTCTTCTCGTGATCGTATTGTTCCGTTCCGTCCCGGAGGAAAAAAAATGCCCCGTCTGAGCAACGGGACGGCGGGCCGTTTCGACCCAACGGATATACTATATCTTGCCAGGCGCTTTTCTGTCAAGCGAAAAAGCGCCTTTTTTCGTCTACTCGCTGAAAATCTGCACATCGCCTAAGTTTGTCTTGTGCATTTTGTATAATTTACCACTTGTTTTCCTCTCCCCGCTTTTGTATAGTATAAGCAGAAAGAACAAGGATGAGCACGAAAGAGCCTCCCAAAAGCAGTGGGCAGGCTGCTCGCCCCGGTAACAGCATCGAGAACGAAGGCAGAGCGTATCTCACTGATGAGATGGGATCAAGAGGATCCACAAAAGTGCCATGGAGGGTCTTGATGATACCGGGCCTACGAACAATCTAAGAAAGAGAGGTAACCAAGATGTTAGATACCAAGAATTCAGAGAAATAACCCCTGACTGTACGCGGAAGAGTTGATTGGCAGTCAGGGGTTATTTCTTTTTTTGTCTTTTTGTCGGTCCTTCCGTTCGGAAGGGCTTTTTTTGCGCGTTTCTGGCCCTTGATACGGTTAACCGGAGTTTGCAGGGGCGACCCTTGCGGTCGCCCGTGTGCGTCGACCAACAGCGGGCGGGGCAAGCCACGCCCCTGCAATGCTGTACCAACTCCCTCGCAAATCTCCCGTTTCCCTGTCGCTTTCATCTTGACGCGGTCGAAAAAAAGCGTTAGGATTTGACCATCCCGTTTTCCGGAGGGCTCCTTATGATCAAAGAGATCCGCATCGACACGATAGAAGAACTGATCCCGCTGCTCAGCGATCAGGAATACCGTCCCGACCTCGACCGTCACCGCAGCCTCTATGTCTACCGCGGCATGACGAACGCGGCCTTTCCGATGGTCACGAGCCTGCGGCGCAACTGCAAGCAGCTGCAGCGGACGCTGGAGCCTGCCATTCTGAAAAACTTTGCCAAATACGCCGTGATCGAGGACCCCACGGTCGCGCAGTCCGTCTGGCGGCAGATGTTCCTTGGCCAGCACCACGGCCTGCCCACGCGCCTGCTCGACTGGACGCAGTCGGCCCTGGTCGCGCTTCACTTTGCGGTCACGGACGACCACATGGACAGTATGGACGACCACGACTGCATGGTCTGGCGCCTCGACATCAAGGAGCTGCACAGCCTGCTCCCGGCGAGCTACCGGGAGATCATGGAGCAATACAAGGCCGAGGTCTTTTCCGTGGACATGCTGGGCGCGGCCGCCAGCAGTCTGGCGCAGTACGACAAGGATATGGGCGACAGCGCCATGGTGGTGCTCGAGCCGCCCTCGATCGACTCGCGCATCGTCAACCAGTACTCCTTCTTCTCCGTCACTCCCATGGGCATGGAGCGTGTGGAGGATTTTCTGGACCGCTGCACGGACAACACGGTCAAATATGTCATCAGCAAAGACCTCCGCTGGCGGATCCGGGATATGCTCGATCAGCTCAACATGTCCGAGCGCATCGTGTACCCCGGGCTCGACGGTCTGAGCCGCTGGATCGCCCGGCACTACTTTGTCAAAGAGCCGAAGCAGGAATAAGGAAAACGAAGGCGCGGGCCGTTGGCCCGCGCCTTCGTTCATTTTTGAGCTCACTCGCCGCATCCGCAGCCGCAGTCTCCTCCGCAGCCGGCGGAGCAGTCCCCTCCGCAGCCGGAGCAGGAGCCGCCGCATCCGCAGCTGCCCGCGTCTCCGCCGAGGATGGGGAGCTGACCGAGGATCAGCAGTTCGGCCGCCGTATCCGCGTCGCCGCAGTAGCCGGCCACCGGGACGATGCCGTTCGAGAGCAGCATCGCCTTCGCGGCGGAGCCCATGCTGCCGCTGAGCACCGCGTCCACGCCCTCGGCCTTCATGCGCTCGACCATCGCCTCATGGCCGTGCAGATCGGTCACGTCGATGAGGCGCTTGGTGCTGTTTTCCACATCCATGCCGTGGAACTCATAGATGGCGAACATCTCGGCATGGCCGAAGTGCTCGTAGATCTCTCCGTCCTTGTAGCTGACCGCGACTTTCATTTGTTCAATCCCTCCACAACGTCGGCGATGGGCGCGATATGCTCCCCGCTGACAGACTCGACTTCACCGGCGTCGACCATCACCGAGATCACCGGGTCGATCGGCAGGCGGGCGGTATGCTCGATGCCGAAGGCCTCGGCCGTTTCCTTCACATGGCTCTCTCCGAACACGGCGTGTTCTTTGCCGCAGTCGGGGCACTTGAAGTAGGCCATGTTCTCCACAAGGCCCAGCACGGGCACGTTCATCATCGCGGCCATGTTCACGGCCTTGGCCACGATCATGCTCACCAGATCCTGCGGGCTCGTGACGATGACGACCCCGTCGATCGGCAGGGACTGGAAGACCGTCAGCGGCACGTCGCCCGTTCCGGGAGGCATATCGACGAACATGAAGTCCACGTCCTGCCACAGCACGTCCGTCCAGAACTGGGTGACCGCGCCGGCGATGACCGGGCCGCGCCAGACCACGGGCTCCGTGGAATGCTCAAGGATGAGGTTCATGCTCATGATCTGCAGCCCCGTGTGCGTGACGGCGGGCAGCAGATACTCGTCCGTCGCGTAGGCGTGCTGCGTGAGGCCGAAGGAGGACGGGATCGACGGGCCGGTGATGTCCGCGTCGAGGATGGCGGCGTGATAGCCGCGGCGCTGCATCTCGCTGGCGAGCAGGCTCGTCACGAGGCTCTTGCCGACGCCGCCCTTGCCGCTGACGACGGCGATGACCTTTTTCACGGAAGCGCCTTCGCGCAGATGTTTACGAAAATCCACCTGCCGGCTTTCACAGTCAAGCTGGCAGCTGGAGCAGTCGTGGGTACATTCGTTGCTCATAAAATAAACACACTCTCTCCTGTTATTGCGCAAGCTGCGCCTTTCCTATTATATCCTAAATAAGCGCGCTGTCAACGGCGGAGATCGTTGCGCCGCAGTTCCCGCTTAAGATTTACAAAGATTCCCCTTCGTTTTCTTGTCAAGCCGAGGAAAAGATGCTATACTGTAGACTGAAATATTATGTAAAGTTGAGTGCAGCGGTGGACGACTTTCTCTCTTATTCTCTGACTGCAACCAAATATGTTCTCATCCTCCTGTCGCTGGCGATCCTGGTCCGCTGCCTGCGCAGTATGCTGAGCGAAAAGTACGAGTCCGAGGTGTGGGCCTATATCCGCCTCGGACGCGAGCTGCTGCCCGCAACGCACTGGGAAAACATCATCGGCCGCTCCCGCAGCGCCGATGTGCGCATCGACCGCAAGGGGATCGGGCGCGTGCACGCCGTGCTCAAGCGCAGCGACAACGGCGTCTGGACGATCTACGACGTGTTCTCCCGCCGCGGCGTGTGGGTCAACTCCATCAAGGTCGGGCCGCGCGGCATGAACCTCGACACGGGCGACGTCATCAACCTGGCCGGCACGACCGTCCGCTTCCAGGACATCACCACCGCCAAGCGCCAGAAGCTGGAGGCGCAGCGCACCGTTCCGGGCAAGAGCGTCTCCCCCTTCGGAACGCTGCTGGAGTTGACGGTGTTCGAGCTCTTCCTTCTGCTGCAGCACACGATGACGGCCAGGGAGGAGCACATCGCCTCCATCGCACTGGCCTTCGCCATGCTGCTCGCGCTCGAGTGGGCCTGCTATCTCTCCATGCGTCTGATGGGCCGCTCCGGCTTCGAGGTGGAGACGCTGGCCTTTTATCTCACGGCGCTGGGCCTGTCCGTGGCGGCCAGCTCCACGCCGGGCGATATGTACAAGCAGATTTTGCTGATGACGGCGGCGGTCGTGCTCTTCCTGCTGATGGGCTGGTGGCTGCGCAGCCTGCACCGCACCACCCTGCTGCGTATGACCGTTGGCATCTGCGCGCTGGCGCTGCTCGCCCTGAACGTGCTGACCAGCGACGCGGTCTTCGGCGCGCGCAACTGGCTGGACTTCGGCGGCTATTCCTTCCAGCCCTCCGAGCTTGTGAAGGTCGCCTATCTCTATGTCGGCGCCTCCACGCTCGACCGGCTCTACCGCAAGCGGAACCTGCTCGCTTTCATCGCTTTTTCCGCGGTCTGCGTCGTCGCGCTCGCCCTGATCGGCGACTTCGGCACCGCGCTTGTCTTTTTTACCTGCTTCCTCGTCATCTCCTTCATGCGCTCCGGCTCGATCGCCACGGTGCTGCTGGCCGTCGCGGGCGCCGGTATGGCCGGCGTGCTCGCCGTGAGCATGCGCCCCTATATCGGGCAGCGCTTCGCCTCCTGGGGCCATGTATGGGAGGATATCTACGGCGCCGGCTTCCAGCAGAGCCGCGCCATGTCCGCCGCCGCGGGCGGCGGGCTCTTCGGCAAGGGCGCCGGTTCCGGCTGGCTCAAGCAGGTCTTCGCTGCCAACACCGACCTTGTCTTCGCCATGGTCTGCGAGGAGCAGGGCCTCATCATCGGGATCTGCATGGTCCTGGCCGTGCTGGCCATGGCCTTTTTCGCCGTGCGTTCGGCTCGGCACGGGCGCTCGGCCTACTATGCCATCGCCGCCTGCGGCGCGATGAGCATGCTGATGGTGCAGATGGCGCTGAACGTCTTCGGCTCGGTGGACATCCTGCCCTTCACGGGCGTCACCTTCCCCTTCGTCTCGCGCGGCGGTTCCTCGCTGCTGAGCTGCTGGATGCTGATGGCCTTCCTCAAGGGGGCCGACACGCGGCGCGGCGCGAGCTTCGTCGTACGCCCGGTCAAGACCATCGAGGAATACGAGGTGGTCTACGACGCGGAGAAGGACGACTACGATTATGACGACGACGGCACGGAAAGCGGGGATTGAGACATGAACAAGATCACGAACCGCGCCGTCTCCGTGCTGCTGATCGCGGCGCTCATCATCGTCGGCCTGACGGTCTATGTGCTGCGCTACATCGACCACGGCAAGAGCTGGGCCATGAGCTTTTCCCGCGCAAACGCCGGCGTCACCGGTACGGTCACGGACCGGGACGGCCTCGTGCTGGCCGCCTTTGACGAAACGCGAAACGCCTACGCCGAGAACGCCCTGGACCGCGAAGCCTGCTACCATGTGACGGGCGACTACTGGGGCCGCTCGGGGACAGGCATCCTGAGCGCCTACTGGGACGATATGCAGTCCTTCAGCCTGCTGACCGGCACGACGCACGCCGAGTCGGCCGAGCTGAAGCTGACCGTGGACACCGGTCTCTGCCGAACCGCCTACGCCGCCCTGTTGGGGCAGAACGGCATGGGCGCCGCCATGCTGATGAACTACCGCACGGGCGAGGTGCTGTGCATGGTGTCCGCCCCCTCGGTAGACCCGCTGGACAGCGAGACCGAGCCGCCCGAAGGCGCGTATATCAACCGCTGCCTGTCCTCGGTCTTCACGCCGGGCTCCGTCTTCAAGCTCGTGACGGCCGCCGCTGCGATCGAGACCGTGCCGAACATGGACTCGCGGCAGTTTTACTGCGAAAACCTGTATACCATCGCCGGCGTCGACATCAAGTGCACCGGTCCGCACTATACGCAGACCTTCGAGCAGGCGCTCGCCAACTCCTGCAACATCGCCTTTGCGCAGATCGCCGTCAAGGTCGGGCAGACGAACATGATCGAGCACGTCCGCGCCTACGGCTTTCTCGACCGGCACGAGCTCAGCGGTCTGCGCAGCGCGGCCGGCAACTACCCTCTGGATTTCGTGGGCGACCCGGAACTGGCCTGGTCCGGGATCGGCCAGAGCACGGACCTCGTCAATCCCTACGCGATGCTGCGCTTCGTCGCCGCGATCGCCAATCACGGCGTGCTGGTCGAGCCGCACCTCCTCATGAGCGAGACGCCCGCCGCCGGGGAGACGCGGCTCATGCAGGCCGACACGGCCGACAGGCTGGCCGCCATGATGAACTACAACGTCGTGTCGCACTATGAGCCGGAGGACAATTTCCCCGGACTGCCGCTCTGCGCAAAGACCGGTACGGCCGAGCTCGGCGACGGCACGAGCCACGCCTGGTTCGTCGGCTTCCTCAACGACGAGGCGCATCCTTACGCCTTCGTCGTCCTGGTAGAGCGCGGCGGCAGCGGGCTGCGCGTGGCCGGCCCCGTGGCCAATCGCCTGCTGCAGGAAGCCATGAAACGATAATCGGAAGTGTTATTATGATCGAACTGACCGTCAACGGGCTCGTCAAGGGCTTCGAGATCGGGAACAATATACTGGACGGCCTCAGCTTCTCCGTCAACACCGGAGAGCGCGTGGGGATCCTTGGCCCCAACGGCTGCGGGAAGACGACGCTGTTTCGTCTTCTCGTGGGCGAGCTGCGCCCGGACGACGGCGAGATCAGCATCGCGCCGGGCCGGCGCATGGGGCTGATCTCCCAGATCCCGGTCTATCCGGCCGGCTGGACGGTCGAAGACGTGCTGCGCGACGCGCACCGCCGTCTGTACGCGCTGCAGCGCCGCATGGACGAGCTGACCGAGCGCATGGAGCGCGAGGACTCCCCTGCTCTGCTGCAGGAGTACGACCGCCTCAGCGACGATTTCCGCCGTCTGGGCGGCTATGAGATGGAGTCCGACCGCAGCCGCGTGGCAAACGGCCTGGACATCCCGCCCCGCATGCGCGAGCAGCTCTTCGACACGCTCTCCGGCGGCGAGAAGACCCGCGTCAACCTCGCCCGCCTCATCCTCGAGGACACGGACATCCTGCTCCTCGACGAGCCCACGAACCACCTCGACCTCCACGCCACCGAGTGGCTGGAGGACTATCTGCTGCGCTTTAAGGGCACCGTGCTCGCCATCAGCCACGACCGTTGGTTCCTCGACAAGGCGATTCAGCGCTGCATCGAGATCCGCGACGGCAGGGCCGAATTTTATTCCGGCAACTACAGCTTTTACGTGGAGGAGCGGCAGCGCCGCTTCGAGGAGAAGCTGAAGCAGTACGAAAAGGATCAGGCCAAGGTCGAGCAGCTGCAGCGGGCGGCCGAGCTGCTGCACCTCTGGGCCTTCATGGGAAACGACAAGCTGCACAAGCGCGCCTTTTCCATGGAAAAGCGGATCGAAAAGCTCCAGCAGAGCGAGAAGCCGCGCGAGGACAAAAAGCTCGGCGTCAAGTTCAAACAGCGGGAATTTGCCGGGGACGAGGTGCTGGTCATCGAGGACGTCTCCAAGGCCTATGACGCGCGGCAGCTTTTCTCCGGGCTCTCCATGACCGTCACCGGCGGCGAGCGCATCGCGCTCATCGGCGACAACGGGACCGGAAAATCCACGCTGCTGAAGCTCATCCTCGGCGAGGAGAAGCCGGACACCGGCTATCTGCAGCGCGGTCCGGCCATCCGCACGGCCTATCTCCCGCAGGTCGTGAGTTTTTCCGACGACCGCCGCAGCGCCTACGACACCATGCTCTATGACGCGCGCTGCCAGCCGCAGGAGGCGCGCGACCGTCTCGCCGCCTTCGGCTTTCGCGGCGAGGACGTGTTCACCCCCGTCGGCGCGCTCTCGGGCGGCGAGCGCAGCCGTCTGCGGCTGTGCATGCTGATGGGGCGGGAGATCAACTTCCTCATCCTCGACGAGCCGACCAACCATCTGGATATCGCCAGCCGCGAGTGGATGGAGGACGCGCTGTCGGACTATGAACAGACGCTGCTCTTCGTCAGCCACGACCGTTGGCTGATCGAGAAATTCGCCACGCGCATCTGGCAGCTCGCCGACGGGCAGCTTACGGATTTTCGCGGCGGCTATCGGGACTTCTGCGCCTGGCGGGAGCGTCAGACGCTCCTGCAGCAGCAGGAGAAGACCCAGAAAAAGAAGACCGAGCGCCCCGTCAAAGCGCCCAGCGCCGAGCGCCGGAGCGCGAAGCTCGAGCGCGAGATCGCGAAGCTGGAGGAAAAGCTCGCCTCACTGCAGCGGGAGGCGGAGGAACACGCCGCCGACTATCAGAAGCTCATGGAGCTCGACGAGGAAAAAGCGGCCGTCGACGAGGAGCTGCTGCGCCTGTACGGGCAATGGGAGGAACTAAACGCATGAACAGACAGGAAAAAAAGAACCGCTCGCGCTGGATCGCCGCGCCCGCCGCGCTGACGGCGGCCGCCGTTCCGCTGTGCTTCGTCCTGCGCGGCTACGCCTGGTGGGCCTACGCCTTTCTGTTCGTGGCGGCGCTGATCGTACTGCACCGCTTTCTTCCCACGCTCTGGTGGCGCGTGGTCGTGATCCTCACCTGCGTGGGGCTGGCCTACTTCGCCTTTGTGGAGTCCTTCATCATCAAAAACGCCCGTACGGACAAGGAGCCCGGCCGGGAGTATATCATCGTGCTGGGCGCCGCGGTCTACGGCGATCAGCCCTCGCTGACGCTCGTGCGCCGTCTGGAGGGCGCGCGGGATTATCTGAACGCCTACCCGGACAGCGTCGCCATCGTCTCCGGCGGCATGGGCGCGGGCGAGACAGTCACGGAGGCGCAGGCCATGCGCGACTGGCTCGTCGCTCAGGGCATCCCCGAAGCGCGCGTACTCATGGAGCCGAAGGCCACGTCCACCATGGAAAACCTCTCCTTCTCCTTCGACATCATCCGCGAGCGCGGCGACGAGCCGGACGGCAGCGTCGCCATCGTCTCCAGCGCCTATCATCTCTACCGCGCCAAGCTCATGGCCAGGAACATGGGCGTGACCGCCGCGGGCGTGGCCGCCCCCTGGGGCTATTTCTTCGTCATGCTCAACTACTTCATCCGCGAGGCCTTCGGCGTCACGCATCTCTGGATCTTCGGAAGTTAAGATTTGGAAGCCCTTTCCTTTGACATTTTTATCCGCCGCTGATAAACTGTTTTCAAGGATTATTCTGATAAAAAAACATTGAAAGGAAGTGCATGCCCGATGATCCTCACGCCTGAACAGCAAGCCTTGCTCAACGGCGAGCAGGGCGAGATCATGGCCAAGATCGTCAAGACTCTCGTCATGTACGGCGACGCCTTCGGCGCCGAGCGCATGGTACCCGTGACCAGCCAGTACGGCCACACGGTCATCAGCTTCGGTCTGGAGGTCATGAAGCCGGTCTACGATCTCTACGATCAGCTGATCGCCGCCGGTCTCCCCGAAGGCCAGAAGTTCACCGCAGACCCCAAGCCCCTGGACAAGAAGGTCCCCTCCTCCCTGCTGGAAGACATCGTGTTCAAAAAGATCATGTACACGCAGCAGGAGCGCTATGAGGAGCAGCTCCGCAAGCTCGGCATCACCAGCGACGACGACTACACCTGCACCTGCTATCTTGAACAGGTCGGCAACCTCCCGAAGAAGGGCGACGTCCTCTCCTGGGCCGAAAGCTCTGCCGTAGTGTACGCCAACTCCGTGCTCGGCGCGCGCTGCAACCGCAACTCCGGCATGATCGAGCTGATGGGCTCCATCGCGGGCTTCGTCCCCGAGTTCGGCCTGCTGACCGACGAGGGCCGCAAGGCGACCTGGGTCATCGAGCTCAGGTGCGAAAAGAAGCCGGAGGCGCAGCTGCTCGGCTCCGCCATCGGCATGAAGGTCATGGAGGAAGTCCCCTATGTCAAGGGCCTCGACAAGTGGCTCGGAAACGAGCTCAGCGAGGAAGCCTGCTCCTACCTCAAGGACTTCGGCGCCGCCACCGCCTCCAACGGCGCGGTCGGCCTCTATCACATCGACGGTCTGACCCCCGAGGCCAAAGAGCTGGGCGAGAGCCTGATCGCCGAAGGCGCGCAGGTCTACGTCATCGACGACGCCGAGCTGCAGCGCGTGAAGGACGCCTATCCGATCATCTGGAAAGACCCCGACGCCAAGCCCCAGCTGGCCTTCGTCGGCTGCCCGCATCTGACCCTGCAGCAGCTGAAGGACTGGACGGACAAGCTCGGCGACGAGCTGCGCAAAAACGGCCGCGACAAGGTCGCCGTGCCCACGGTCTTCACCGCCTCCACGCCCGTCATCAAGGCCTTCGAGCAGACCATGGACGCTTACCGGCTGAAGAAATACGGCGTCGTGCTCAGCTATATCTGCCCGCTGATGTACATGAACAACCCGCTCTGCAAAAAGAAAGCGGTCATCACCTGCTCCAACAAGCTGCGCACCTACACCAGCGCCCGGTATTACACGGAGGACGAGATCCTGCACATCATCAGCGGAGGGAGGGTCTGACATGAAGCAGTTCAAAGGACGCATCGTCGTCGACGGCGAATGCCGGGCCGAGGCCCTGGTCAGCCACGGCGGCTTCAACACGCTGGCCAGCTATCAGATGGCCCTGATGTTCGGCGATAAGCAGGTCAAATGCGGCGACCAGAACAACGCCGACCTCTACAAGAAATCCATGATCGGCAAAGCGCTCTGCCTGCCGCAGACCATCGGCTCCACCACGGGCGGCATGGTGCTGTTCACCGTGTGCTCCTACAACAAGCAGCCGGCCTGCATGCTCTTCTCCAAGCCCATCGACTCGCTGGCCGCCTCCGGCGCCATCCTGGCGGACGTCTGGACCGAGAACAAGATGCCCGTCGTCGACTGTCTGGGCGACGAATTCCTTGACTACGTCAAGGACGGCATGAGCATCTCCGTCGGCGCGGACGGCGTCGTGACCGTAGAGGATTAAAGCCTTATCACAGCAACCAAGGGGCGGTCTGACCGCCCCTTGACGCTTTTTCCGGCTCGTGCTATAGTGGTACTCGCATCTGCCGGTGTGGTGGAATGGTAGACACCAGGGACTTAAAATCCCTTGGGAGCGATCCCGTACCGGTTCGAGTCCGGTCACCGGCACCAGAAAGGGCACCCCGTTGGGGTGCCCTTTCTGGTGCCCGCCTTCAACGCCGATCTGTTTTTTAAAAATAATTTTTTGCTTTAAATCAATAAAACTCTTGAAATCTGCGAAAAATCCGCTATACTGATGGCATTAATCCTTTTGGGAGATGATCAGATGAACAACGACAGAGAAAAACTCGGAAGCCGGCTCGGCTTTATCATGCTGAGCGCGGGCTGCGCCATCGGCTGCGGCAACGTGTGGAAATTCCCGTGGATGACCGGTCAGTTCGGCGGCGGCGGCTTCGTTCTGGTGTACATCCTGTGCCTGCTGCTGCTGGGTCTGCCCTGCATGGTCATGGAGTTCGCGCTCGGCCGCGCCTCGCAGGCCAGCCCCGTCCGGATGTATCAGAAGCTCGAAAAGCCCGGCCAGAAATGGCACGTCCACGGCTACTTCGCGCTGCTGGGCAACATCGCGCTGATGGCCTTCTACACGGTCGTCACCGGCTGGATGATGTACTATTTCGTCAAGTTCCTCACGGGGCAGAGCGCGGAGCTCGGCTTCGTCGGCATGATCACCAATCCCGGCGTCAATGTGATCTATCTGCTCATCGCCGTCGTACTCGGCTTCGGCGTGCTGAGCTTTAACCTTCAGGGCGGCCTGGAGCGCGTCACCAAGTACCTCATGGCGGCGCTCTTCGTGCTGATGCTCGTGCTCGGCATCCACAGCGCCACGCTCTCCGGCGCGAAGGAAGGCCTCTCCTTCTACCTCGTCCCGGACTTCAGCAAGATCAACGGCTCCGTCGTCGTCGGCGCGATGAACCAGGCCTTCTTCTCCCTGAGCCTCGGCATCGGCTCCATGGCGATCTTCGGCAGCTACATCGGCAAGGGCCGCTCGCTGATGGGCGAATCCGCCACCGTCATCCTGCTCGACACGCTCGTCGCCGTGCTGGCCGGCTTTATCATCTTCCCCGCCTGCTTCACCTACGGCATCCAGCCCAACGCCGGCCCCTCCCTGCTCTTCGACACGATGGCCACCGTATTCAACAACATGGCCGGCGGCCGCTTCTGGGGCTCGCTCTTCTTCCTGTTCATGGTCTTCGCGGCTTTCTCCACGGAGCTGGCCGTGTTCGAAAACATCCTCGCCTGCGTGCGCGAGATGACCGGCTGGAGCCGCCCGAAGGGCTGCCTCGTCTGCGGCATCGGCATCTTCGGTCTGGCGCTCACCACCGCCCTGGGCTACAGCCTGTTCCACTTCCAGCCCTTTGCGGACGGCTCCGCCTGGCTCGATTTCTGGGACTTCATCGTCAGCACGAACCTCCTGCCGCTCGGCGCCTTCATCTTCTCGCTCTTCTGCTGCTTCAAGTTCGGCTGGGGCTGGGACAAATTCATGGAAGAGGCCAACGCCGGCAAGGGCTGGAAGGTCAAGAACTGGATGCGTCCAGTCTTCCAGTACTTCGTCCCCATCTGCGTCCTCGGTCTGTATATCTACGGCCTTGTCACCTTCCAGTGGAAGTAAACCTGTTTTCCAGGCGGCCCGTCTTCGGACGGGCCGCTTTTTTGCCGTGAGTATTCCAATTATTTGAAAGATACGCTTTACGCGGACGAAAAACCGCGGTACAATATCTACAGAAGTTGCTTCGGATCAAGCCATAACAAGGAGGGAGTTTTCCTCATGGAAAAGCATTTACTGTCCGGCAACGAGGCCATCGCCCGCGGCGCGTACGAGGCGGGCGTCAAGGTCTGTTCCGCTTATCCCGGCACGCCGAGCACGGAGATCTTTGAAAATCTGCCGCAGTACAAGGACGCGCTGTACTGCGAGTGGGCCCCGAACGAAAAAGTGGCCACCGAGGTGGCTTACGGCGCGGCCATCGGCGGCGCCAGGAGCTTGACCGCGATGAAGCACGTCGGCTTGAACGTCGCGGCCGATCCCCTCTTCACGGCGGCCTACAACGGCGTCAACAGCGGCTTCGTCATCGTCACCGCGGACGACCCGAGCATGCATTCCTCCCAGAACGAGCAGGACAACCGCCGCTACGCGCGCTTTGCCAAGGTCGCGCTGATCGAGCCGTCCGACTCGCAGGAGTGCATCGACTTCATGAAAGAGGCCTACCGCATCTCCGAGCGCTTCGACATGCCCGTCATCTTCCGCACGACGACGAACATCTCCCACTCCAAAAGCCTCGTGACCTTCTCCGAGCGCGAGGAGGCCGAACCGATCCCTTATACGCGCAACACGCGCAAATTCAACTGCGCCCCGGCCAACGCCTACCGCAACCACCCGAAGGTGGAGCAGAACCTCAAAGCGCTGGAGGAATATGGCTGCACCTGCCCGATCAACAAGCTGGAGCTGCGCGGCGGCAAGCTCGGCGTCATCACCGCCGGCATCGCTTATCAGTACGCCAAAGACGTCTTTCCGGAGGACACGTCCTTCCTGAAGCTGGGGCTGACCAATCCTCTGCCGATGAAGCTCATCCGCGACTTCGCCTCAAAAGTGGAGAAGCTCTACGTCATCGAGGAGCTCGAGGGCCTCATGGAGGAGCAGCTCAAGGCCGCGGGCATCGACTGCGTGGGCAAGGAGCTCGTCAGCAACCTGTATGAGCTCAACCCCCAGCGCCTGCGCGAGATGCTCTTCGGCGTCAAGCCCGAGACAAAGGCGCTGCCCGTCAAGCCCGTTTCCCGTCCGCCCACGCTCTGCCCCGGCTGCCCGCACCGCGGCTTCTTCTACACCATGAGCAAAGGCAAGGATTTCGTGATCGCCGGGGACATCGGCTGCTACACGCTCGGCGCCAATCCTCCGCTCAACGCGCTGGACACCTGCATCTGCATGGGCGCCGGTTTCTCGGCCGGCATGGGCATGAGCAAGGCTTTTGACGTCACGGGCCAGAAGAAAAAGGTCTTCGGCGTCGTGGGCGACTCGACCTTCTTCCACAGCGGCATGACCGGCGCGGCAGAGATCCTGTACAACAAGGGCAACATCATCCCGGTCGTGCTGGACAACCACATCACCGGCATGACCGGCCATCAGGACAACCCCGGCAGCGGCTACACCCTGCAGGGCGAGATGGCCGCGGCGATCAAGATCGAGGACGTGCTGCGCGCCTTCGGGTATCAAAACGTCATCATCGTCGACCCGCAGGACCTCAAGGCCATGCAGAAGGCCGTGGACGACGCGCTCGCGTCGGAGGTCCCCGCGGCGATCATCGCGCGCCGCCCCTGCCTGCTCATCAAGCGCATCAAGCACGATATCGGCCAGTGCGTGGTGGATACCGACAAGTGCATCGGCTGCAGGATGTGCCTGAAGGTGGGCTGCCCGGCCGTGATGGTCAAGGGTAAAAAGTCCTCGATCGACCCGACCCAGTGCGTCGGCTGCACGCTCTGCGCGCAGGTCTGCCCGGTCGGCGCGATCTCGAGAAAGGAGAGCAAGGCATGAGCACGAAAAGCGCGATCCTCGTCGGCGTCGGCGGCCAGGGCGCGATCCTGACCGCGAAGGTGCTGGTCAACGGCCTCATGAAAGCCGGCTGCGACGTGAAGATGTCCGAGGTCCACGGCATGAGCCAGCGCGGCGGCAGCGTGTCCACGCAGGTCCACTGGGGCGACAAGGTCTATTCCCCGGTGATCGGGCCGGGCGCGGCCGATCTGCTGGTCGCCTTCGAGAAGATGGAGGCCGTGCGCTACGCCCAGTTCTTGAAGCCGGACGGCGTGGCCGTCATCAACGATTACGAGCTCCCCTCGGCCACGATCGCCGCGGGGCTGGAGGAATACCCCGCAGGCTGTCTGGAGGCCATGGAGGCCAATTTCCGCTGTCTCACGCTCAACGCCGCGCAGATCGCGGCGGAGCTCGGCAACCCCAAGTGCATGAACATCGTGCTCTTCGGCGCGATGACCAAGGCCCTGCACTTTGGAGACATCGACTGGGAGGACGTCATCCGTGAGACGGTGCCCGCGAAGTTCCTTGAGCTCAACCTCGCCGCCTTCCGCGCGGGCCGCGACGCGGTCTGAAAGACGCAAAGCAATAAGAAAGCCGCCCCAAGGGCGCGCTCACATAGGGAGACGACAGGTTTTGAGCGGCCCTTTTCCGCCCATACTGCACAGAAAAATCCGGGAAATACGTCAAGTATTCCCGGATTTTTCTATCTTGTCTGAACGAAAAAGTCCTCGCTCAAAACTGCTTGGCACGCAAAAAGTGAGTTTTTTGTGTCGGACGAGGCGAAAAGCGCAGGAATACTGGTTCTGTATTCCGAGCATTTTCAACGATGTCCGGCGCGAAAAGATCCTTTTTGCGCTGCCGTATCCCTGTGTGAACGCGCCCAAAGGCGGCTTTCCTTTTTGCATGCAGACACAGTCGTTTTTGTCATTGCGAGGAGGGCGCAAGCCCAATACGGCATCCGTTTCTCCTGACAAAGCACGAAGACCAAATCCTCAGGGCGCGGATCCCTTCGCCCGAGGCCGGCGCGCACCGGCCTCGGAATGACGGGTTTTGCGGTTTGTCTGCATATTGATCTATCGGGTAAATCCAAAAATATCGGGTATGATATCCTCCCCGAAGGTTGATACTCCCATCCTGTACATAGCCTTGGCATGGATCCTGTCATGCCAGATAAAGCGCCTCAAAACCTTTCGTACCGACCATTGCTCATCGTAACTGCCTGTTACGGTTTCAAGCGACAAAAAATCCGCGATGGACTCAAGCGCTTCAAACCCCCTGGCCCTGCAGGTTGCGATGGTCCCTTCATTATCGGCCGTTACACCGATTTCAGAGAAATAGTATTCGTTTACGTTTTTCGTATGCTGATACATTTCCTCCGCAGTACGAGGGACAGGACCGTAAAACGTCTTGCGATAAGGAAGGGCGCTCTTGTGCTTGTCGGGAAACGAATCGTAAAGCGCTTGAAAATCCTCGGCAGATCTCAAGGCCAAAGCTTTGAGATCCTGGTATTCTTCGGCGCTCAAGGGCCTTCCTTCGGTCGAAAACAGCACATCGCTGTCTGCATCCTTGATTTGCAGATCAGACTCCTTTTCCTGAACGATCTCGAGATCATAACGATCAAAAGGCGTTTCGCCCCGCCATAGTTGGAAGCGCCGTATCTCCTCCGGCATTTTCAGTATGGCCTCTTCTTTGGATGCGCCTCTTGTAAAAGCGCCAATGAAATTGCCGGCATAGAGGATACTGTCGCCGCCGTTATGTTCCCATATGCAATCGATCTTCATTTCACAGCTCCAAAATAAAAAACGTTGAAATCATTCTACCATAGTTACCTGATGCTTTCAATCCACGGGCGCCAAAGAAGAAGGAGACGCTTCCTTACGAAGCGTCTCCCTCAGGGCGGCGTTCCTTTTTTCCTTTTTTCACCGGTATTCCGCTTCAATCGCGCCGTCGGCGCCGATCGTGAAGACCAGCGCGCTGTGAGGCGGGATCGTCTCCCCCACCACTGGCGGGCAATCGGAGAAGAAGCGCTTCGCGCCGCAGTCCGCAATGCTCCGCATCAGATGCTCCTCGGCGCTGTGATAGCGCTGGTCGCTGCTGGCGCAGCAGACGACGGCCGAGGGGCTGACGGCCGCGAGCAGCGCATCGTCCGCGCCGTCGCGCTGGCCATGGTGCCCGACCTTGAAGAGCTCGGCGCGCAGCGAGGCGGGGTCGATCTCTCCGTAGCCGGCGCGGTTCGTGTCCCCCGGCAGGAGCAGGCGGGTGCCCTTGTATTCCAGCAGCAGGATGATGCTGCGGTTGTTGAGCTGTGAGTCGATCTCGTTGAGCTTTTGAAGAAAGGCCTCCTCGTCCTTCTCCGCATAGAGCGCGGTGAAGCGCTCCTCAAGCTCGCGCAGCTGCGCCCCGTTCGGAGCGAGCACGGTATACCGCAGGCCGCGGCAGAGCTCGCCGCTCATGCCGGGCTCGATCCTGCGCACCGTTCCGCCCGCGTCCTCCACGGCTCGGCTGAGCGCGGCGCAGTCGTTGAGCGCGTGCAGGAACTTGTCCTGAGAGAGGTTTCGCGCCAGGCTCACGTCGAGCTCACGCATCCGCTCCCGGCAGAGGTCCGGGGGGAGCGTCTGCCACAGCTCTGCGGGCGGCAGCATGGCCGCGACGGGCCGCAGACCGCTGACGTGATCCTCGTGCGGATGGGTGTTGACCATGAGATCGAGATGCCCGGGGCCGTGCGCGCGCAGGTACTCGTGCAGCGGGATGCGGCCGGAGCTCCGGTCGGCGAATTCGGCCGGGTCCGCGCCGCCGCCGTCGATCAGCATGGTGAACACGCCGCCGCGGCTGGCCTGGTCGGGACATTCGAGCAGGATCGCTTCGCCGTAGCCGACGTTGACGAAGCTGAGTTTCATGTCTTCCATCGGCGTCAGCTCATGGCCCGCTTGATGTAGATGCTGGCGAGCAGCAGCACGATGATCGTCATCACGATGGCGCCCGCGCTGCCATAGCCGAAGTCAAAGACCTTGATGCCGGTGTTGTATAGATACTGGGTGATCGTCGTTGTGCTGTTGGCAGGGCCGCCGCCGGTGAGGAGGTTGACCTTGTCGAACAGACGGAAGCTGTCGATCGTGCGCAGCAGGGCGCACAGAGCCAGAGAATTTTTGATGTTGGGGATCGTGATATAAATCAGCGTCTCGAAGGTGGTCGCGCCTTCGATCTTCGCCGCCTCGTACTGATCCTGCGGGACGGCCTGCAGCGCCGCATAGAGCAGCAGGAAGACAAAGGGCGAGGACTGCCAGATGTCGATCACGAGCAGCATGGGAAAGGCCGTTTTGATGTCCGCGAACCAGTTGTACACCGGGAGGTTGAGCGAGCTGAGCACATGGTTGACGATGCCGTAGTTCGGAGAAAGCATCATGCGCCAGCTCAGCGCGACGGTGACGGTGGGCAGCAGATACGGCAGCAGGAGCAGCGTGCGCAGCGCCTTCTGGCCGCGGCGCAGGCTGTTGATGAAGGTCGCCATGATGAAGCCGAAGAGCATCTCGAACAGCACGGCGAAGATCGTGAATTTCACCGTGTTCCAGATGGCCTTCCGGAAATACTCGTTGCCGAGGAGCTTCACATAGTTCTTCAGACCGATGAACTGCGCGGGGCTCTTGAGCGCCTTGAGCAGATTGTAGTCGGTCAGACTGTAGTAAAAGGTGAAGATCAGCGGATAGGCCGTCAGGATGATCAGCACGATCAGCGTGGGCGTGATCATGCTGACGCCGAAGCGCTTGGTCTGCGCCGCGCCGCTGACGAGCCGTTCACGGTTTTTGTTCATAGCGGGTACCTCCCGTCAGAGGATAGTGTCCGGTTTGGGAGGAGGCGGCGGAAGCCGCCTCCTCCCCTGCTGTGGGGTAAAGGGATGTTTATGCGCGGGCAGGCGTTTACCAGTCGATCTCGCTCTCGAGGCGGGACTGCGCGTCGGCCAGGCCCTGATCCACGGTCTTCACACCCTGGAGGATGTTGCCGAGCTCAGCGCCGAGGATGTCGTACATCTGCGGCCACTGGGCGAGCACGGGACGGTACTTGCCGCCCTCGAGCGCCTGGCAGACGACCTTGTACTGCGGGTAGGCGGCCAGGACTTCCTCGTTCTGCAGCGCGGAGTAACGGCAGGGCACGCCGCCGGAAGGAACGGTGGCAAGCTGCACGTCCTTATCCATCAGGTAGCTCAGCAGCTTCACAGCCAGTTCGGGGTGCGGGCAGTTGGCGGGAACGCCGATGGTCCACACGCCGTAGACGTTGGCCAGGTACGCGGGATCGCCGTCGTGGGCGACGCCGGTGATGGCGCAGTAGTCAGCGGGAGTCTCGGCAGTGGGCTTGTACCAGCCGGGCCAGCCGACGCCCATGGCGCCGGCGCCGGTGTCGACGGAGGCGATCAGGTCGTCCTTCTTCTCGGCCTCGCCGGTGGCGACGAGCTCAAGATAGAACTCCATGGCGGCCTTGAACTCGGGCGTGTTCACGGTGGGCTTGTTGTTCTCGTCCACGACCCAGCCGCCGAAGGAGAGCAGGATGGGCAGGAAGTCGACGACGGTGTTGTTGTTGGAGTCGCCGCGGTAGATGAAGCCCTTCTTGCCGGCGGCCTGAGCGGCCTTGCAGATGGCCAGGATGTCGTCGAGGTTGGCGATGTCGTCGCCCTCAAAGCCGGCGTCCTTCACGAGCTGCTTGTTGTAGAGCAGCACGGTCACGTTGCCGTAGTAGGGGGCGAGGTAGGTCTGGCCGTCCACGACGCAGATGGCGGTGGTGGCGGGGATGATGTCGTCGTCCAGCTCATAGCCGAGCTCGGTGAGGTTGGCGAGCACGCCGTTGGCGGTGAACTCGGCCATCCAGGAGCCGTCGACCATGACGAGGTCATAGGTGCCGGTCGGGTTGATGGCGTCGAGCGCGATGCCGGAGTGCAGGTCGTCCTCGGCCAGGTCGAGGACCTCGATGGAGACGTTGTTCTCGGCCTCGAACGCGGGCAGGCACTCCTTGATGACCTCGGCATAGGTGCCGCCGCGCAGGGCGAGGGTCATTTTGACGGCCTCGGCGGGCTTGTCGGCGGGAGCGTCGGCAGGCTTGTCGGCCGGGGCGTCGGCGGGTTTCTCCGCAGGGGCAGCGGTCTGGCCGCAGGCGGCCAGCGCGAAGACCATGCAGAGCGCGAGGAGCAGTGCAAGCAGCTTTTTCATGTTGTTTCCTCCTGATAGTATTTCTGTTATCCTTTTACAGCACCGCTTGACAAACCGGAGATCAAGTAGTTCTGCGCAAAGATGACAAACAGAGTGATGGGGATGACGGAGATCACGCCGCCGGCGGCCACGAGGCCGAAGTTCGTGAGCGCGTCCTCCGTGTTCAGCAGCGCGAGAGCCAGCGGCACGGTGCTGTTGGCGGGGCTGCGGGTGAAGATGACGGTGTAGGTGTATTCGTTCCAGGCGTACATGAAGGAGAGCATCGCCACCGCGGCGATGCCGGGCGCGACCAGCGGCAGCACGATCCGGGTGAACATCTTCCATTCGCTCGCGCCGTCGACCTTGGCGCTCTCCTCCACCTCCTCCGGGAGATCCTGGAAAAAGCTGATGAGGAACCAGATGATCAGCGGGACGTTGATGAGCACGCAGGCGAGCATGACCGGCAGCTTCGTGTTGAGGATGCCGATCTTGTTGAACATGATATACAGCGGGATCGTGAAGGCCACGGGCGGCAGCACGCGCACCAGCAGCACCCAGTAGGTCAGCGGGCGCTTGAGGCCGAAGCGGAAGCGGCGGCGCGCCAGGATATAGGCGCAGCAGATGCCGACGACGAGCGAGATCACGAGTGAGCCGAAGGTCGTCTGCAGGCTGTTGACGATCGCCGTGCCGAAGCCCTTGCTGGAAAAGAGCTGCGCGAAATGCGTCATCGTGAAGCTCTGGGGAAAGAGCGGGATCGCGCCGCGCATCTCATCCGTTTCGCGGATGGCCATGGCCAGCAGCCAGTAGATCGGGAAGAGCGCGATGAACAGCAGCAGCGCCACGCCGATCCCCTTCAGGATCCTGGTCCCCGTTTTTTCCTTCATATCCGGTCCTCCTTCGCCCCCGCCGATTCAGGCGGTATGAACAGCATAAGGAAGCGCTCCGAAAAGCGCTCCGTTCCTGTTGACTTTTCTTAGCCAAATGATACCATTTCTTCCGCCCATTAGCAACGCCTTTTCCGAAATCCGTTCATTTGACGCAAAGCGGCCGCCGAAAGCTGTGCATATTGCCGGGAGTCCGGCGCGGCTCAAAGAAAAAAGGAGCCGCGAGAGATCGCGGCTCCTTTTTCGGAACGCTGGTTTTACTTGCTCAGACCGGTGGCCTGGAGGTTGGGCCCGTTGTACCAGTACAGGAAGCCCTCGAGATCCACGACGTCGCCGACCTGCAGCGCCTCGACGGCCTTGTAAACGTCGGTGTCGTTGCCGCGGAGATAGAACTCCACGCAGAACTCATAGGTCGTGTCGCCCAGGGTGGCCTTGAAGTAGAGGTCGTCGGTCTTGCCCTCGGGATCCTTGTAGGCAAAGGCGGCGCCGGACTCGTCATAGGCCTCGATCGTGACGCCCTTGAAGGTGACGAGCTGGTTCATATGGTTGATGAGATCGACCGTGCCCCAGTCCGCGGTGGCGTCCACGGGGGCGGCAATGTAGCTGTCGCCCTTGACGAACTCGAAGGTGGCGTCGACAATCTCGACCTCGCCGGCCCACTCGGCCTTGGTGCCGGTCACGAGGATCTTCTGGCCGGGAACGAGCTTGGCCGCGTCCTCTTCGGAGCAGGCCATGTTGTAAAGGAAGTACGCGCCGTCCTTGGAAGCGGCGTAGACCGTGATCTGATCGTTCCACCAGGACTGGTGATCCTGCACATAGGTCTCAACGATGACGGGCGAATCCAGATCGGCGTCCATGAACTCCTTGTAGCTCATGGCCTTGGTCTTCTGTCCGCAGGCGGCAAGGGCAAATACCATGCACAGGGCCAAAAGCAGGGCAAAGAACTTCTTCATTTTCATTCTCCTCATAAATAAAGTGTATGCTCTGTTCGGAACCTTCCACATAGAACACCATGCTTATTATAGCGGGCCTTTCCCGACAAATCAAGAGTTGCGGCTCTTTTTCCCCTGTTTCTTTTTTATCATTCTGTACAGGGCGAAGGCGCCGATCAGCACCCAGACGGAAGCAAGGGAGATCAGCAGAGCCCGGGAACCGGCGGGCAGCGCGCTGGGATTGACGCCGCGCTCGAGCCGGTAAAGCGAGATCACTTCCTTGTAGAGCGCGTCCATGTAGGCCTCGTCCACCGTGGTCTTCCGGCGCACGGCCTTGTTCACGTTCTCGATGAGCTGGCCCGCCGCGTCGCGCACGGAGGTCGAGCCGTTGAAGACCGGCGTGACAAAGGTGTTTTCCGTGTTCGCCATCAAAAGCTCCGAGGCCTCGATCTTCACGCGGTAATGCTCGTCGTCGTCCTCGCCGATGCGGTCGAGATAGTCCTGATAGCCCGCGTCGCTCTGGGCCTTGCGCGTGACGGGGACGTAGCCCTCGGTCTCGGCGTAGGCGATCTGCACGTCGTTGGTGAGCAGGTACTGCGCGAAGAGCCAGGAGGCCAGGACCTCCTGCGGGTCGTCCTTGTTGAAGATGCAGACGCTCGGGCCCTGCGAGATCATCTGCGGGTGCTCCACGTCATACTGCGGGATGGGCAGCACGGCGGTCTCGAATTCCACGACCTGGTCGGGCGGGATATCCACCAGAGGAGCCTCGGAGCCCATCCAGGTGGCGCCGGCCGTGGAGTCTACCGCGAAAATGCACTGTCCCGCGTTGAGGAAGTTGGCCGGATAGCTGATGTGCTTGAAGGTGTCGAAGGCGCCGGACTTCACATGCTCGGCAATGGTGAAGAGGATCTCGCGCGTCGTGTCGTTGAAGAGCAGCACGTTGCCGTCGGCGGTGGAGTAGCCCGCGCCGCGCTGACGGAGCATCTGGATCATCATGTTGTCGGTGGACTTGTAGATGAAGGGGATCATCACCTTCTGTCCGTTGACCTTGAACGTACCGTCGGCGTTCTTCGCCATGGCCGCCTCGGAGACCTCCCACACAAAGTCCCAGGTCAGGATCTCCGGCAGCTCGTATCCCAGCGCCTCCACATAGGTCTTGTTTACATAACATGCCTCCGTCGAGCGCATGAAGGGGATCGCGTAGTGCAGGCCCTCCAGCACGCACTCGGAGAGGAACTCGGGCACGAGCTCGTCCATCGCGGGCGAGTCGAACTTCAGCTCGCTGCCGCCGAGGCCGTAGCGCGGATCGGCAAAATAGCCGTCGAGCGGCACGACCACGTCCTGGCCGGTCATGTAGGTGGCGATATGGTCCGGGTAGGTCACGCAGACGTTCGGCGTTGTGTCTGTGGCGATGTTGGTGATGACGTCGTTGTAGATGCGGCCGTAGTCCGTGTAGAGACGGAGCTTCACCGTCACGTTGGGATAGAGCGCCTCAAAGTCCCTGATCGCCTTCTGATAGATTGCGATCTGAGTCTTGTTGGTGTCGTTCTTCGCCCAAAAGCTGATCTCGTGTTTCTTCGCGGTATCGAAGCTCTCCGGCACGGCGGGCAGCTCGATCTCCTCGCCCAGGTCCTCCGCCGCGCTCCCCTCCCGCACCAGGCGGCCGTGGCAGCCGGTGAGCAGCGAGAGAGACAGCGCAAGCAGGAGCAGCAGGGCAAATAGTTTACATAACTTTTTCATCCCTTGGTGCCCCCTCTCGAGACGCCGGCCATGATCTTGTTGCGGAAGATCAGGAACAGCACGATCAGCGGCAGGCTGACCACGACGACGGCGGCCATCATGGCGGGCACGTTCTCACGGCCGAAGCCGTTTTCCCTGAGCTCCTGGATGCCGTTGGAGACGAGGAAGTACGCGGCGTCGTCCGTGATGAGGCGCGGCCAGACGTAGGAGTTCCAGCACTCGATCACCTTGAGGATGATGACCGTGACCACGGTGGGCCGGCAGATGGGCAGCATGACCTTGAAGAGATACTTGAGGTCGCTCGTGCCGTCCACCTTGGCCGCCTTGTACAGCTCCTCCGGGATCTGCTCGAAGTTCTCCTTGAGCAGGTAGATGTAGAACACGCTCGTCACCGAGGGCAGGATCAGGCCCCAGAAGGTGTTGCGCATGTTCCAGTCGGTGATGGTGACAAAGTTCGTGATGACGACGAGCTCGTTCGGGATCATCATCAGCGCGAGGAAGAGCGAGAACAGCACGTTCTTGCCGCGGAAGTTCAGCCGCGCGAAGGCATAGGCCGCGAAGATGATGATGCAGAGCATGAGGCCCGTCGTGGCGAGGGTGAAGATGATGGTGTTGCTGAAGTAGCGCGCCAGAGGCACCTCCGTGAAGGCGGTGCGGTAGTTTTCCATCGTGGGCGCGAGCGTGAAGAGCGCGGGCGTCCGCTCGGCGTTGTATGCGCTGTAGCTCTTGACGGAGCTGAGCAGCATCCAGTAGAACGGGAAGAGGACGATCAGCGCCCAGAGGCTCAGCAGCACATAGGTGACGGTCTTGCGCAGCCGCTCGCCGGATCTGGCGCGGCGTTCGATGATCTCATAATCCATGACCGCACCCCCTTACAGCGAGCTCTTCTTGCTGATCATCAGATTGATCACCGTGATGGTAAAGACGATGACAAAGAGGATCAGCGCGGCGGCGGAGGCGTAGGACGGGTAGCCGCCGCTGTTGCCGTAGAGCATATCGTAGACGTAGCCGACGATGGTGTTCATACCCGCCTCGTTGAGGTTGACGCCGAAGATGGCGACCTCGTCCGAGTAGGCCTTGAACGCGCCGATGAAGCCCGTGATGATGAGATAGAAGATCATCGGGGAGATCATCGGCAGCGTGATGCGCGTAAAGATGCGCCAGCGGCTCGTGCCGTCGACCTTGGCGGCGTTGTAGTAGTCCTGGTTGACGGAGGCCAGCGCGCTCGTGAGGATCAGGATCTTGAAGGGCATGACCACCCAGACCGTATACAGGCACATCACGAGCATCTTGGCCCAGTAGGGGCCGTCGATAAAGTCCACGCTGCTGCCGCCGAAGGCGTTGATGAGAAGATTGATGAGGCCGTCGGAATAGGCGGTCTTCTTGAAGAGGATCATGAACACAAGGCCGACGGCCAGCGTGTTCGTCACGTACGGCAGGAAGAACACGGTCTGATACAGCTTGCGCAGGGGCTTGATGGAGTTGAGCCCCAGGGAGATCAGCAGCGCGATGCCCGTCGAGAGCGGAACCGTGATGATGACGATGATGAAGGTGTTCTTGACCGCCTGCAGGAAGTAGGGGTCGCGCAGGACGTAGCGATAGTTATAGAGGCCGTAGCCCGTGAAGGTCTGGGACGCGAAATTGAACTTCTCCTCCACGGAGTATACCAGTACGTCGAAGAGCGGATAGACCATGAACACGCCCAGAAAGACGATGGCCGGCAGCAGATACAGCCAGGCTCTGTTGTTTCTGCCCTCCATGGCTCAGCCCTCCGCGTCAAAGGGGATGCGTCTGTTGTCCTCGCGGCCGAAGAGGAAGACCTTGCTCGGCTTGAGGCGGAAGCGCACTTCGTCCGGAGAGCCGGCGGGCCGATCCTCCGAGGGGATGATGGCGCGCAGGTTCGCGCTGACGCGAGCGGGGTGCTCGAAGACGATGCTCGTATCGCGGCCCATGACCTCGATCTGCTTCAACTCGCAGCGGAAGGCTCCGTCCGCCTCGAGCGCAAAGCCCTCCGGCCGCACGGCGGCGAAAACGGCCCCGTCCGGCGCGCCGGGCACCTTCAGAACGGTCTCGCCGCCGAGGCGGAGCTCGCCGTCCTTCACCTCGCCCTCAAAGACGTTGATGGGCGGCGTGCCCAGGAATTCCGCCACAAAGCGGTTGACCGGGCTGTCGTACACGTCCTGGGGCCTGCCGATCTGCTGCACCACGCCGTCCTTCATCACGACGATCATATCGGAGATGCTCATGGCCTCCTCCTGATCGTGGGTGACGAAGATGGTGGTGATGCCCGTCTCGCGCTGGATGCGGCGGATCTCCTCGCGGGTCTGCAGGCGCAGCCGCGCGTCGAGGTTCGAGAGCGGCTCGTCGAGCAGGAGCACGCGCGGACGCTTGACCAGCGCGCGGGCGATGGCCACGCGCTGCTGCTGGCCGCCGGACATCTGGCCCGGCTTGCGCTCCATGAGCTGGTCGATCTGGACGAGCCGGGCGGCCTCGAGCGCCTTGGCCTCCATCTCCTCCTTGGGGAGCTTGTCCTTCCCCTTGAGGTTCTGCAGCGGGAAGAGGATGTTCTGCCGCACGGTCAGATGCGGGTAGAGCGCGTAGTTCTGGAACACCAGCCCCACGCCGCGATTTTCCGGCGGCAGCGCGGTCACGTCGTCATCGCCGAAAAAGATCTGCCCGCTCGTGGGCTTCTCCAGGCCGGAGATGAGGTTGAGCGTGGTGCTCTTGCCGCAGCCGGACGGCCCGAGCAGGCCGATCAGCTTCCCGTCCGGGATCTCGAAATCGAAGTTGTTGACGGCGACGACCTCGTCGCCCTTCTTGTTGCGGCTGGGAAATTTCTTGGTCAGGTTCTTCAGAACGACTTTCATACCGATCTCCCCTTACTGGCTGGATTTGGTATCACAGGATCATTGTAACCCATGCCGCCGCCCCGGTCAATGCCGGATCGGCAAAAAAAGGCTGCCCGAAGGCAGCCTAATTATCGCGCAGAAAGCGCTCCGCCTCGCAGACGGTGCGCGCGAGATAGCCGATCGTTTCGACCGGGTATTCCCCCGCGGCAGTCTCCCCCGTGACCATGACAGAGGAAGCGCCGTCGAGCACGGCGTTGAAGATGTCGCTGACCTCGGCGCGGGTCGGTACGGGACTGTGCTCCATGGAGGCGAGCATCTGCGTGACGACCATGAAGGGCTTGCCCGCCGCACGGCAGGCCGCCGCGATGCGCTTCTGCAGCGCGGGCAACTCCCAGAGCGGCACGGCGTTTCCGAGATCTCCGCGGGCGATCACGATCTCGTCCGCCTCCTCCAACAGCTCCGGCAGGCGCTCCGCGCCCTCGCGGTTCTCGATCTTGGCGAAAAGGCGGATCCCCTCCCCTCCCGCCGCGGCGAGGGCGGCGCGCAGCTCGCGCAGGTCCTCGCGGCAGCGCACGAAGGGCTGCATGACGCCGGTCACGCCGCAAGCCTTCGCCGCGGCGATGTTGGCCCGGTCGCTCTCCGTGAGCGCCGGCAGGCGGATCTCTTTGCCGGGCAGGGCGACGCTTTTACGGCTTTTCAGCACACCGCCGCGCAGCACGCGCGCAGCGTCCGCCGTCTCGCAGATAAGGAGCAGTTTCCCGTCGTCGAGCAGCAGCTCCTGCCCAGGCGCGAGCGCGGCGCGCACGGCCCCCGGCAGCGGGAGGGAGGCGAGCGCGACCCTCTCCCCTTCCTTAAGCGGCAGGGGCTCCGGCAGCGCGCCGACGCGCAGCTCAGGTCCCTGCATGTCGATCAGCAGCCTTGGCCTCACGCCGCAGCTGGCGGCGGCAGCCGAGAGAGCCTCCAGCAGCCCGGCGGCCTCCCTCAGACTGACATGCGAGAGGTTCAGCCGTACGCCCGTCATGCCGCGGCGGAGCATCTGCTCCAGGGTACCGGGCCGGGCGCAGGCAGGGCCGAGCGTTCCGTAGATCTCCGTCATTCCCCGCCTCCGTTTCGCCCTTCGAGGGTCTTTTTCGCCTCGCTACGCAGCACGTCTTTGCCGGTGCGCGCGAGCTTCTTCACCGTTTCCAGCACGTCGCGCTGCAGCGCCGGGTCCAGCCCGCGCAGCGCGCGCAGCACGGCGCCGTAGGACAGGCGCTTGTTCGCGTTGAGCTCGGCGAAGGTCTTCGCCTCGGAGGCGTCCAGCGAATCGAAGATCGCCGTGACGAGGTTTTCGCGCTCGCTGTCGTCAAGCTCGTCGACCCAGCGGTCGAGCGTCTCCTCCAGCAGCTGGCTCTTCGCGCTGAGCTTTTCCGCACGCTCGAAGCCCCTGCCCCGAACCTGCCAGGTATAGGGGTCGTGCTGCATCGCGCCCTCGCCGGAGCTGCGGACGATCGTCCGCTCTTCCCCGTCGCTCAGCAGCAGACCGATGATCGAGCCCGTCGGCAGGAGCTTGTGCAGCCTGGGGATCATCTCCCGGTAGCGCGGTTGCTCCGCCAGGTCGCGGCGGAAGCCGGGGCCGTCGTTGGAGTAGGCGGCAAGCAGGCGCGCCTTCGTCTCGTCCCCGCAGAAGACGGCCGCGTAGAGGGCGAGGTTGCCGCCCTTGGAGTGTCCGCCGATGCGAAGCGGCCCCGTATGGCGGGCGGCCGTCTCGTCAAGATAGGCCGCGGCCAGACGCTGCCCGGGAGTCTCGTCGAGCACGCCGAGGTTGAAGTCCTCCCGCCAGCCGACGAGGCTGTTGTCCGTCCCCCGGTAGGCGACGAAGACCGAGCCGTCCGCGAGCTCCGCCGTGAGCGCCGCGAACTGCAGCTGCGCCTGCGCATCCGTATCGTCGGCGCAGGCGCTCAGGCGCACCGTGCCGAAGCGCTCGCTCTGTCCCGCGCGGCGCAGCAGCTCTTTGGGATCGTTGACCAGATAGGACTGGTCCCGTCCCTCGCTCTCATAGCGCTCGGCCGCCTCGCGCAGCGTGACGCTCCCCTCCTCGCCGGGCGCGGGCACGATGCCGCGCAGGTCCGCGTAGGCGATCTCGGAAAAGATCAGATTGTCGACCTCGTTGAAGGGGTCCCGGTCGAAGGACAGGTCGCCCCGCCAGTCGAGATAGTCCAGAAAGTTGCTCATGGTCGCCTCCCCGTGTCATCACTACGCCTCTTAGCCTACCATTCCCCGGAGAAAAAATCAACTGCCGCGCAGTTTAGTTGTTATGTAAACCGTTGGCCGCGTTTTTCGCTTTTCTTTTGTCGAAACGCATGATATACTGAACCTACAGATCCCCAAATACTTGAGAGGAGAAGGATCATGCCTCAGAATAACGATTTGAATACCGCCCTGACCCGTCTCGGCTTTGAAGCGGAAGGCCGGCTCTACTTCGGTCGCTGGCAGGGCTACGCGGTAAGCCTCGTGCCGATGGGCGCGCAGTGCCAGGTCAGCCTGGCCACCCACGCCGACAAGAAATACGACAAGCTGCGCCGGAACGTGCTGAAATCCGCGGCGAGGCTCGCGCCGCGCAAGTGCCAGGTGGTCAACGCGGGCAACGCCTTCGTTTTCTCCATGCCCTGCGGCAAAAAGGTCCTCGACGCGGGCGAGCTGCCCCGCTATCTGGACGCGTTTGCCGAAGCGCTCCGGGAGAACAACTTCCTGCCGTCGGAAACCTGCTCGGTCTGCGGCGGGCAGCGTCCGGACAGTCTCTGCTTCATCGGCAGCTATCAGCCGGTGCACCGCTCCTGCGTCCGCTCTCTGGAGGAGAAGACGCGCGAGGAGACCGAGCAGAACCAGCTCAACGGCAGCTATCTGACCGGCACGGTCGGCGCGGTCCTGGGCATGATCGTCGGTCTGATCCCGAACGTCTTCGTCGGCGTCGCGACGGAGCGGATCTACGCGCTGCTCTTCGCGCTGGTCCCGCTGGCCGCCATGTGGTGCTACCGAAAGTTCAACGGCAAGATGAGCAAGGGCTCCATCGGCATCATCATCGCCGTGTCCCTGCTGGGCGTGTTCGTGATGCAGTATTTCACGCTCGCGATCTACGTCATGAAGGATTACGGCGTGCCCCTCGGCACGGCGCTCTCCTATACGGGCGAGCTCTTCGGCGACAGGGAGATCCTCGGAGAGATCATGGGCAAGAGCATCTCTCATTTCCTCTTCATGGGTCTCGGCATTCTCTTTGCCTGGCGCTACCTGAACCAGACCAACGGCGGGAAGCTGGCCAACATGAAGTCGGCGCTCGCGACCATGCGCGACAACCCGGATTTCGCGCCGGAAAAGCCGGATGAGACGCCCTGGCCGTAAGGCTGTGCGGGGGCCCGGCAGGAAACCGTAAAGAAACAAAAACAGTGAGGCGAGATCGCAGCATGCGATCTCGCCTCATTGTTTCCCGAATTTCGGATCATCCGTAGATATCGTTGGTGTCCTTGAGCTCCACGTCCACTTCGATGATCTCGCCCTCGCGCCAGATTTTGAAGTGCAGACTGTCGCCCACAGAGAACTGATCCTTGATGACGGCCACGTCGTTCGTGGCCGCGACGGGCTGGCCGTTGACCTCCAAAAGCACGTCGCCCTCGCGCAGGCCCTTCGCCTCGGCGTCGGAGCCTTTGCTCACGTCGCTGATATACAGTCCGCCCTCGGCGGGCAGCTTGTCGCCGTAGACCTCGCGCACATTGTCCGGGATCGGACCGACCGTGATGCCGATGGAGGGCCGGCCGCGCACTTCGCCGTCGGCGATGAGGGCGTTGACCACGCCGCAGACCGTGGCGCTCGGGATCGCGAAGCCGATGCCCTCGATGCTCGAGCCAGAGGACATCATCTTCATGTTCGTGATGCCGATGACCTGGCCGTACATATTGAACAGCGGACCGCCGGAGTTGCCCTCGTTCAGCGCGGTGTTGGTCTGCAGCAGGCTCATGCTGCGGCCCTTGAAGTTGACGCCGCGCTCGATGGCGGAGATGATGCCGTCGGTCAGCGTCATGCGGAAGCTCTCGCCCAGGGGGTTGCCGATCGCGGCGACGTGCTCGCCGATGGTCAGCGCGTCGCTCAGGCCAAACTCCGCCGCCGGGAGACCCGTGGCCTCGATCTTGAGCACCGCGATATCGCTGATGCTGTCGGCCCCGACGAGCTTCGCCTCAAACTCCCGGTCGTCGTAGAGCGTGACCACCGCGCGGTCACAGCCGTCAATCACATGGGTGTTCGTGAGGATCAGCCCGTTCGACGACAGGATCACGCCGCTGCCCCAGCTGTAGCCGATGGCCTTGCCGGTATAGCCGCTGATCCCGACCACGGAGGGCATGCACTTCTGATACAGCTCCTGCAGGCTGAGCTCCTCGCCGGTGGCCGCGCGGCCCTCAAGCGTAAAGGTCGCCGGGACCTTGATGCGCGGGATATCGACCTTGGCCGGCGCGTTCTCGATGGTCTCGTAGTAGTTCCGGAAGAAGTCGCGCCAGTCGTCGGGCAGCTCGTCCTCGATCGAGGGCCGCTCGCTGGAGGCGGGGGGCTTCTCCGCCGGGGCGCCCTTGCCGGAGCCGGTCTCCCGGAACAGCAGGCTGCTGCCCACGAGGATCAGCACGCCCAGGCAGCACCAGAAGGCGATGCGCCAGCCGCGTTTGATCTTTTTCTTTTTCTGCTTTTTCTCTTCGGCCTCGCTCCGCTCGCGCTCGCTCTTCAGCGGCGCGTACCAGCTCTCGGTCTCGTACCAGCTTTCCTTGCTCATAGCCGTTCTCCCGACTTTCCTTGTTTGATCTCCGACAGCGGCAGGGTGAAAACGAACTCCGTCGTGCCGTCGGCGCTTTTCACGGCGATGTCCTCGTCGTGGCTGTTGATGATCGCTTTGACCAGATACAGGCCCAATCCCACGCCGTCCTTGTCCATGCTGCGCGAGCGGTCGGACTTGTGGAAACGGTCGAAAATGAAGGGCAGGTCCTCCTCGGGGATCGTCTCCCCGCGGTCCTTGACGGACACATAGGCCTTGCCGTCCTCCTTGTAGAGCCGCAGGGTGATGCAGCTGCCCGGCTCGGCAAACTTCACGGCGTTATCCAGCAGGTTGTAGATCACCTGCGTGATCGCATCCTTGTCCGCGCGCACCATGATGTGATTGTCCGGCAGCTGCGGGTCGACATCCAGGTTTTTCCGCGTCGCGCGGGACTCAAAGCTCAAAAGCGTCTGCAGCACGAGCTCTGTGAGGTCGAAATCCGAGCGCCGCGCAGGGTCGGCCGCGCGCTGGCGCATCTGGGACACGTCCAGCATATCCCGCACGAGACGGGAGAGGCGGCGCGTCTCGTCGCGGATGGAGCGCAGGTATTTCTCCTCGTCCTCCTTGGGGATCGTGCCGTCGAGGATGCCGTCGGCGAAGCCCGCGATCGTGGTCATGGGCGTGCGCAGCTCGTGCGAGATGTTCGCGATGAACTCGCTGCGGCGCTCCTCCGCGCTTTCGAGGGAGTCGGCCATCTTGTTGAAGGAGTCGATCAGCGCGCCCATCTCGTCGGTGGGGTCCTCCTCCTGTCTGACACGCACGGAAAAATCCCCCCGCGCAAACTTGCGGGAGGCCGCGGCGATCTCGTCGAGCGGCCGCGCCATGCGTTTGGAGTAGAAAAGGCTGAGCGCCATGGCCGCAGCGAAAACGCCGACGGTCACCAGCGCCGCCACGCCCAGGAAGGTGGACCAGGCGCCGAGGATGCTGTCGATGCCATTGGAGACAAAGACGTAGCCCTCTGTGCTGCCGGAGCGATCCGTGATGGGCCGGGCGACCACAAAGCGGTCCTTCGGATAAAGGCCGTCCAGGCTGCTGATCTCGTCGTAGCTCCCCGCGCTGTCCACCAGCGCGAGCACGCCCGCCGGGATGCGGCGGCCGATATGCTCGCAGAGGGCCGCCCGGTCCGAGCAGGAGACGATGAGGCCCTCCGGGTCCGTCAGGAAAACGTGGTTGCCGGTGCTGTTGGAGATGGAGCTGAGGTTCATGCTCAGCGCCCAGCTCGTCAGCCCGTCGCTCTCTCCGATCGCGGAGGCTACCCGGGCGACCTCGTCGGCGCTCTTTTCCATCGTAGTCTGGTACTCGTCCAGCACGAACTGGCGCCCGATGCCCACAAAGGCGACGGCGATGATGAGAAAGCACAGCGCGACCATCGTGGCAGTCGCCGCGAAGTTGCGCAGATAGATGCTTTTCACGCTCTTACTCCGTGACCTCGAACTTGTAGCCCACGCCCCAGACGGTCTTCAGGCACCACTTGTCCGACACACCCTCGAGCTTCTCGCGCAGACGCTTGATGTGCACGTCCACGGTGCGGGAGTCGCCGAAATAGTCAAAGCCCCAGACCTCGTCGAGCAGCTGGTTGCGGGTGAAAACGCGGTTAGGCGAAGAGGCCAGATGGAACAGCAGCTCCATCTCCTTGGGCGGCGTGTCGATCTTCTTCCCGTCCACGACCAGCTCGTAGGAGTCAAGGTTGATGACCAGCTTGTCGTAGTTGAGCTTCTTCTCCACCGGCGCGTCCGCGTCCTTGCGGCGCAGGACCGCGTGGATGCGGGCGATCAGCTCCTTCACGTCGAAGGGCTTGGTAACATAATCATCCGCTCCCATTTCGAGACCATTGATTTTATCGGACGTTTCTCCCTTTGCAGTTAACATAATAATTGGAACCATGGACTTGCTGCGAATGTCCCGGCAGACCTGCCAGCCATCCTTGACGGGCAGCATGATGTCCAGCAGAACGACGTCCGGCTGGAACAGGTCGAAATCGGCCTCGGCCTTGCCGCCGTCCGGGGCGATCATGACCTCGAAGCCGTCTTTCCCCAGATAGAGCCGCAGGAGCTCGGCGATATTGCTGTCGTCCTCGACGATCAGAGCGCGTTTGCTCATAGTGTCACCCTCCGCATCCGTTGATATGCCAAGTAATGATTATACAGCAATTATACCGCGCCGGAAAGAGCAAAGGTTAAAAAAATGTAAAAATGCGATCCGTTCGCCGTCCTTCCCTCTCTCATCCGCAGGAGAGCGCAGGATGGCAAAGACGCAGGGGCGAGCTGTGCTCGCCCCTGCGTCCCGGTTCCGAACTTCAAATTAAAAGTCCAGCTCCTCCAGCTTCAGCAGGGCGACGATGTAGACCTTCAGCGCCTCCAGGAACCAGGCCTTGCAGGCGGCCTCGTCCACGCCGTGGATCGGTCCGGCGAAGGCCGGGCACGGCCGCTCCGGGTGCTCCGGTCCGAAGGAAACGGCATTCGGGAAGTCGCGCGCGTAGGTGCCGCCGCCGATCGTGTAGGGCTCGGCGTTTTCGCCGGTGACGGCGTTGTAAGCGTCGATGCAGGCCTGGACCTCCGGCTTGTCGAGGCTCATGTAGAAGGGCGGCGCGTCGCGGTCGACCTCGACCGTGAGCACGTCTCCGAGCCGCTCGTTGATGATCGCGGCGATCTTCTTTCCGCTGGTGTTCGTGGGATAGCGGCTGTCGTAGGTCTGTACCATGCGGCCGTCCTCGATGCCGAGCACGCTGCCGACGATCGTCAGCGGCTTGAAGAGCCCGTCGTCGGCCTGCACGCCGAGGCCGCTTCCGTCCGTATTCTCGTTGAGCATGGCGATCGCACGCAGGAACTTCGCCTCCTGCTCGCCGGCGAGCTTCTGGTCCAGGATGGCACTGACCAGCAGGCCGATGGCGTTGACCGTGCCCTCCGGCAGCGAGGCATGCCCGCCGATCCCGGCAGCCGTCAGGCGCCAGAGGCCCTCGCCCGCCCGCTCGGCTGTCACGCCGGGCGCGTTCTCGGCCTTGTCCGCGCGGATCAGCGCCTCGGCCTTGTCTGGGATGGCGTTGGAGACGAAGCCTCCCTTGATGTCGACGATGTTCTCAAGCGGGACCTTTGCGATCATCCGGCCGCGCGTGATGCCTTTCTCGCCGTTGCAGAGAGGGAAGTTCGCGTCCGGGCTGAAGCAGAAGAGCGGCGCCCTGTAGTTGGCCAGGTAGTATTCCACGTCGCCCATGCCCGTCTCCTCGTTGATGCCGAGCAGCGCGCGTACGGGATACCGCAGCGGCAGGCCGCGGTCCTTCAGGTATTTCAGCGCGTAGAGACAGAGGACGCTCGGCCCCTTGTCGTCCATCACGCCGCGGCCGATGATCCAGCCCTCGTGCTCGCGCATGACGAAGGGGTCCTCCGTCCAGCCCTCGCCGACGGGGACCACGTCCAGATGCGTGATCGTGGCGAGATAGTCCTCGCCCTCGCCGACTTCGGCGTAGCCGATATAGTCATCGCAGTTGACGGCCTTCAATCCCAGTTCCCGCGCGACGAGCAGTCCCTCGGCCAGCACCCGCGCTGGCCCCTCGCCGAAGGGTGCGCCCGGGGCAGCCTTCCCCTCCACGCTGTCGATCGCCACCAGGCGGGCGATGTCGGCAAAAATGCGTGCTTCGTTCTCTTTGATGAAGCCGTCGATGTCGCGGCTCAAACGTTTGTCCATGCTTGCGCTCCTTTCACTCTTGTCGTCTACCGTTATACACCTCCCGCCCCGCCGCGGTCAAGCCGCATTTGCCGTTGAAAAACGGCGGAGAAGATGCTAAGATGGGACGCGGTGAGAAAATGTATGAAAAAACATGTCATCCTGATATCGCTTTTGCTCCTTGCGCTGCTTGCCGGCTGCGCATCCCCCGCCCCGGCCTCGCCGGAGCCGACGGAGACCGCCGCTCCCGCGCCCACGCCGGAACCGACGCCGGAGCCCACGCCCGAACCGCCGAGCTTTGTCGTGCTTGCCGGCGAGACGGCGGAGGAGATCCTCGCGCTGGCGGACAATCCCAATCTGCGTGAGGTCGACGGTACGGCAAGCGCGGAGACCGAGGCCCTGGCCGCGCTGCAGCGCCTGCGGCCGGACTGCGCCGTGCGTTACACCTTCGACTGGCGCGGGACCCCGCTGCCGAGCGACACGGCCGAGCTGACGATCACGGAGGCCGAGGGCGCGGAGGAGGCGCTGCGCTGTCTGCCGCTGCTGCGGCGCGTCGACATGCGCGCGGTCGATTGGAGCGTTGGGGACATGGAGCGCTTCGAGGAGCTGTACCCGGCGATCGACTTCATATGGACGCTGCACTTCGGCAGCTGGACCGTGCCGAGCGACATCACCTGCTTCTCCACGCTGCGCACCGGCGAGCCGGGCAACCACCGCTATACGAACGACGAGCTCTATCCCCTGCTGCGCTTCGGCCACCACCTGCGCGCGCTCGACCTCGGGCACAATGCGCTGACCGATCTGACGCTCATCGGGCAGATGCCGGAGCTGCAGGTACTGATCCTGGCCGACAACGACACGCTGACGGACATCTCGCCGCTTTCGGAGCTGTCGGAGCTCTGGTATCTCGAGCTCTTCCTCTGCCGGAACGTGGAGGATTTCTCCCCGCTCTGCAGCCTGACGAGGCTGCGGGACCTGAACCTCTCCTACGACGGGTATTTCGGCGACCTGAGCTTTCTTGCCAACTGCCCCGACTTTGAAAACGGCTGGTTCCGGAACACGGGCGTTACCCGCGAGCAGGCCGACGCCTTCCTTGCCGCCCATCCGGGCGTGACGCTGATCGTCGGCAGCCCGCGCGACCCCTCCTCCACGGCCTTCGGCTGGCGCGAGACCGAGCGCAACGCCGCCATCCGCCATGCTTTCACCTACTGGCCGACCGTCGTCGACTGGCGCGGCTGGGACGACATCGAATACGCGCCGTAAAAAGATCCTGCCGCGAAATGCCCTTGCTCTTTCGGCATTTTGCGGCAGGATCTTATTAATTCTTCGCTTATTTCTTCACTTTCTTCGCCTTGAAGTCCGGCTCTGTGCCGGCGAGCAGGCGCTTGATGTTCTCCCGGTGCTGCCAGATCGCCAGCGTCATGGAGAAGATCGCCAGCAGTAGCCGCGGCGTGCTCACACGGAACACGATCGACGCGGCGGTGATCGCGAGCGCCGCGAGCACCGAGCCGAGCGAGACCTTCTTGCTCGAAAAGGCGCCGAGCAGGAACACGCCGACCACGACGAGGCCCACGCGCCAGTCCACCGCGAATGCGATCACGCCGCCGACGGAGATGCCCTTGCCGCCGCGGAAAGTATACAGCAGCGGGAAGCAGTGCCCCAGGATGCAGGCCGCGCCCGCGCAGGCCAGGCCCCAGTCGCCCAGGAGCCACCAGCCGAGCAGCATGGCGGCCACGGCCTTGACCATGTCCCCCGCCATGGCGGCCAGCCCCGCCCAGATGCCGTAGGTGCGCGCCATGTTCGTCGCCCCGGCGTTGCCGCTGCCGTGGCTGCGCACGTCGCCCCCCATACCCTGCGAGATCAGGATGGACAGGTTCACCGAACCGAGCACATAGGCGACGGCGAACAGAACGATGTATTTCAAAACAAGCATAGTCTCACTTCCCGCCGCTCATTATACAACCGGCGCTCTCGCTTTTCAAGAAACGGAGCGCGCGTTCACAATAAGTTTTAAATTTTTTATTTCACAGCTTGACAGGCGGGCCGCTCCGCCGCAAAATGGTAGCAGTTTCAGACGCGGCGGAGCAGCATCCACCGCGTCTGCGCGAAAGGCCGTTTTTTATGATCGTTCAGACGCTGATCGGCAAGATCGCCTCTCTCTTTATCTGCATCGCCATCGGCTTCCTGCTGGTGCGCATCCGCGTGCTCAAAACGGAGGACAGCCTCGTTCTCTCCCGGCTGAGCCTCTATCTCGTCACGCCCTGCATGCTGCTGCACTCCTTCCAGGTGGATTTCACGCCGGAGGTGCGCGGCGGTCTGCTGCTGGCGACGCTCGCGGCCTTCATCGTCGAGAGCGTCTATCTGCTGCTCAGCGCACTGCTGCGAAAGCCCCTGCGGCTGGACCGCGTGGAGCAGGTGTCGATCGAGTTTTCCAACGCCGGCAATCTCATCATCCCCATCGTGACAGCCGTGCTCGGCCCGGAGTGGGTCGTCTACGCCAGCCCCTACATCGCGGTGCAGAACATTTTCCTCTGGAGCGTCGGGAAAGCCACGCTCTGCGGCGAGCGCGGGATCGACTTCAGGCGGATGCTCACGAACGTCAACCTCCTTGCCGTCTTCGCCGGGCTCATCCTCTGCGTGACGGGCCTGCGCTTCCCCGCTCCGCTCGACGACGCGCTCTCCTCCATTGGCTCGATGATGGGGCCGCTGGCCATGCTGGTGATCGGGATGCTGATCGGCGGTATGGATCTGAGGCTCTTCCTCTCCTACCGGCGCAGCTGGCTCGTCGCGGCGCTGAGGCTCCTGGTCCTGCCCGCCGCCGCGTTGCTGATCCTGAAATTCACGCCGCTTTACACGCTTGCCGCGAACGGGCGGCAGCTTTTGCTCATCACGCTCCTGGCCGCCTGCGCGCCCACCGCGGTCAACATCACCAACATGTCCCAGGTCTTCGGGCAGGACGCGCGCTACGCGAGCGCCGTGAACATCACGAACACGCTGCTGAGCGCGCTGACCATACCGCTGATCGTGCTGCTGTACGAGCTGTAAAGAAAAAACCGACCGGGCCGCGGATGCGTTTGCATCCGCGGCCCGGTCGTCTCTTTTCGCTTTTCACTTCCTACAGTCTGCCCAGGAAGCAGTCCTGACTCTCGACCTCGGAATAGAGGATCGCGCCCTTGTCTCCCAGGTCGCAGACGCGGATCACGCCCTCGAGCTTCTCGTCGCCGGTCAGCTCCCGATAGCGGTCCGGGCAGGCGTCGAAGAGCGCCTCGTCAAAGGTGCAGCCGGGCTCTCCCTGGTAGATGGCCGTGTAGAAAATGCCCGTCTCCACGAGGTCCTGGAAAAAGTGGCTGCCGTAGCTCAGCTCCGGGCGCAGCCCGTGGGAGCTGTAGGCCAGCTCGCACATGCACAGGAAGCGGTTGATCTCCGCAAAGCGGACCGGCACGCCGAGGCTCGGCGTGGTCGTGCCCCAGCGACCCGGGCCGAGGAGAATGGCGTTCTGTCCCCGCAGCAGGCGGTTGAGCTCGCCCACGGCGCGCGCCACGGCGTATTTCTGCTGCTCGGGCAGGGAGAGATAAGGCTCCACCTTCACGAAGACCGCGTAGCGCACGGGGATGGCGGCGTTGCCGCCCATGAAGTTCCCCTTGATGCGCCAGAAGAAGTCCCGCACCTGCGGCATGACGCCGGCCTGCCCCAGTCCGCTCGTCTGGATCGTGCGGCACTGCAGGAGGTTGACGCGGTAGTCCCCCTTCGGGCTGAAGTTGACGGCGTACTCCACGTCCACGGGATAACGGTATTTCTCCGCCACGGTCGCCATGATCTTTTCCATCACAGCCGGGAAGTCCGTACGAAGGAGCCTTCGGAAATTGAGGATGTCCGGCACCGGCTCGCCGTAGAGCCCCATCTCCCGGAAGCGCGCGGCGGTCGCATAGTCCGGCTCCAGGAAAAGCGAGGCGTCGGTGCGCATCTCCCGTTTGTCGAGGGTCTCCAGCGGCACGGTCTCGAAGCGGTTGGTCCTGAGGTCGATGACGTCGGCCTTGTGCTGGCTGAAGCGGTATTCGTCGCCGTATTCCACCATCGGCGGAGCTGTCGGCGCGTCGAGCGAGACAAAGCGCGCATAGTCGTCCGCCTCACGGTCGACCGCGCGGGTGCCCATGCCGAAGACCAGGCGCAGCATGCCCTTGTTGTCCTCGCTGGCCTTCGGCCCGCTCACATAGAGGTTGCGGGAATGACCGACGCCAGCCAAATGCGGGTAGTAGTAATCCCCGTGCACGTCGCCGCTGACGCGCATGACGAGCAGCGCCATCTGCTCGTCGCGGTCGAGGAGGTTTCGGTCGGCGCGGTAGCGGAAGGCCTCCGGGCTGACGGTGCTCGCGTAGACGGTGCGCACCGCGTCCTCGAAGACCCGGTAGCGTTCCTCGAGGCTGCCCTGGTTCGGGCAGAACACGCTCTCGTATTTGCCGGCAAAGGCGTTGCCGATACCGTCCTCGAGCAGAGAGCTCGACCGGACGATGATGGGCGACTGGCCGAAGTATTCCAGCATGGACAGGAACTGCTCCTTGATCATCGGCATGAACTCGCCCGTCAGCAGCCGCTCGCGCAGCGCCGGGGCGAGGCGCAGATAGTCCTCCGGCTCGATCATCCGGGTACGCAGGTCCCAGATGCCGCTCTGCACGGCGTAGGTATAGAACACGTCCGCGCCGATGAAATAGGAGTCGTGCGGCTCGATGCGCCGCTCGTAGAAATCCGGGTCGGTGTCGCGGATCATGTGACGCGCCAGCAGCATGCCGACGGCCTTGCCGCCGATGCGTCCCGTGCCGATCTCGCGCTTTTTGATCTCCATGAGGTCGCTCAGGGAGAAATAGGTCCGGCACAGCTCCAACACGTTCGGCTCCGTGCCGAGCAGGCATTTCATGATGTTCTCCTTGAGCGCCATGCCCTCCGGGTCTTTCGGCTCCGCGCGCTCCGGGCCGACCGAGTCGAACATGCTGTCCCAGCAGTCGCGTCGCTCGCCGGTCTGCGTGAAGATATCGAAGATGGCGTAGGTGTCGCTGCTTGATGTGACGGTTTCGCAGCGTTCGCCCTGTACGCGCAGCGGGAAAAACATCTGCGCGCTCTGCCGCCCGCTGACCTTGACCGGATGGATGTAGGTGCAGCCGTGTATGGTGCGGATATTCAGCAGCACGTTCGTCGCGTGACGGATGCGGGAGATGGTCTCGTAGGTGTGCCGCTCATACTGCAGCGCGACGTAGCAGAGCGCCCCGCGCGAGGCGATGAACTCGCTCGTCAGCACGAAGAAGTTGCAGACCATGAGGTCGGAAAACCAGTATTTCTGCAGCTCGGAGATGCAGTCGAAGAGAAAGAAGCTGTCCTCCGGCTCCGAAGAGATGATCCGGTGTACCTGCACGGAGAAGGTCTCAAAGCCCACGGAGGGGTCGAGCGTGATCGTTTTGATGTTCGCGCCGCGCTGGCGCAGCACCTCGGTGGGGACCAGTTCGTCGTGGTCGCCGAAGCGCAGATAGATCATCGGCCGCCCGGTCAGCGCCTCGTCCACCACGAACTTCGTGGCGACGAAGATATAGTCTCCGATGCTCTCCATCTGCCAGGTGACGGTATCGCCGGGGCGAAGCCCGTCGATCGCCCGGTCGAGCCCGGAGATGCCGGTACTGATACAGTCCTTGTGTTCCATGGCGGATTCCCCTTTCAAAACAGTGTCCAGGGCCGCTCGGCCGGCGGCGGTGCGGTGAAGCGCAGCGCCCGCCCGTCCCCGGGATGCGCGAAGGCCAGCTCGTGCGACCAGAGCGCGATCGCGCATTCATCGCCCGGCAGGCCGTATTTCCGGTCTCCGACGAGCGGCAGGCCGCGCGCGGAAAACTGGCAGCGGATCTGATGCGTGCGTCCGGTGAGCAGCTCGATCCTCACAAGGCTCAGCCCCTCGGCGTACCCGAGCGTCTCAAAGCGCAGCACAGCCTCCTGCACGCCCTTGCCGGGCGCGTCGGCCACATAGGTCAGACATCTGACCCGGTCGCGCGCAAGCAGGTCGCGCAGCTCGCCCCGCTTCTCCGTCAAGCCGTGCACCACCGCCAGGTAGCGCTTTTCAAAGCCGCCCTCCCGGATCTGCCGAGACAGCTCGGAAGCGGTCTGCGCGCTTTTGGCCAGCGCCATCAATCCGCCCACCACCCGGTCGAGCCGGTGCACGGTGCGCAGCTCCCGCAGCCCGAGCTGCTCGCGCAGCAGCTCCGGCACGCCGCCGGGCTCGTCCGTGGACAGCACGCCCGGCGGTTTGAGGCAGACGACGAGCGCCGCGTCCTCATATACGATCTGCATGGCCCTGCCGCCTCCTCCCTTTTCTGTAGTTTACCACACTGACATCTGCTTTCTCAACAGACTTTCTGCGAAAAACATAGCGTTTTGTCACAAAATGTGCTATAATATATCGTTGAGGTGAAGCCGCATGGATGCAAACGAACGCGTGCTCTGTCCCCACCGCCGCGCCTGCGGCGGCTGCCAGCTCCAGAATCTGAGCTACGCCGAGCAGCTCGGCCACAAGCAGCGCGAGGTCATCGGCCTGCTGGGCCGCTTCGGCCACGTTGAGGAGATCTGGGGCATGGACGAACCCTATCATTACCGCAACAAGGTCCACGCCGCTTTCGCGCTCGACCGGCGGCGGCAGGTCGTCTCCGGCATCTACCAGTCCAGCAGCCACGCCGTCGTGCCGGTGGACAGCTGCCTCATCGAGGACGAGCTGGCCGACCGCATCATCGTCTCGATCCGGAGGATGCTGCGCGAGTTCAAGCTGCAGGTCTATGATGAGCGCAGCGGGAGCGGCTGGCTGCGGCATGTGCTGGTGCGCCGCGGCTTCACGAGCGGGCAGGTCATGGTGGTGCTCGTCGCCGCCTCGCCCATTTTCAAAAATCAGAAGCCTTTCCTCGCCAGGCTCCTGGCCGATTTTCCCGAGATCACGACCGTGGTGCTGAACGTCAACGACCGCTTCGGTTCCATGCTCCTCGGCCCGAAAAGCAAAGCGCTTTATGGCCCTGGCTATATCGAGGATGAATTATGTAAACTTAAATTCCGCATCTCGCCCTCCTCGTTCTATCAGATCAACCCCGTGCAGACGGAACGGCTCTACGGCGAGGCGATCCGCCTGGCGGGCCTGACCGGGACGGAGACCGTGCTCGACGCGTACTGCGGCATCGGCACGATCGGGCTCTGCGCGGCGTCGCAGGCCAAGCAGATCATCGGGGTCGAGCTCAACGCCGACGCCGTGAAGGACGCCATCGTGAACGCAAAGCTCAATGGGATCAAAAACGCCTGGTTCACCGCCGGGGATGCCGGGCAGTTCATGGAGGGCATGGCCGCCGACGGGCAGCGGCCGGACCTCGTGTTCATGGACCCGCCGCGCGCCGGGAGCGATGAAAAGTTCCTGCGCTCGCTGCTGCGCTGCGCTCCGCCGCGCGTGGTGTATATCTCCTGCAATCCCGTCACCATGCAGCGCGACCTGGGCGTGCTCGTCAAGGGCGGCTACAAAGTGCGGCGCATTCAGCCGGTTGATATGTTCCCGCATACGGAGCATATCGAAACGATATGCCTCCTGTACCACTGAAAGAAAGACTTCATCCCGGGGTCCTGCGAACCGACCGATGCGTATAGCAAATCTTACCGCGGAACCGCGGCGGACAAAAAGACAAAGGAACGGAGCCCTGCACCGCAGAAGAGAAAAAAGGAAATGGCAAATATCTTAACCGGAACCAGAATCGTTTTCAGTATCGTTCTGCTGTTTTGCCCTGTATTGTCTCCGGCGTTTTTTGTATTCTATATCACTGCCGGAATCACCGATATGGCAGATGGCGCAGTGGCGAGAAGGACCAGTACGGTCAGCGAGTTCGGATCGAAGCTCGACACAGCGGCTGATTTTGTATTGGTCGTTGTGTGTCTGATAAAGCTGATCCCGGTCATTCATATCCCGACCTGGCTTTTCATCTGGATCGTCGTGATTGCCGTGATCAAGGCGGTCAACTTGATCTCCGGATATGTCATGCAAAAGAAACTGCTTGTCTTACACACAGTCATGAATAAGGCGGCGGGGATCCTGCTTTTTATGCTTCCGCTGACGTTAACGGCTATTGATCTGAAATACAGCGGCACTATCGTCAGCGCAGCAGCGACATTCGCAGCGATACAGGAAGGACACCTGATCAGAACGGAAACAGGGCATCACGATCCGGCCAACCGCTGACTTGTTCCGTCAGAGCCGCTTTGCCTGGATTATTCTCCGCTTGCCGACGACATTCAAATCGTTGTCTCAAGGCATATCGAAACAGTCCGTTTCCCGGCGCTCGGGCATTCACAACGAAAAACATCAGGAGGACGGCATATGAGCTATTTTACTCTCAGCGACGGGCAGAAGCTGTATTATGAGGACAGAGGGCAGGGCCCGGATACCCTGATCATGCTGCACGGCTGGACAAGCACGCACGACGTCTATACGAAACCGGCGGAGCTGCTGCAGGGACAGGCCCGCTGCGTCATCTACGACCACCGGGGACACGGCGGGAGCAAGCAGGCAAACAGCGGAAGCCCCACCATGGAGACGCTTGCGGGCGATCTGAACGAAATCATCCGGGGGCTTGGCCTCTCCAACGTCACGCTGCTCGGCTGGTCCATGGGGGCAGGCGTGGTATTGAACTACGTCCGGCTCTTCGGCTGCGGCGCTCTGAAGCGGATCGTGCTCTGCGACATGACGCCGAAGCAGCTCAACGACGAGGAGTGGAAGCTGGGTCTGTATCAGGGCAAATACACGAAAGAAGACATGGAGCGGGACGCCGGGAAGGATTTTTACACGCTGTATAAGGAGTTCGCCATCGGAGCGATCCCGAAGCTGGCAAAGATCCCGGGCTTCCTCCTGAAAAAGCCTCTGAAGGAGAAGCTGGCCGATTGCGACGAAGCGGTGCTGAAAAGCCTGGCGAGGTCCATGAAGCTTCAGGACAACCGGCCGACGGTGGAACAGATCACGGTCCCAGTCACCTATTTCTACGCGGACCCCGGCTCCCTGTTTTCTCCGGCGCTCGCGGACTGGTACCGGGAGCATGTACCGACGCCGTTCGACGCGGTCCGCTTCCCCGAGAGCACGCACATGCTGGTCAGCGACTATCCCGAGAAGTTCGCGGAAGAGCTCGGCGCGGTCCTCAGGCGGTGAGCACAGAAGCGCAGACCGGCACGCCTTGCGCAGCGGACCGGGGCGGCCGTGCTTCGCTCTGACGACGCAACAGGTCATTTCAAACATACAGGAGGTCAACATGAAAGAACACAAAGATCTTGGCGCAGCGCTCATCCAGAAGCTGCAGGAGCGTTATACGCTCAACAGGGAAAACGTCGGCGCGGACGCGCGTCTGAGCAAAAAGGGCATGGTCTTCGAGACCGAGTCTTATGCCGTCGAAAACCTCGGCCATCTCTGTGTGCTGCGCATGAAAGCCATGCTGGGCCTGATGAAAATGGAGACCGTCGTCCTCGCCTGCGAGGAGAAAGACGTCCCCCTCTTCAACCTCGACTATGTAGACGCGATGGGCAAGGAGACGCAGATCGCGGAGCTCTACGACACGCAGCTCGCCCCCTGGCCGGGCGAGGCGCAGAGCGCCTTCGCCGCGCTCAAGGCGCGCGATGCGGACCTGCCCGATCCCCCGGCGCAGAGTGCGCACTGGTACGACGCGATCCTCTACCCCTGCTCCTACCACAAGGCCGGCAAGGGCTTCACGGAGCGCCTCAACGCCGCGGCCGACGGTTATATGCAGCGCTTCCTCGAGCAGCTGGAGGCCGCGCCCGCCTGTGGCGCGGAGGCCAAGCGCGCGAAGATCCGCGCCTTTGCCGAGGAGCTGTTCGCGCAGGGCGGCCCGGCCGTCGACACGATGACGAAGCTCTTCGGCCGTGAGGTCGCCGGGCGCGTCATCCTGCGCTATATGTACGGCGTGAGGCCGTGAGGGGAACGCATCGATGAGCTGCCTCCCCCTGCCTCTGCCCGAGTCGATCCGGGCGCTGACGGCGGGAAAACTCTGCGCGGAGAGCCGCGTCGGCCTCTCAGGCTCGCGGGTGTTTCTCTTCGACGACATGGTGCTGAAGACCTCGCCGCGCTCCGGGGAGGCGGACAACGAGGCCGCGGTCTGCCGCGCTCTGGCGGGACTCCTGCCCGTTCCGGAGATCCTCTGTTATGAGATCGCGGACGGCAAGGCCTTCTGTCTGATGACGCGGCTGCCGGGGCGGATGCTCTGCAGCGATGAGCTGATGCGCGATCCGGCTCTGGTGACGCGGCTGGCGGCGGAGGCGATCTCGCTGCTGCAGAGCGTGCCCGCAGAGCGTTTCTGCGGCGTCCGGCTCGACGGGAAGCTGCGCTGGGCGCGCGAGAACACGGCGCGCGGCCTCGCGGACACGGAGCACGCCGACCCGGAGACCTTCGGGCCGCAGGGCTTTGCCGGCCCCGCCGCGCTGCTGCGCTGGCTGGAGGAAAACCGGCCGTCCGCGGAGCGCCTCGTCCTCACGCACGGAGACCTCTGCCTGCCGAACATCCTCACGGACGGGCGGCATGTGACCGGCTTCGTCGACTGCGGCCGCATGGGGCCGGGCGACCCCTGGCAGGACCTCGCCATCATCCAGCGCAGCCTCCGGGACAATTTCTCGGGCGCGTACCGTGCCTCGCACCGCCGCCCCGACTATGACCCGGATGCCCTGCTGCGCGAGCTCGGCCTGGAGCCGGACCGGGAGCGTCTGCGCTATTATCTTCTGCTCGACGAGCTATTTTGAGAAAGGAAGCAAGGAGCATGGATCTTTGGGAATACTCCTGCGGCGCCGTCACCTTCACGCGGGAGAGCGGCGTGATCCGCTATGTGCTGATCCACCAGAAAAAAGGCTGGTGGTCCTTCCCGAAGGGCCACATGGAGGGCGCCGAGAGCGAACGTGAGACCGCGCTGCGCGAGATCTTTGAGGAGGTCGGGCTGCGGGTGCGCATCCTGGACGGCTTCCGCCGGGAGGAGAGCTATCCCCTCCCCAAAAAGCCCGGCAAGATGAAGCACGTCACCTATTTCTGCGCCGAATATGAGGGGCAAGAACTCAGGCCCGACCCGGGCGAGCTTCTCGGCGCGCGGCTGGCCACCTACGAGGAGGCCATGGCGCTCATCGAGCAGGAGCCGCGCCGCGAGCTGCTCACAGCGGCCAACGACTTCCTGCTTGGGCGCGGGCGCGGCGGAAAGACCGCGCAGGATCTGTGCGTCCCCTGCTCTGAAGGTTATGTAAACCTGCGCGTCGGTGCGATCATCATGAGGAACGGCAGTTTCCTCATGGTCCGCAACCCCAAATTCGACTATCTCTACTCCGTGGGCGGACGCATCCGCTTCGGCGAGACCGCCGAGCAGGCCGTCGTGCGCGAGGTCTATGAGGAGACGGGCGCGCATCTTGAGATCGACCGCCTCGGCTTCGTGCATGAGTGCTATTTCATCTGCGACGCGCCCTCCAGGCTCGGCAAGCCCATCTACGAGCTGAGCCTGTATTTCTATATGAAAACGCCGGAGGATTTCGAGCCGGTCTGCAGCAGCTTCACCGAGTTCGGCGTTGAGGAGGAGCTGACCTGGGCCTCCTGCGACGACGAGCGCCGCTTCTACCCCGCCTTCTTCCGCGAAGAGCTGCGGCATCCGGAGCCGGGGGTCAAGCACTTCGTCAATGACGACCGGCCGTGATTTGGCATTGTCAAGCGCCGCAGGATTTGATACAATGAAAAAAAAAGCGGAAGGGGCTGAAACAATGGAGACGATCTATCTGGCTGGCGGCTGCTTTTGGGGCATGCAGAAGTATTTCGACCAGTTCCCCGGCGTGCTGGAGACCGAGGTCGGCTACGCCAACGGCCCGACGGAAAACCCGAGCTATCAGGAGGTCTGCCGCAGCAGCGGCCACGCCGAGACCCTGCGCCTCGTCTTCGACCCGGCGCGCATCTCGCTGACCGAGCTGCTGGACCGCTTTTTTCTCGTGATCGACCCTCTGTCCATCAACCGGCAGGGCGGCGACATCGGCGTCCAGTATCGGACGGGAATATATTATGTAAACCAGTCTCAGCGTCCCGCGATCGAAGCGCGGATGCAGAAAGAGGCGGAGGCCCTCGGCGTTCGGAAGCTGGAGGTCGAGCTTGCGCCCCTGGCAAATTTCTATTCGGCGGAGGAATACCACCAGAAGTACCTGGACAAGAACCCCGGCGGCTACTGTCACATCCCCCGGCGGTTTTTCGATATGGCGGACAAGGCTTAAACTCGTTTGAAAGAGAGGCAGCAGCATGGATAACAACAACAGACCGAGAGGCCGCGAAAAGAACGTGACCGGCACCGGCAGCGGCGTGGGCCGTGAGGGCCACGGGCTCGGCTCGGGTCCGGTCGGCGGCAGCGGCTCCAACATCTTCGGGCGTGGGGACAACCGCCCCTCCGGGTCGTCCTCCGGCGGCTCCGGCGGCCGTTCCTCCGGTTCCCGCAGCGGCGGTGGCGGCGGGCGCATCAGCCCCATCCTCATCATCGTGGTCCTCCTCCTGCTCTTCGGCGGCGGCAGACTCGGCAATCTCTTCGGCGGCGGCTCCTCCGTGAGCACCGACACTCCTGTCGTCACGACCGCTCCGGGCAGCGGCGGCTACAGCAGTCTCCTGCCCGGCGCTTCGAGCTCGCAGTCCACCCCCTTCACGGGCTGGACCGGCAGCTCCACGGCCTGGACCGGCGACAGCAACACCGGCTCGCTCAATCGCAGCGTCGACCCGGCCGCGCGCGACAAGTTCACGCAGATCCGCGGCAACGGCAAGGACACGGTCACGATCATGGTCTACATGTGCGGCACCGACCTCGAGTCCCGCAGCCAGATGGCCACCAAGGACCTGATCGAGATGCAGAACGCCGCGCTCAGCGACTCGGTCAATCTGCTGGTCTACACCGGCGGCTGCACGAGCTGGCAGAACAAGGTCGTCAGCAGCACCTATAACCAGATCTACCAGGTCACGGACCGCGGCTTCAACTGTCTCGTGCCCAAGGCCGGGACCGGCTCCATGACCGACCCCAACACGCTCGTGAGCTTCCTGGACTTCTGCAAGGAGAAATTCCCCGCCAACCGCTACATGCTGATCCTCTGGGACCACGGCGGCGGCTCGCTGTCCGGCTATGGCTACGACCAAAAGTACCCCAACAGCGGCTCCATGTCGCTCGCCTCGCTGGAGAGCGCGCTGAAAAAGGCCGATCTGAAATATGACTTCGTCGGCTTCGACGCCTGCCTGATGGCCACGGTCGAGACGGCGCAGATGCTCAGCCGCTACGCCGACTATCTCATCGCCTCCGAGGAGACCGAACCCGGCATCGGCTGGTACTACACCGACTGGCTGACCAAGCTTTCCAACGACCCCTCGATGGCCACGCTGGACATCGGCAAACAGATCGTGGACGACTTCGTCACGAAATGCGGCCAGCAGTGCTCCGGTCAGTCCACCACCCTGTCGGTGGTCGACCTGGCCGAGCTCGGCGAGACGCTGCCGGATGATCTTTCCGCTTTCTCGCAGAGCCTGAAATCGCTCATCACCGAGGGCGATTACAAGACCGTCTCCACCGCCCGCAGCGGCAGCCGGGAGTTTGCGGCCTCCACGGTGATCGATCAGATCGACTTTGTGGACTTCGCGCAGCGCCTCGGCACGGAGGAGGGCAAGGATCTCGCCCGCGTGCTGCTGAGCGCCGTCAAATACAACCGCACCTCCAGCCGCATGACCAACGCCTACGGCCTGTCGGTCTATTTCCCGATGCGCAAGCTCTCCAAGGTCTCCACCGCGGTGAAGACTTACGACGCGCTGGGCATGGACGAGGATTTCACCGACTGCATCCGTGAATTCGCCAGCATGGAGACCAGCGGTCAGGTCGTCTCCGGGTCGAGCGGCTACGCCGTCGATCCCTACTCCGCTCTCTTCGGCTCCATGCCCTCCTCCCCCAGCGTTCCGCAGGGCTCGGCGGACATTGCCGATCTGCTGAGTCTCTTCCTGGGCGGCGGAGGCTCCTCCGGTCTGGACAGCAGCTTCTTCACTGGCCGCTCGCTCGCGAACGTCGAAGCCACGGCGCAGTATCTGGCCGACAATCGCTTCGACGGCAGCGCCCTGGTCTGGCAGGTCTCCGGCAATCACTACTTCCTCTCCCTGCCCGAGCAGCAGTGGTCGCTGGTCCAGGGGCTCGACATGAACCTCTTCTACGACGACGGCGAGGGCTATGTGGACATGGGCCTCGACAACATCTTCTCCTTCGACGATCAGGGCAATCTCCTGCCCGACGCCGACGGCACCTGGCTGTCGATCAACAACCACCCGGTCCCCTATTACCACATGAGCACGACCGAGGACGGCGGCCGCTACGCGATCTTCGGCCGCGTGCCCGCCCTGCTGACGCGTCAGGACAGCAAGACGGAGGAACGGGTCGACCTCATCCTCATCTTCAACGACGAAAACCCGAAGGGCTATGTGGCCGGCGCGCTGCCGGTGTACGCCGACGGGGAGACCGAGACCGTTGCCCGCGGCCTGATCGAGCTCGAAGACGGGATGAAGCTGCAGTTCATCTGCGATTATTACTCCTACGACGGCGAATACCAGGACAGCTACCGTCTGCGCGATCCCATCGTCGTCAGCGGCGAGCTGCAGATCAGCGACACTTACTTCCCCGACGGCAGCAGACTTCTGGTCTTCTACCGCTTCACGGACCTCTACGATCAGCACTACTGGACCGAGCCGCTGGTACTCGACCGATAAAAAAATAGCAGAAAACCGACCGGGAAAGAACTTCCCGGTCGGTTTTCTGTTTCTATGACAGTTCAAAGCAGATGGATCACGCCGAAGGTCACCGCGCTCATGATCGCGGCAGCGATCAGGACGCCGATGGTGATGGCCGGCAGGGCCTTCCCCATGGGCAGCTTCAGAAGGGCCGCTACCAGGCTGCCCGTCCAGACACCGGTGCCCGGCAGCGGGATGGCCACCAGAAGGATCAGGCCAAGGGTCCCGTAGCGTTCAACCTTCTTCCCTTTGAGATGCGCCTTGTCCTCCATCCTTGTCACCCAGGCGTCCATCCGGGGATGGCGCTGCCTCAGCCATTCAAAGACCTGGCGGATGAACAGGATGATGAGGGGCGCGGGCACCAGGTTCCCCAGCACCGAGGCCACGAGCGCCTGCCAGTATTCCAGCTCCAGCGCGACGCCGAAGGGCAGGCCCAGACGCAGCTCCGTGACCGGCAGCATGGACAGGAAAAAGGTCGCAAGCATCTTGCCGACGGTGCTTTTTGCCAGCCATTCGAGCATGCGATCCCTCCTCCGCGCTGTTTTACCCATTTTTGTCAGCTTGTTTTTTATTATATACTGAACCGTGCGGAAAGAGCAAGCCCCGGAGAAAAAACTTAAAAAAGTTTTAGACTCTTCGCCGCTTTTCCGGTTCGTTCCGCGCGCAGGCATAGAGGCGGACGGCAGAGCATATAGACAAACTACA
>JAFRLZ010000022.1 GCA_017430985.1 Oscillospiraceae bacterium
AACAGCGCGCTGCCCTTCAGGGAACCTTTCTCATCCCGGCCGTGCAGTCCTTCCCGGATCATCTTTACACCGATCCAGACCAGCAGAGCCAGGGCGGAGCGCCCTGGCCGCGCTCGAGGAGCGGCTGCTGCGGGCGGCGGACAGCTTCGCCGGCGGCTCGACCTACCTGAAAACGGCCCTGGACGCGGCGGCGGACAGTCTCTACGCCATCCCCGCGGCGCTCTCGCAGCGGCTGCTGGGCCTGCTGACGCGCCTCGCGCAGAACAGCCCGGACGCGCTGCTGTTCGCCGTCACGGCCGGGATCGGCGCCTACTTCAGCTCGGCCGCCTGGCCGCGCGTGCTCGCCTTCCTGCGCGCGCAGCTGCCCGAGCGCCTCCGGCGGCGGCTCGCGGGGCTGGGACAGGACCTGAAGCAGAGCTTCGGCGGCTGGCTGCGCGCCCAGTGCATCCTCGCCGTCATCACCTTTTTCGAGCTGCTGCTGGTGTTTTTGCTGCTGCGCATCCGCGCGGCGGCGCTGATCGCGGCGCTGACGGCGCTGATCGACGCGCTCCCCGTCTTCGGCACGGGGGCCGTGCTCGTCCCCTGGGCGCTCGCGGCGCTGCTGCTGGGCGACACGGGGCGCGGCCTCGGCCTGCTGATCGCCTGGGGGACCGTGAGCCTCGTGCGCAGCTGCCTGCAGGCCAAGCTCGTGGGCGATCAGATCGGGCTCGACCCCATCGCCTCGCTCCTGGCCGTGTACGCCGGCTGGCGCGTCTGGGGCGTGTGGGGCACGCTGAGCTTCCCTCTGCTGCTCGTCACGCTGCGGCAGCTCAACGACAAGGGCGTGCTGCGCCTCTGGAAAACGCCGTGAAAAAAGCGCCGTCCGAAGATCTCTCTTCGGACGGCGCTTTTGTTTGGGATCGTTACAGGCTCGCCAGCAGCTGCATGGCGTAGGCGTAAGCCTGGTTCCAGTACTGCTGAAGCGTCTGCACATAGGCGTACAGGGAGCTGTCCTCGACGACGGAGAGGATGCGGTTCATGTCCGCGCCCGTGATGTAGCCGACGCCGACGCAGACCGCGCCGAGCAGGATGGCGCTGAAGACGATCACAAGGATCACGCCCCATGCTTTTTTCATATCGCGGGCACCTCCTTATAGCACCATTTGCGGCCCAGCGCGCAGACCCCGCGGATCAGACCGACGATCGCGCCGCCGATGAACCAGATGAACAGCCACAGGAACAGCAGGCCCAGGGCCAGCAGGATCAGCGCCGCGCCGAGCACGACCAGCAGATCCGCCAGCACGGCGAAGCCGCCGAACACGGAGCTGACGGCCATGACGCCGACGGAGATGAGCACGGCGGCCGCGCCGAGGCTCGCGAGGGTCGGCAGCAGCAGCAGTACGATGCCGACGAGCGTGACGGGGATCGCCAGCAGGACGTACAGGATCAGCAGGGGCACGCGCGGCTTGAGGACGGTGCGCTCCCTGACGGGCTTGTCGCTGCCGTCCACGACGACGACAAAGCGCTCGTCCTGCTCGTCCACTTCCTTTTCCGCGGCGTCCAGCAGCTCCTCCACGGAGCTCTGCGCGGGGGCTTCCCCGGCCGGGGCCTCCTCCGCGGGGGCGGCGCCCTCTTCGGCGATGGCGAAATCGGCCATGAAGGCGTCCACGCGCGCTTCCTCGGCGGGGGCTTCCCCGTCTTCGGCCTCGCTCCCGGCCGGGACCTCGGCCTCGGCTTCGCTCCCGGCGGGGGCTTCCTCCGCGGGGGCCTCGGCGCTCTCGGCCGGGGCCTCGGCCCCGGCGGCCTGCTCCTGTGCGGCGAGATCGAACAGCGAGAACTGGTTCTTGTCCTCCTGCACGGCTTCGACCTTGGCGGCCTGCTTGCTCAGGGCCTCGGCGCGGATGGCGAAAATGGCCTGCAGATAGTCGGGGGCCACGCTCTCGTCGCGCGGGGCGCCGGCTTCGCTGCGGCTCTGGCTGTGGGCCTGGAGCTTGCGCTCGGTGGCGTTGTAGGCGCGGGCGACCAGCACGGCCTGCCGGATGGGCGAGACCAGGGCCTGGAGCAGAGCCTGCTCGTCCTGCGCTTCGTCGAACATGGCAGAGTAGACCATCAGGGCGTCCTGCCGGTCTTCCTCGTACATGAAGGTGAGCAGCTGAGCGAGCTCTGCGAGAAATCTCTGTTTGTTGATATCGGTCACCTCCGAAGGTGTCTTGGGTACAAGCGATCCTGCATTGGGTGCAATCGGCCATATTATATAGGCATTCCCCGAAAAGGTCAAGAAAAAACGGGGGAAAAAACTGAAATTGAGGCGTTGACAAGGCTTTTTCGGGAAGGTACAATAAGGGGCATGCCGAAAACAACGCCCCGCGGAGCTGCCGCGGGGGAAGGAGAGCACTATGGCCAAGGATAAAAAGGTCGAGCAGATCACCGATATGGAGGTCGATTTCGCCCAGTGGTACACCGACATCTGCCGCAAGGCGGAGCTCGTGGAATACGCCTCCGTGAAGGGCTTTACGATCCTGCGCCCCTATGGCTACGCCATCTGGGAGAACATGCAGCAGATCATGGACGCCGAATTCAAGAAGACCGGGCACCAGAACGTCGCGATGCCCGTGCTGATCCCGGAGAGCCTTCTGAAGAAGGAGGGCGAGCTCGTCGCCGGCTTCGCGCCAGAGTGCGCCTGGGTCACCATGGGCGGCAGCGAGGAGCTGGAGGAGCGCCTGGCCTTCCGCCCCACCTCCGAGACCATGTTCTGCGACCACTGGTCGCGCGTGCTGCACTCTTACCGCGAGCTGCCCATGCTCTACAACCAGTGGTGCTCCGTCATCCGCTGGGAGAAGACGACCCGCCCCTTCCTGCGCTCGCGCGAGTTCTGGTGGCAGGAGGGCCACACCATCCACGAGACCGCCGAGGAGGCGCAGGCCGAGACCGAGCGGCAGCTCAACTGCTACGCCGATTTCTATGAGAAGGTGCTGGCCATCCCCGTGGTGAAGGGCCGCAAGACCGAGAAGGAGAAGTTCGCCGGCGCCGAGGCCACCTACACGGTCGAGTGCATGATGAAGGACCACAAGACCCTGCAGGGCGCGACCTCCCATTATTTCGGGGACAAGTTCTCCCGCGCCTACGGCGTGACCTTCACCGGCCGCGACAACACCCTGCAGTACCCCTTCCAGACCTCCTGGGGCTCCACGACCCGCATGATCGGCGCGGTCATCATGGCCCACGGCGACAACAACGGGCTGGTCCTGCCCCCGCGGATCGCGCCTATCCAGGTCATCGTCCTGCCCGTGGCGCAGCACAAGCCCGGCGTGCTCGAGGCCGCCGGCGCGCTCCGCGACCGCCTGAGCGCCGCGGGGCTGCGCGTGCAGATCGACGACAGCGACAACTCCATGGGCTGGAAGTGCGCGCAGTACGAGATGAAGGGCGTGCCCCTGCGCGTCGAGATCGGCCCGCGCGACATCGAGGCCGGCCAGTGCGTGCTGGTGCGCCGCAACGACGGCGAGAAGACCGTCGTGAAGCTGGAGGAGCTGGAGCTGGCCGCGGCCGAACAGCTCGAGCTCGTGCAACGCGGTCTCTACGAGAAGGCGAAGCTCAATCTCGACGAGCACATCTTCCCCGCGCGCACGGTGGAGGAGGCGAAGGCCCTCCAGGCCGAGCGCGGCGGCTTCATCAAGACCATGTGGTGCGGCGACGAGGCCTGCGAAAAGAAGATGAAGGAGGAGGCCGGGATGAGCTCCCGCTGCATCCCCTTCGAGCAGGAGACGCTCGGCGAGGTCTGCGCCTGCTGCGGCAGGCCCGCGAAGACCATGATCTACTGGGGCGTCGCGTACTGAGCTCCGCTCATCAACGCAAACCCGCTTCGCCGGGCTTTGCGTTGAGAAAGATCGCGCCCTGTCGCGCGCACTGCGTCAAACGAAACTCGCTTCATTCCGCTTTCACCTCAAACGGCGAAAGCTACATCTTCGCTCCTTCCGTTTTCCTTTTCAATTTCAAAGCATTTCGCTTTGAAATTGAGAGGACGAGCAGCGGAGTGAACGAGCTTTCGTGTTGCCACACGGAAGCGAGCTGATACGGAGCTTGTGAGGACGACGCTCGCACACTTGCAGGGCGAGAAGAGTTTTTTGCGAGGTACACGCCCTCGCAAAAAACGATCGAAATTCTTTTGCCGCTGCGGCGGCAAAAGACTACGCAAGACCTCTCGGGAAAGGATGTTGAGCGATTGGGAAATCGGCGGAACGCCGATTTCCCAGTTTTTTCACACGGGGTTTACAGTCTGTTGATTATTTCGCGGTTTTCTGTGATACACTAAGTTCACATACAAAAAAAGGAGGACGATACCATGGAGATCAGCCTGGAAGCCATCGACGCCGTGCGGGAGCGCACCGGCGTGTCCTATAAGGAAGCCAAGGAGGCTCTGGAACAGACCGAGGGCAGCGTGGTCGACGCGATCGTGCTGCTGGAGGACAAGTCCGGCGCCAGAACCAACGACGTGCTGGAGAAGATCAAGGCGCTCGTCAAGGAGGGCAACGTCAACAAGATCCGCGTCAAGCGGGACGACAAGGTGCTGCTGACCGTGCCGGTCAACGCCGGGATCGCCGGCGGTCTGGTCGGCCTGGCCGTCGCGCCCTGGTGGGGCGTGCTGGCCGCGGCCGCGGCCGCCTACGGCTTCAACTGCAAGTTCGAGATCGTCAAGGACGACGGCAGCTCCACGGACCTCGGCGGCGAGGAATAAAACCGCATGAAACAGACGTCCGCCTCATCTGAGGCGGACGTCCTTTTTTTGGGAAATGCGGCGCAGTTTCCCGTTGACTTTGCCGGGGAATTAAGGTAATCTGAATGTGTATGACCAAGTATCAAAAACGAGGTTTAGAAAGATGAAGAAAGAGATCTTCACCCCCGGCCGCACAGAGCTGGCCGGCAACCATACCGATCACCAGAAGGGGCGCATCCTCGCCTCCGGCGTGGACCTCGGGCTCTACGCCGCCTGCACGAAGAACGACGAACGCATCATCCGCGTCAGCTCGGCCGGCTACGCGCCCTTCGAGGTCAATCTGCGCCAGATGGACGTGCGGCCCAAGGAGTTCGGCTCCTCCCTGTCCCTTGTGCGCGGCATGGCCGCCGCCTTCGCCGAGCTGGGGCTGGAGATCGGCGGCTTTGACGCGAAGCTCCGCAGCACGCTGCCCGCGGGCTCCGGGCTGAGCTCCTCCGCCGCCTTCTCCGTCATGATCGGCCGCATCCTCAGCGAGCTGTACAACGACGGCAAGGTCGACCCCGTCGTGATCGCCCGCGCCGCGCAGACCGCCGAGAACCGCTACTTCGGCAAGCCCTGCGGGCTGATGGACCAGCTGGCCTGCTCGCTGGGCCACACGGTCTATGTGGACTTCAAGACCAACGAGATCGAGCCCATCGTGGCGGACTTCGGATCCATGGGCCTGACGCTCTGCCTGACGGACACGGGCGGCAGCCACGCCGGGCTCGACACCTCCTACGCCCGCATCCCGGCGGACATGGTCTATGTGGCCAACCTCTTCGACAAGGGCGTGCTGGCCGACGTGGACCCGGAGGAATTCAAGGCGCGCGGCTACTCCGCAGCCGACCGGCCCATCCGCCGCGCCATGCACTTCTTCGGCGAGAACGAGCGCGTGCCGAAGATGCGCGACGCGCTCAAGCGCGGCGACGGCGAGACCTATATGCGGCTGATGAACGAGTCCGGCCGTTCCTCGGAGAAGCTGCTGAACAACATCGTCACCAGCGCCACCGGCGACACCAAGCTCGCGCAGGGCCTCGAGCTGAGCGCGAAGCTCCTGGAGGGCAAGGGCGCGTGGCGCGTGCACGGCGGAGGCTTTGCCGGCTGCGTGCAGGCGCTCATGCCCAGCGATTATTTTGAAAGCTATCGGACCGCGATGGAAAAAGACTTCGGCGCCGGCACCTGCCGGGAGATCCGCCTCGCGTAAAAGAGAAAGGATGAGAGATATGAAGAAAAAGATCTGCGCTCTGCTGCTGGCCGTCTGCCTGCTGCTGAGTCTGACCGGCTGCGGCCTCCCCTTCGGCCTGGGCAGCCACGAGGTGCGCTTTGAGCTCAACGGCGGCACGCTGGTCTCCGGCGAGCTGCTGCAGGAGGTCAAGAGCGGCGAGAGCGCCGAGGCCCCCAAGGTCGAGCGCGAGGGCTACGAGTTCGCCGGCTGGAGCAAGGACCTGGACGACGTGAAGGAGAACATGGTCGCCGTCGCCCAGTGGAACAGGCTCTACACCATCACCTTCGATCCCGACGGAGGCGAGCTCGTCTCCGGCCAGGCCGAGCAGAAGGTGGCAGAAGGCAAGCTCCCGCTGGAGCCCGTCGTGAGCCGCCAGCACGCGGAGTTCAAGGGCTGGAGCCCCGAGATCGCCCCGGCCGCGGGGAACGCGACCTACGTCGCGCAGTGGGAGCGCACGGTGCTGAGCGCTGAGGAGATCTATGACGCGATCGGCCCGGCCGTGGTCGAGATCCAGGTCTTCGATATCAACGGCCATCAGTTCGCGCTGGGCTCCGGCTTCTTCACGGACGGCGCCGGCACCCTGGCCACCAACTACCATGTGATCGAGGCCGCCTACTCCGCCAAGGCCCTGCTCTCGGACGGCAGCACCGTGGACATCGTCAAGGTCAAGGGCTATGACGCCGAGCTGGATCTGGCGCTGCTGCAGGCCGACGTCAGCGGCAACGCCTTCCTGACCCTGGCCGAGAACGGCGTGAAGACCGGCGAGACGGTCTATGCGCTGGGCAGCTCCCAGGGCCTGACCGGCAGCTTCTCCGAGGGCATCGTCTCCACCGCCCGGCGCGAGGTGGACGGCGTCACCTGCATCCAGACCACCGCGCCCATCTCCCAGGGCAACAGCGGCGGCCCGCTGGTCAACGGCTTCGGCGAGGTCGTGGGCATCAACAGCATGACAATGGAGCTCGGGCAGAACCTGAACTTCGCCATCGAGATCAAGGAGCTCGCCAAGCTGGACCTCACGAGCCCGCTCAGCCTGCCCGACTTCTATGACGCGACCGCGCCCGACGTCACCGAGGCGGCGCAGGTCGGCTACTGGTACGACTATTCCGATTACGACGAGGTCGAGAGCAACGACACCATCATGCTCGCCGACGCGCTGGAGAATACCGCCTGGGTCGCCGGCGAGATCTCGGACATTGACGATATCGACTGCTTCTACTTCGAGCTGGACACGACCCGGACCGTGACGCTCATGGCCGCGCCCTACTACAAGAGCGATCTGGAGAGCCTCGGCGTCTTCCTCTACCGGCTGGGTGACGAGGACCTCGAGTTCGTCACCGAGCTCAAGCAGTTCGCCGCCGAGGGCGACGGCTATATCCACGACGTCAAGTTCGGCCTGGACGCCGAGCTGCGTCTGGATCCCGGCGCCTACTTCCTGGCCTTCTACGCCGAGGACGACTACTGGAACCAGTACGACGAGCCGATCTACTACATCACCTTCGTCGAGTGGTAAACAAGCGATGAAAGGGCCCCCGTTCAGATTGAACAGGTCCAGTAAAAACGGACAATAGACAAAGCACCCCCTGATGTAGGAAAATGAAACTACATCAGGGGGTGTTGTCATGGGAAAACGAGGATACACGCATGTACAAGCGCTGTTGCCAGCCATCATGAAAATGGTGG
>JAFRLZ010000023.1 GCA_017430985.1 Oscillospiraceae bacterium
CGCCTTCACCGGCAAGGACCCCACGAAGGTCGACCGCAGCGCGGCCTACGCCGCCCGCTGGGTGGCCAAGACCGTGGTCGCCGCCGGCCTCGCCAAACGCTGCCAGGTGCAGCTGGCCTACGCCATCGGCGTGGCGCACCCCGTCAGCGTGCTGGTCGAGACCTTCGGCACCGGCACGGTCTCCGACGAGAGGCTCGCCGCGGCGGTGAACCGGGTCTTTGACCTGCGCCCGACGGCCATCATCCGCGATCTCGGGCTGCGCCGCCCGATCTACCGGCCGCTCGCCTCCTACGGGCACATGGGCCGCGAGGAGCTGGGCGTGGCCTGGGAGAAGACCGACCGCGCCGAGGCGCTGAAAGAGGCGGTGCGCTGATGCACGTGCCGAGCGCCGAGGCCGTCGAGCTTCTGAGCTTCGACGAGGCGCTCGCTCGCTCCGGGCAGGGCGACGTCTACGACCGGGAGAAATGGATCTACGTCCCGGATTTCTACACCGAGTACCGTTACATCCTCGGCACCCGGGGGCGCGACCCGCTGATCTGCATCGGCGTCAACCCCTCGACCGCCGAGCCCGGCAATCTGGACAACACGCTCAAGTCCGTCGCGCGCATCGCCGCGGGCAACGGCTTTGACAGCTGGATCATGTTCAACGTCTACGCCCAGCGCGCCACGCGCCCGGACGACATGGACCGCGTGCGCAGCGAGGCGCTGCACCGCGAGAACATGCGCGCCTTCGAATATGTCCTCTCGCAGGTGGGCGAGGGCCTGCGCCCGGCGATCTGGGCGGCCTGGGGCGCGGTGATCGAGAAGCGCGCCTATCTGCCGGACTGCGTGCGCGACATGGCGGAGATCGGGCAGCAATACGGCGCGCGCTGGCTCTGCGCGGGGCAGCGCTCCGTCAAGGGGCATCCGCACCACCCGCTGTATCTGCGCAAGGATGAAAAGGTCAGGCCCTTTGACGTGGAGGAGTATCTGAAATGCCTGTGAACACAGAAGTCGTGAAGATCGCGCTCTGCCAGCTGCGCACGGAGCTGGTCCTCGAGGAGACGCTGGACAAGGCCGGGCGCATGGTGCGCGAGGCCGCGCAGAGCGGCGCGCGGATCGTCGTGCTGCCGGAGATGTTCTCCTGCCCCTACTCGGGGCGGTATTTCCACAGCTTCGCCGCGCGCGGCCACGGGCCGATCCTGGAGAAGCTCTCCGCCTGGGCGGAGGAAAACGGCGTGCTGCTCGTCGGCGGCTCGATCCCCGAGACGGAGGACGGGCGGCTCTACAACAGCGCCTTCGTCTTCGGCCCGGACGGGCGGCAGCTCGCGCGGCACCGCAAGGTCCACCTCTTCGACGTGGACATCCCCGGCATGCGCTTCAAAGAGTCCGACACCTTCGGCCGCGGCAATGAGATCACGGTCTTCGACAGCCCCTTCGGGCGCTTCGGCCTGGCCGTCTGCTTCGACCTGCGCTTCCCGGAGCTCTTCCGCGCCATGGCCGAGCGCGGCGCGCGGGCGATCTTCCTGCCCGCGCAGTTCAACCTCAAGACCGGCCCCATGGCCTGGGAGCTGCTGCTGCGCGCCCGCGCGGCGGACAACCAGCTCTACGTGGCCGCCTGTGCGGCGGCGCGCTACGCCGGCTTCGACTACGAGTGCTGGGGCCACTCGACCGTGACCGATCCCTTCGGGCAGGTCGCCGCGAAGTGCGGCGAGACGGAGCAGATCCTTTACGCCGAGCTGGACTTTTCGCGCGTCGACGAGGCGCGGCGGCAGATCCCGACGATCACGGCCCTGCGCGAGGATCTCTACCCGGTGGCGAAGTAAGACGCAGATCGTCACCCCGGAGGAGCAAAACGACGAAGGATCTTTCTCACAAACGGCAAAAAGATCCTTCGCTCCGCTCGGGATGACAGAAAGGGGCGATCATATGAAAGAGCTGATCGAAAAGATCCGCGCCTACCGCCCCTGCTGCGGGCAGGAGGAGCGGGACAAGGCGCTCATACTGGACTATCTGGCGCGCAACCCCGGCGCGCTCTGGCGCACGGACCCCATCGCCCACCTGACGGCCTCGGCCTGGGTAGTCAACGCCGCGCGCGACAGGGTGCTCATGGTCTACCACAGGATCTACGACTCCTGGAGCTGGATCGGCGGTCACGCCGACGGAGAGAGCGATCTGCTCGCCGCCGCGCTGCGCGAATGCCGGGAGGAGACGGGCGTCGAGCACCTGCGTCCCGTTTCGGAGGATATCTTCTCGCTCGAAGTGCTGACCGTCGCGGGCCATGAGAAACGGGGCGTCTACGTACCGGGCCACCTGCATCTGAACCTGAGCTATCTGCTCGAGGCCGACGAGGCCGACGCGCTGCGCGTCTGCGAGGCGGAGAACAGCGGCGTGCGCTGGTTCACGCCGGAGGAGGCCATGGCCGCCTCCGCCGAGCCTTGGTTCGTGGAGCGCGTCTATCGGAAGCTCATCGAAAAAGTGAACAAGGCTTTTTGAACCGGGAGCGGCGCGCCTCTTGCCTGCCCCGGTTTTTTCCTGTATAATGGTGGCAAGTTCGGTAAAAACATACGAATAAAAGGAGGACGACATGAAAAGAACGCTTGCACTGGCGCTCGCGCTCGCCATGACGCTGCTGCTCGCGGCCTGCGGCGGCAGCCCGGCGACGGACCCCAACGCGGGCTTGTACGAGGCCGTGTCCGCGGAGATGATGGGGATCACGATCAACGTGGCCGACGTGTTTGAAAACGGCTTCTCCCTGGAGCTCAAGCCCGGCGGCAAGGCCAGCTTCAACTACGACGGGAAGAGCTACAGAATGAAGTGGACGCTCGACGGCACGGCCTTCCACGCCGAGGGCGGCGGCGCCGAGCTGGACGGGACGCTTGCCGAGGGCGTGATGCTGCTGCAGAACGTGCAGGGCAGCGGCGTGAACATCAAGCTGGTCTGCGCGGACTGGACCCCGCCCGCCCCGGAAGCGGGCGAGACCAAAGAGGGCGCGGCCGCCTCCGCGGACGAGCCGATCCTGGCCGCTCTCGCCACCCTGCCCGTCTATGACGGCAGCCAGGCAATGGACATGAGCAACTGGATCAACTACGGCATGTGCCTGATCGTGGACGACGTGTTCTACGGCCGCTTCATCGTCAAGGGCGAGAAGAGCGTCCAGTTCGTCGCCATGGGCCTCCGGAACGACGGCGCCGCGATCCGGAGCACCGCCTGGATCATGCTCGACCCGGACAGCTTCCCGGAGAAGATCCAGCGGCAGGGGACCACGCTGTTCTACATCCGCTGCGAACGCGGGACCGGCCGGAACATCGGCGTCGGCCGCGTGAACGTCGACGGCAGCGACCGGCGCGTGCTCTACGACGGCGACTGCGGCTATCTGAATTTGCTGGGCGACCGGCTGTACTTTACGAACGGAGACGGGCGCTTCGTCAGCACCGACCTGAACGGCGGCGACCTGCGCATGGAGCTGGACCGCGAGGTCTACTACTCCTATCTGCTGGATGAGAACTGGCTGCTCTTCCAGGACGACGCGGACAACGAGAGCCTGCACCTGCTTTACAGGCCCGGGGAGATCGACCTGAAGCTCAACGACGAGCCCAGCTATAACCCGATCCTGTGCGGCAGCCGGCTGTTCTACACCGTGAAGGACGCGGCGACCGGCGCGGACAAGCTCGCCTGTATCGACCTCGCCGCCTTCGAGGCGGTCTATGATGAGGAGAGGGGCTGCAAGGTCCCGGTCTTCACGGCGGAGCACAGCGAGCTGTCCTTCGGCGGCGAGTACTTCGTCGAGGGCGCGCTGATGTGGCCCGCCAACCGCTTCCCGCCGAAGGCGGTCGAGGACTGGAAGTCGCTGGAGGACGACGCCTACCAGAACTACCGCGTCGTCATGCGCTATCTCTCCGGGGACTACTGCGTGGAGGAGTGCCTGGACGAGCAGCTGCGGATCGACGAGATCGTGATCTCCGACCGGCGCGCGGGCATCGTATCCAGCATCCCCTGGCTGCGCTGAACGAACGCGGACAGCAAAAAAGGCTGCTGCAAAAACCAAATCTGTCATTGCGAGGCTCCGAAAGGAGCCGTGGCAATCCGTCTCTTGAAGGGAAAACGGATTCCCACGAAAAAAAGCCGCCCTTGGGCGCGTTCACACAGGGATACGGCAGCGCAAAAAGGATCTTTTCGCGCCGGACATCGTTGAAAATGCTCGGAATACAGATCCAGTATTCCTGCGCTTTTCGCCTCGTCCGACACAAAAATCTCACTTTTTGCGTGCCAAGCAGTTTTGAGCGAGGACTTTTTCGTTCAGACAAGATAGAAAAATCCGGGAATACTTGACGTATTTCCGGATTTTTCTGTGCAGTATGGGCGGAAAAGGGCCGCTCAAAACCTGCCGTCTCCCTATGTGAGCGCGCCCTTGGGGCGGCTTTTTTGCTCGGAATGACAGGCTGAAGGTTTTGCAGCAGCCTTTTTTCGTCAGGCCACGCGGCGGATGACGAAGCCGCGGGACTGGTAGTAGCCGGTCAGCTCGGAGATGATGACGCCGGTCGTGGAGGTCGAGGCGTGGACGAACTTGTTGTCGCCTATGTAGATGCCGACGTGTCCGACGTAGTTGCTGCCGGAGTAGAAGCAGAGGATGTCGCCCGGCTGGATCGCCTCCAGCGGGACGGCGAGGCCGTAGGAGGCCTGGTCGTTGGCCACGCGCGGCAGCGTGTAGCCGTACTGCTTGTACACATAGTACACGAGACCGGAGCAGTCGAAGCCGGTGGACGGGCTCGTGCCGCCCCACTTGTAGTTGTAGCCGACGAAGCTGAGCGCCAGCTGCGCGGCCTGCGCGCCGACGCCCGAGGCGGGCGCGGGAGCGGTCTGGCTGGGCGTGACGGCGATCGTGCCTCTGGATACATAGGGGCTGTAGATGTAGCCGGTGGCGTCGTTGATGATCACGGCGGTCCAGTCGCCGCTGGTGCCGGTGATGATGACGGGCGTGCCGCTGTTGAGCTCGGCGATGATCGCGGCGGAGGTGGAGGGCGCGGTACGCAGGCGCACGTTGTTGCCGTTGATGTAGCCGGGATCGTTGCTGACGGCCACCGTCGTGTCGATCGTGGGCGCGGGCGCGGCGGTCGGGTCGGCCGCGGAGACGTACTGGCTGAAGACGTAGCCGCTCATCCCGTCGATCACGGCGGCGGTCCAGGTGCCGGCCGTGCCGGTCACGCTGATCTGCTTGCCGCGGTTGTAGGTGCCGAGGATGGTGTCGCCGGTGGAGGGGCCGCTGCGGAAGCGGACGTAATCGCCGTTGATGTAGGCCGTGGTCGCGCCGGCGGGGACCGCCGCGGGCGCGGGAGCCTGGGCCGCGGGGGCCGGAGCCTCCGCCGGGGCCTCGACCGTCACCTCGGAGGACGCGGCGGGCTGTTCGGCGGGCGCGGGGGCCTGGGCCGCGGGAGCCGGAGCGGGCGTGGGCGTCGGGGCGGGGGTCGCCGCCGGGGCGGCCGCACCCTGCGAGACGTACTGACTGTAAACGTAGCCGCTCACGCCGTTGATGACGACGGCGGTCCAGTCGCCGCTCCTGCCGGTGATCGTCAGAGCGGTGCCGCGGTTGAAGGTGCCGAGGATCGCGGAGGAGGTGGAGGGGCCGCTGCGGAAGCGGACGTACATGGCGTTGATGCTGCCGGGGACGGAGCTGGCCGCGGGCGCGGTGGTCTGGGCGGCCGGAGCTGTCGTCGGCGTCGGCGTCGCGGCCGGAGCCGGGGCGGGATCGGCCTGCACCGTGATCTGCGTGTCAGAGGGCGCGGGAGCCTGGGCGGCGGGAGCGGGGTCGGCGACGACGGCGGTAGCGCCGCCGTCGTCCACGAGGAGCTCGCCGTCGGGTGCGGCGGCGGTCTCGACGAGACGCAGATAGGCGGAGGAGATGAAGCCGCTGCGGCCGTTGTAGCTGACGCTGTACCACTGGGCGTTGGAGCGGTCGACGACCGTCACGGTCACGCCCTTGGGCAGACAGTCGAGCACGGCGTAGTTCGTGCCCGGTCCGGAGCGGAGGTTGACGTCGCTGCCGGTGACCACGGCGTCGTCGGCAAAGGCCGTCGCCGTGAAGCACAGACACAGCAGCAAGGTCAGCATCAGCGTCCGTAAACAAAACTTACGCATGATAGAAGAGCCTTCTCTCTCTTTGAACTTGGCGGAACGGAGCCTGTTACCGGGAGGCCAGCGCCCGTTCGAGCCAGACCGCGGCGACGTCGATCGCGGCGTAAAGGCTGTCCTTCTCGCTCTTTTTCACGATCCGGTCGCGGGATTTGATATCGGGGTCCGTCAGCTGCAGCTGGACGGACACCTTTGAAGCCACGTCGAGATCCTTGACCTTCTTGGTCTCGAGGATCTGGAGCATGATGATATACTTGTCCGCAAAGCTCCCGTAATAGATGATGCTGTCCTTGCGCTGGAGCGGGTGGCCCTTGTACATCAAAGTCTTTGCCAATGAAAGCACCTCCAAGTTTGTAACCGAAATGTAACACGATTGCAGAAATTTGTCAAGAATAACGGGGGGTTATCCACTTTTTACCGGAAATGAGGGGAGCGTTCGGAGCCTTTCCCCCACCTCAGCCGATGATGACGATCTCGTCGTCGCCGCCGTCGCCGCCGCCGTCACCGCCGCCGGGGCTGTCGGGCACGACGGGCGCGGGCTCGTCGGACGGGACGTAGTCGTCGCCGCCGCCCTCGATGATGAACTCCTCGGCGGGCTCCTCCTCGATCGCGAGCTGGCCGAAGATGCCGGTGTCGCCGCCGATATACGGCCAGGGGAAGTCCTTCCAGGCCAGCCCCTCGTGGACCGGGCGCATGATTGTCTTGTAGATGCGCGCGGCGGGGTTGCCGCTGGTGTAGATGCGCTCGGGCTGATCGTAGCCGGTCCAGATGGCGGCCACATAATAGGGCGTGCAGCCGACGAACCAGCGGTCCTTGTAGTCCGTGGTCGTGCCGGTCTTGCCGGCGACGGGCATGTTGCCGATCCAGGCCTCCGAGCCGGTGCCGTAGTGGCAGGCGTTCTGCAGCATGTAGGTCATGACGCGCGCGGTGTTGGAGGAGAAGGCCGCGATGACGCGGGGCTGATTGTCCAGCACCACGTTGCCGGCGCTGTCGGTGACGAGGGTGTAGCTGCGGGAGTAGGTGAACAGACCGTCGTTGACGAAGGCGCAGTAGGCCTGCGCCATCTCGCGCACGGTGATGCCGTTGGTGAGCTGGCCGAGCGCCATGGGGGCGTAGGAGGCGTCGTCCGGCACGAGGCTCGTCACGCCGAGGCGCGTCTGCAGGAAGTTGTAGCAGACCTCGGGCGTGAGCTTGTCGACGATCTGCGCGGCCACGGTGTTGAGCGAGTACTGCAGCGCGGTCTTGATGTCCACGACGCCGAAGTGGCCGCCGCCGTCGTTGGAGGGATACCAGCTCGTGCCGCTCAGGCGGATGCCGGCCGCGTCGTTGACGAGGGTGTTGGGCGTGATATAGCCGAGCTCCACGGCCGGGCCGTAGGAGGCGATGGGCTTGATGGAGGAGCCGGCGGGGCGCTGCGTGCGCACGCGGTTGAGCAGGAAGTTCGCGTTCTTCTCGCCCACGCCGCCGCTGAGCGCGAGGATCTTGCCGGTGTAGGGCTCCATGATGACGATGGAGCTCTGCAGCTGCTGGTTGGAGCGCGAGGTGCGGGGGATCCGGCTGGGATCCTGGTACACCTCGTCGACGATGGCCTGGATGGACGGGTCGAGGCAGCAGTAGACGCGGTAGCCGCCGTTGTAGAGCAGGCGGCGCGCGGCCTCGCGGCTGACGCCCTTGGCCTCCATCAGATCGTTGATGACGTCGTTGATGACGATCTCTTCATAATACGTGTAGATGACAGAGGGGGATTCCTCGCCGGGAGAGCGCACGAAGGCGCTGGAGATATCCTCGGCCACGGCGGCCTGATAGGTGTCGTAGTCGATGTAGTTCTGGTCGTACATCTCGCGCAGGATGGTCTCCTGGCGGTTCTTGTTGGCCTGCTCGTCATAGAAGGGGTCGTACTTGGTGGGCATGTTGGTGATGCCGACGATCGCCGCGGCCTCGGCCAGCGTGAGGTCCTGCACGTCCTTGCCGAAGTAGGTCTGCGCGGCGGTCTGCAGGCCCCAGCAGCCCTCGCCGAAGTAGACGGCGTTGAGGTACCACTCCATGATCTCTTTCTTGTCGTATTTCTTCTCCAGCTCGAGCGCGCTGAAGATCTCGCCCAGCTTGCGCTGCACGGTGACCTCGTCGTTGCCGGTGAGGTTCTTGATGAGCTGCTGGGTGATGGTGGAGCCGCCGAACTGCGTCTCCATCTTGGCGAACATCTTGATGAAGGCGCCGGAGGTGCGGTACCAGTCCACGCCCTTGTGCTCGTAGAAGCGCTTGTCCTCGATGGCGACGACGGCCTTCTCCACATACCAGGGGAAGTTCTCATAGTCCACCCAGACGCGGTCCTGGTCGGCCTGCAGCGTCACGAGCTCCTGCCAGGCGCCGGCAGCGTCCTGGTAGAAGATGGTGCCGGACTCGGCCAGCTGATAATCCTCCAGCGAGAGGGAGACGTTCGGCGTCAGGCTGGTCTTGACATAGTAGGCGAAGATGCAGGCGAACATGAGCCCGGCCAGCAGCAGCACCAGGACGATCGACCCGATCAGCTTGAGAACGGTGCTGACCGCGCCGGTCGCCGTGTCCACCGTGAAATTGACGGCGGCGCCGGCATAGCGCAGCGCCTTCGGCGCGCGTTTTTTCTTTCCGGATTCGTTCATGGACGGAAAGCCCTCCTTGGACTATGAAAAGAGACATACTATCTCATTATAATCTATTTAGGTATTATAACACAGGCTGTCAAATGGCGGTTGCCAAATTGTGAATTTTTCGTGCAAGCGGGAAAAATTAAGATGTTAAGACTATTTCCAATCGGCGGAGGAATAATACAAACGGGAGTTTGTCGATGCTAAGGCCCCCTTGCCTAAAGGGGGCTGTCGCCGGAGGCGACTGGGGGATTCTGTCGGTCGCTGCACTAGGATATGGCGGGGCGTTTTATATCCCCCCGACCTCGCTTCGCTCGGCCACCCCCCGTTAGGCAAGGGGGGCTATCGCCACGATAAACTCACATTTGAAAGGAGGCTGTGCCGATGCACACCAGATGGCGCGCGGCGCTGCTGCTGGCGCTGGGGGCGCTCGCGGCGCGCAGCGCGGGAGCGGCGGTCGAGAGCGTGCGCCCCGCCTGGGAGGAGGCTCTGCCGCGGGAGATCTACAACCGCCTGACCCTGCGGGAGGAAGAGGCGGCCTTCCTGCTGCGCAGCCGCGACGGCCGGATCGCGGTCTATGAGGGCGGGGAGAGGAGAAAGCCCGCCCTGCTGACGGATATCGAGATCTCGCAGCTGCGGCAGGCGGACCGCGCGCTGCTCGAAAAGGGGATCCCGGCGGAGGACCGGGAGCAGATGCTGATGCTCCTGGAGGACCTCGGCTCCTGAGGCGGGCGATTCTACTTGATTTCTCCCCTGCCATAGGGTAAAATACAGACAAAGAACAGGGGAGGGATCCGATATGAGCGAAGAATACGGCAGCGATTTCATCACGATCGTCGACGACGACGGCCAGGAGTTCGAGCTGGAGGTCCTCGACACCATGGACTACAACGGCGAGAGCTACACGGCCTTCCTGCCCGCCGACATGGATGAGAACGACCCGGACTACGGCATCATCATCCTGCGCGCCGTGACCGACGAGAACGGCGACGAGGTCTTTGAATCCATCGACGACGACGAGCAGCTGCAGGACGTGTACGAAAAGTTCATGGTGCTGCTCTTTGACGACGAGGACGAGGAATGATCTCCGCGGCCGGGGCATAGAGTGATACCGTCCCGGCGCCGTTTGAAAACGAAAACAAGGTCCTGCTGTGTGCGTGTCTGTCCTTTCGGACATCATGGCCCATGAAACCCACATCTCTCATAAGGGATGCCGATTTGAATCTGCGGATTGCAGGCCTCCCGGCTGACAGCCGGACGTTGGAAGCAGCGAAACAGAACTTAGGCGACCCACCTGCCTATACGTGCAGGTTACACTTGGGCCAACACGGCATGAGCGGGAGCTCCCCCGGTTTCGACCGGGGGAGTTTTTTGTCAACGGGAGAGGCATGCCTTTCCCGTTGCGTTGTCACCCTTCTGCGCGAAGACGATAAACGGAGCTTATCCGGGTTATCGAAGAATTGCGTGGGAAGATAAAAAAATCCGCTGGATTTGCCAAGGCGACTATGATATGCTTTTACCATAAATCTCATCTCATGCGATCGAACGGAGGAGATCTATGAAAGTCCAATTCACGGAAACCGTCCTGCGCGACGCCAACCAGTCCCTGGTGGCCACGCGCCTGGGCTTCGACCAGTTCGAGCCGATCCTGCAGACCATCGACCGGGCCGGCTTCTACTCGGCGGAGTGCTGGGGCGGCGCGACCTTCGACGTGTGCCTGCGCTTTCTGAAGGAGGACCCCTGGGAGCGCCTGCGGAAGATCCGCGCGGCCATGCCCAACACGAAGCTGCAGATGCTCCTGCGCGGGCAGAACATCCTCGGCTACAAGCACTATCCCGACGACATCGTGCGCCGTTTCGTGCGCGCCTCGGTCAAGAACGGCATCGACATCGTCCGCATCTTCGACGCGCTCAACGACACGCAGAACCTCCGCGTCGCCATTGAGGAGACGGTCCGGAGCGGCGCGATCGCCTCGGGCGCGATCTCCTATACCACGAGCCCCGTCCACACCCAGGCCAAGTATGTGGAGATGGTGAAGGAGCTCCGGGAGATGGGCGTGTCCACCATCTGCATCAAGGACATGGCGGGCATCCTCTCGCCCAAGGCCGCCTACGACCTCGTCTCGGCCATCAAGGACGCGGTGGACCTGCCCGTGGTCGTGCACACGCACAGCACGACGGGTCTGGCCTTCATGACCTACCTCAAGGCGATCGAGGCCGGCGCGGACGTGATCGACACGGCCATTTCGCCCTTCTCCGGCGGCACCAGCCAGCCGGCCACCGAGACGCTCGACTTCGCGCTGCGCGAGCTGGGCTACGAGACGGGGCTCGACGGCGACTGTCTGCTGAAGATGGCGGACTTCTTCAAGCCCGTGCGCGCCGCCTTCCTGGCCGACGGGACGCTCAACCCGATCTCCATGGCGACGGACACCCAGTGTCTCACCTACCAGATCCCCGGCGGCATGCTCTCGAACCTCCTCAGCCAGCTCAAGACGCTCGGCGCGCTGGACAAGTTCGACGAGGCCCTGGCCGAGACGCCGCGCGTGCGCGCCGACATGGGCTATCCGCCGCTCGTGACGCCGACGAGCCAGCTCGTCGGCACGCAGGCCGTGCAGAACGTGCTCTCGGGCGAGCGCTACAAGAACGTCGGCGCGGAGCTGCGCGCCTACTGCCGCGGCGAATACGGCCGCACGCCCGCCCCGATCAACGAGGCGGTGCGCGCCAAGATCCTGAACGGCGAAAAGCCCATCGAGGGCCGCTACGCCGATTCGCTGCCGGACGACACCTTTGAAAAGGCGAAGGCGCAGCTCGGGGACACCGCCCGCTGCGAGGAGGACGTGCTCAGCTACATCGCCTTCCCGCCCGTGGCGGAGAAGTTCTTCGCCGAGCGCGCCGCGGCCGAGGAAAAGCGATGCCGATACAGCATCGTCGCGGTGGAGGACTGAGAAATGACGGATCTTGTTCATCTCAGCCCGGCGACGGCGGGCGTGACGGCGCTGCTGGGCTACGCCGTGGTCTTCTTCGCGCTGGTGCTGCTCATGGCGGTGGTCCTTGCCATGGGCGCGCTGATGCGCCGGAAACAGGCCCCTCCCGCCGCGCAGGAGAGCGCTTCCGCGCCCGCGCCGGAAAAGAGCCTGTCTCTCGCGCCCGGCTCCGCCGGCGAGCTCAAGCTCTACGACACCGATCCCCGCACCGCGGCCATGCTGATGGCCATCGTTGCCGACGAGCTGAAAACGCCGCTCAACGAGCTGCGTTTCGTCTCCATCCGGGAAGTAAAGGAGTAAATCCCCCAGTCGCGGCGCAGCCGCGACAGCCCCCTTCAGGCAAGGGGGCCAAAGAGGAAGGAGTTATGATTTGGAATGAAATACAGGATCACTCTGCAGGGCAGGACCTATGAGATCGAGGTCGAGCGCGGCGAGGCCATGGTGCTCGACGAGTACGAGGCCAAGGCGCCCGTGCCGTCCGCGCCCGCCGCGCCCGCTCCCGCCGCGCCCG
>JAFRLZ010000024.1 GCA_017430985.1 Oscillospiraceae bacterium
ACGCCGTTTTCCGTCACGATCAGATCGCCCTTGAAGTCCTCATGCACCTTGCGGAGAACATGCTCCAGCGCCTCGGGATAGAACTCATAGTCCATCTGCGTCAGTTCGGCGCCCTCGGGGCAGGGCAGCTGTCCCTCCGGACCGTACTGCGTGCGGGTGTAGTTCTGCACGCCCAGGAAATCGTCGTCCTGAATATAGGGCAGGTAGTGCCGGAACTCCTCGTTCCAGGCCGCCTCGGCGAAGTGCTCGCCGCCGGGCAGCGCCTGCAGATCGTGCATGGAGAGGGTGATGCCGACCCGGATATTCGGGTACAGCGCCTTGATGGCTTCCTTCGCCGCCTGGTGCGCGCGGAAAACCAGTGCGTCTCCCTCCGGAGTGCGGGAAGAGACGAATATCTGCGGCTGAGGCGTGCCGAAGGCCTGCGCGTTCTCCATGGCGGCGAACTTCGCGTTTTCCATCATCTTCTCAAAGTTCATGCCGACCTGTACCGTGCCCTCGGCTTTCTTCGCACCGGATGCCGCGGCTTTTTTTGCCTGCTCGGCCATCAGCATAAAACGCTTCGAGATAGCCGCCAGCTGCAGCCCCATGTTGGCCTCGTTGATCGTGCAGATATAGTTGAGTTCTCCTCCCAGCTTTTCGGTGACGAAAGAGACATAGCGGCGGAAGTACTCGATCGTTGTCTCGGCCTCCCAGCCGCCCCTGCGGATCAGCCAGGCGGGAGAAGTGAAGTGAAGCAGCGTCACGATCGGTTCGACGCCGTTGCGCCGGCAGCATTCGATCACCTTGCGGTAGTGCTCGATTTCATTCTCATCGAACTTGCCTTCCTCCGGTTCGATGCGCGCCCACTCGATGGAGAAGCGGTAGGCGTTCAGCCCCCCCTCGGCCAGAAGTCTGATGTCCTCCTCATAGCGGTTGTAGTGATCGCAGGCGAGTCCGCTGGGCTCGGTAAAACTGGTATGGGGCAGATGCTCCTGGGCCCAGTAATCGCTGTTTGTGTTGTTGCCCTCCACCTGATGGGCGGCGGTCGCCGCGCCAATAAGGAAACCTTTCGGGAGTGTCATGATTCTTTCTCCTGTTCCAGCTTCACGCAAAAGCCCTCTGTGATGCCGTTTTCATTGAAGGCGTCCACACGGACGAAATACGCCCTTCCCCGGATCAGCGCGCCGATCCGGTGCTCGCCCGCGGAAAAGACCATGGCGCTGTGATAGAGCTTGTCCGGGCTGCTGCCGAAGAGAATGTTAAAGCCGAGCGCGTCCGTCTGCGCGGCAATGTCGACGAGCATGTCAAGATCGCCGTCGCGCCGGGCGGAGAAGCGCGGCGCGGCGGGTTTTTCGCCGCCGCCCAGGCCGAAGACGCGCAGGCCGGAGACACAGGGCGCCTGTCCATACGGCAGGGCCATGTCGCAAAGGCGCAGGCAGCGGGCCGAAAAGCCCTCTTCCCGCACGACCAGATCGTGGCTGAGGTCGCTCTGCGCGCCGGATTTGTCCGCGATCACAAACCAGGTCTCGCCGTCGAGCGAGCCTTCCAGCTTCCACTGCGTCACGTGGTCGGCCTCT
>JAFRLZ010000025.1 GCA_017430985.1 Oscillospiraceae bacterium
GCCGGCGCTCCGGGCCCGGCCGCCGCGTCGGCGAGCCGCAGCGGCAGCCAGGGCAGGCCGAGCGCCAGCAGCAGCGCCAGCCAGGACAGGATCAGCGTCTTCCTCACAGCGGCTCCTCCTCGCGATAGCAGTTGACGAAACGGGCAAACGGCGGTAGAATAGGTCAATATCAAGCTATGGAATCGGGAGATCAAGTATGCGTAAAACTCCTTTACAGATCGGCGTGTTCGTCTGCGCGGCGGGCGCCTTCGGCGTCTTTTTCCGCTGGCTGCAGCTGCAGCTGGCCTTTGACAACGGGCTGGCCGGGCCGAGCCTCTGGAACTTCGTCGTGCCGCTGAGCATCCTGGCGGTCGCCTGGCTCTTCCGTCGCTTCGTGGAGCAGTACCGGGACGAGCGCTGCCACCTGCCCACCGAATTCCACGCCGCGCTGAAGAACGACCTGCTGCTCTACCGCATGGTGCGCATCGCCATCGGCGCCGTCATGTGCCTCGGCGCGCTGCTCCTGTTCGCCGGCGCCGAGACCGATCCGAACACCGTCTTCCTGCGCGTGATCGCCGCCGCCGGCCTGCTGACGGGGCTGAGCTGGATGCTGCTGCTGCGCGAGGCCAACCGCGAGCCGGGCGAGAGCCGGGTCTGGCTGCTGTGCCTGTATTCGCTGATCCCGGTGCTGTTTTTCGTGGTCCTGCTCGTCTACGATTACAAGGCCAACTCGCTCAACAGCGTGATCTGGGCCTATGTGATCGAGATCCTGACCGTCTGCGTCTCGATCCTCGCTTTCTTCCGCGTGGCGGGCTTCGCTTTCGGGCAGCCCAACGCCGAGAAGGCCATGCGCCTGTGCATGCTCGGCGCCTTCCTCTGCTTCATGTCTCTGGCGGACGAGCGCAAGACCGGTCTGCAGATCATGTTCTTCGCCTGCGCCATGCAGCAGGTGCTGTACGCCTGGATCATGGTCGCCAATCTCGAACAGGGCGAAGCGCCGCCTCCGCCCGAACAGCCCAGCGACGGCTTTGAGCGGCTGTGACCGACGCGCCCCGTATATGGCAGGAGCCGTGAGAACGGATGTTCTCACGGCTCCTGCTTTTGCATGAACGGGGAATTGCGGAGATGCTGGTATAAGCTCGTAGGGGCGCATCACGATGCGCCCGCCAGACCGGGATCACGTCTGCGGGCGATTCGTGAATCGCCCCTACGGCGCCGCGGACAGGACGATCACCGTCTCGCCCTCCACCCGGAAGCGGACCTCCCGACCGGCAAAGGGCAGGACATAGACGCGCGCCGGGTCGTTCTGGTACGGCGGGCGCGGGTCGCGCGCGAGCAGGCCCGTCAGCGCGGCGCGCTTGTCCGCCGGGATCTTCTCCGCCGCGCCCTCGGCATACTCGACCCTGAGCGTCCGCCCCGCGTCTGGCGCAAAGCCCCCGGTCGCCTCCGGGCGGCAGTCGGCGTAGGGCAGATAGGGCTTGATATCGTAGACGGGCGTGCCGTCCATCAGATCCGCGCCCGCGACGCGCAGCACCGGACCGAGCGCCGCGTCCTTCTCCACGGCCAGGAGCCGCACGCAGCTGAGCCCCAGGGCGTTCGGCCGGAAGGGCGAGCGCGTGGCAAAGACGCCCATGCGCGCGTTGCCCCCGAGCCGCGGCGGCCGCACCGTGGGCGACCAGCCCTCCCGCAGCGCCCCGGAAAACTGCCAGATCAGCCAGATGTGGGAAAAGCCCTCCAGCCCGCGCAGCGCGTCCGCGCTGCGGAACTCCGGCTCGAAGACGACGGCGGCCTCCAGCTCCTCTACGAGCCCGGCCTGCCGGGGGATGCCGAATTTGGTCGGCAGATCGCTCCGGATGCGGGCGATCGGCCGGATCGTGTAGTCTGTTCCGTCAGGCATGTGTCACCACCCAGATCGAAACGCCGTTGTTGAGCATGTGCAGGAAGATGGGGCCCCAGATGCTGTCCGTCCGCTCGTAGCAGAGCGCCAGCGCGAGCCCCGCGGGGATATACTCCAGGATGAACAGCAGCTGCTTGGGATCGGCGAGCGCGTAGGCTGCCACATGATACAGGCAGAACGCCAGGGCGCTGACCGCATAGGCCAGCGCGCGGTTTTTATGCCGCAGCGAGCCGAACAGCGCGCCGCGGAACAGGCACTCCTCGACGACGGGCGCGAGGAAGACCGTGGCGGCGACCATCGGGCCGTACTCCTCCCGCAGCAGCGCGATCGCCTGCTCGTTGTTGGCCGCGTCGCCCTCCACGCCGAAGAACGAGAGGAACATGGCCGCGATCAGCTCGCCGCACCAGATCAGCGCGTAGCAGCGCAGGATCTCGATCAGCGAGACAAAGGCGCGGTCCAGCAGCGGGTCGAGATCCCGCCGCAGAAAGCGCCAGAGGACTGCCACCGTCAGCACGAAGCCCACGGCGTAGATCCAGAAATTGGCCATCCCGAGGCCCATATAGCCCCGCTCGCAGGCCAGCCCCATCAGGAGCGGCAGGCCGAAGGCGTGGATCGGCAGATACAGCAGCATCACCCAGATCTGCCAGCGGTCCATCCGGCTGGTGAAGTCCGGCGGTTTCCTTTCGCCGAAGACCGGCGTTTTGTCTTCCATCAGGCTCTCGCTTTCTTCTGCAGCTCAAAGAGCAGCGTCATGGCTTCCAGCGGCGTGAGCGTGTTCAGATCGGTCTGCCGCAGGATGCGGCCGACCTCGTCCGCGCCCACGTCGGCCAGGGAGATCTGATCGTCCGGCGCGGCGCTCACGGGGACGGAGGCCCCGTTCTCGCTCAGCTCCTTCAGATAGCCCTTGGCCTTGCCGATCACGCCGTCGGGCAGGCCCGCGAGCTTGGCGACCTCGATGCCGTAGCTCTCGTCCGCCGCGCCGGGCATGATCTTGCGCAGGAAGACCAGCGTGCCGCCCTGCTTCTTGGCTGTGATGTTGTAGTTGCGCACGCCCGGGACCTCGCCCTCGAGCACCGAGAGCTCGTGATAGTGCGTGGCGAACATGGTCTTGGCGCCGAGGCGGCGCTTGTCCGCGCAGTATTCCAGCACCGCGCGGGCGATGGCCATGCCGTCGTAGGTGGAGGTGCCGCGGCCGATCTCGTCGAGGATCAGCAGCGATTTCGGCGTCGCGTGTTTGAGGATGTTGGCCATCTCGGTCATCTCCACCATGAAGGTGGACTGCCCGGCCGAGAGGTCGTCCGAGGCGCCGATGCGCGTGAAGACCCGGTCGACGATGCCGATGGTCGCGCTCTTGGCGGGCACGAAGGAGCCGATCTGCGCCATCAGCACGATCAGCGCCGTCTGCCGCATGTAGGTGGATTTACCGGCCATGTTGGGACCGGTGACGATGGCGACGCGGTCGTCCCGGTCGTCCAGATAGCTGTCGTTCGGCACGAAGAGCACGTCCTTGAGCGTCTGCTCCACCACGGGGTGCCGCCCCTCGACGATGTGCAGCTGCCGCGAGACGTCCACCTCGGGGCAGGTGTAGCGGTTGCGCACGGCGACCTCCGCCAGCGAGCAGAGCACGTCCAGCCGCGCCACGGCGTCGGCGGCCGCCTGCACCCGCTCGACGTTTTCCGCCACGCGGTCGCGGATCTCCGCGAAATACTGGAATTCCAGCTCGTTGATGCGCTCGCGCGCGCTCAGCAGGTCGCTCTCCAGCTCCTTGAGCTCCGGGGTGAAGTAGCGCTCGTTCGACACCAGGGTCTGCTTGCGGATATAGTCCTCCGGGATGCTCGTCTCGCCCGCGGACTTGGGCACGTCGATATAGTAGCCGAAGACCTTGTTGTAGCCCACCTTCAGCTTCTTGATGCCGGTGCGCTCGCGCTCGCGGCGCTCCAGCTCCGAGATCATCTGCGCGCCGTTGTCGCGCAGGCGGCGCAGGTGGTCGACCTCCTCGGAATAGCCCTCGCGCAGGATCCCGCCCTCGCGCACGGAAAAGGGGGGATCGTCGCAGATGGCCCGGTCGATGAGCGCGCGCAGGTCCTCAAGCGGGTCCGTCCCGGCGATGTCGCGCAGCTCCTGGCTGCCGAAGGCCGCCGTGAGCGCGAGCAGCCGCGGCAGCACGGCGAAGCAGTTGGCCAGCGAACGCAGGTCGCGCCCGCCGGCCGTGCCGTAGGCGCAGCGGCCGACCAGCCGCTGGATGTCCGTGACGTCCTTCAGTGCCGCGATGAGCTCGCCGCGGCGCACGCCGTCGCCGTAGAGCTCCTGCACGGCGGCGAGCCGCCGCTTGATGGCCAGCGCCGAGAGGAGCGGGCGCTCTACCCAGGCGCGCAGGAGCCGGCCGCCCATGGGCGTCTTCGTGCGGTCCAGCACCCAGAGCAGCGAGCCGCGCTTTTCGCCGCCGCGCATGGTCTCCGTGAGCTCCAGGCTGCGCCGGGTGGCCCAGTCGAGCTCCATGTAGCGCCCGTCGTAGAACACGTCGAGGCGGCAGATGTGGCTGAGGTCGACCTTCTGCGTCTCGATGAGATAGCCCAGCAGCGCGCCCGCCGCGCAGACCGCCGCGGGGCTCTCGCCGAGGCCGCTCTCGTCGATGTCGGCGTAGCCGAACTGCTGGCACAGCAGCGCCGCGCAGGGCATGTATTCAAATTTTTCGGGGCCGCGCTCCGGCATGGCCTCCAGCCGCTTGACGACGAAATCCGTCACCGCGGCGCTCTGCTCCGCGCCCGGAGAGAGCAGCACCTCGCGCGGGGCGAAGCGGCCGAGCTCGTTGAGGATGTGGCTCTGCGCGTCGTCCGCGAAGGAGGCGCAGCAGAACTCGCCCGTGGAGATGTCGCAGAAGGCCGCGCCGCCGCCCTGCCGGTCGAGGTAGACCGCGCCGAGATAGTTGCTGCGCCCCTCCTCGAGCATGGAGCTCTCCGTCACGGTGCCGGGGGTGATGATGCGGATGACGTCCCGCTGTACGAGGCCCTTGGCGAGCGCCGGATCCTCCATCTGCTCGCAGATGGCGACCTTGTAGCCCTTGGCGATGAGACGGCCGATGTAGGCCTCGGCGCTGTGGTAGGGCACGCCGCACATGGGCGTACGCTCGTCCGGGTCCTCGACGTTGCGGTCGCGGGTGGTCAGCGCGAGGTCCAGCTCGCGCGAGGCCACCTTGGCGTCCTCGTTGAACATCTCATAGAAATCGCCCAGCCGGAAGAACAGCAGGCAATCCTCGTGCTGCTGCTTGATCTCCTGATACTGCCGCTTCATCGGCGTGAGTTCAGCCATGATAATTCGGAATTCGGAGTTCGGAATTCGGAATCATCCGAGTTCCGGCTCGAACGCCGCCTCCTTTTCATTGATCTGTATTATCGCTTTCTCTGATCGTCTTTGTGATCGAGGTCAACAGGCGCATCAATTCTTCACAATCCTGGCAGAGACTGTCAAACATCGCCGCATCCAGATACCCGCTTTCATGCAGCAGCTCCAGCCAATAGGCCGTTTCATCCGCCTCTTTCAGCGCGATCGTCAGCTTTGTATAAAAATCCGCGCGCGATTGCCCTCTTTTTGCTTCTCTGACATTCGCGCCGATACTTGTACCGCTTCGCAGCACCTGTCTGGCCAGGACGTACTCGTGCTTTTCCGTCTGCAGGAATTGATACAGCCGGATGATCCTGAGCGCAAACTGTTTGCTCTTTTCGGCAATGGCGTTGTCGTTTTTCACGAGTCGTTCTCCCAATTCCGAATTCCGAACTCCGAATTCCGAATTTCCCCGTACAGCGCCCAGGTGTTCGAGGCCGTGATCGTCACGTCCGCAAACTGCCCGATCAGCGCCGGGTCGCCGCTGAGGTGCACGAGGCGGCCGCCGTCGGTGCGGGAGGAGAGGTTGTATCCTTCCCGGCCCGTCTCCCCGTCGATCAGCACGCGGAGGGTCCTGCCCTCGTATTCGCGGTGCTTCTCGCCGGAGATGCGGTTTGAAAGCTCCGTGAGCTGATCGAAATGCCGCTGCTTGTCGGCGCGGGTGTAGGGGTCCGGCATGGAGGCCGCGGGGGTGCCGACGCGCTTGGAGTAGATGAAGGTGAACATCGCGTCGAAGCGCACGGCCTCGCAGAGCGAGAGCGTGTCGGCGAAATCCTCCTCCGTCTCGTCCGGGAAGCCCACGATGATGTCCGTCGTCAGCACGAGCTCGGGCATATACTGCCGCGCGAGCGCGACCAGGCCGAGATACTTCTCCCGGTCGTAGCTGCGGTTCATGCGCTTGAGGATGCGGTCGCTGCCGGACTGCACCGGCAGGTGGAGCTGGCGGCAGCACTTTTCGCACTCCGCCATCGTGCGGAAGAGCTTCTCCGTGGCGTCCTTCGGGTGGCTCGTCATGAAGCGGATGCGGAACTCGCCCGGAATGTCGTTGATGAGCCGGATGAGGTCGGCAAAGTCCGTCCCGCCGCCGAGGTCCTTCCCGTAGGAGTTGACGTTCTGGCCGAGCAGAGTGATGTCCTTGTAGCCCGCTTCCACGAGCTGCCGCGCCTCGGCCAGGATGTCCTCCGGCAGGCGGGAGCGCTCGCGCCCGCGCACATAGGGCACCACGCAGTAGGTGCAGAAGTTGTTGCAGCCGTACATGACCGAGAGCCAGGCCTTCACGCTGCCGTCGCGCCGCTGGGGGATGCCCTCGGCCACGACGCCGTCGGACTTGTCGGCCGCGAAGACGCGTTTGTGCTTCGTCATCACCCGCTCCAGCAGCTCCGGGAAGCGCCAGAGCTCGTGCGGGCCGAAGACCAGGTCCACCACCGGGTAGGACTTCTTGAGCTTCTCGGCCATATGGGGCTGCTGCACCATGCAGCCGCAGACCGCGATGATCTGGCCCGGCCGGGCCTTCTTCGTGTGGTTGAGCGCGCCGACGTTGCCGAGCACCCGCATCTCCGCGTGCTCGCGCACGGCGCAGGTGTTGACCACGATCACGTCCGCCTCGAATTCGTCCGAAGTGAAGCCGTAACCCATCTCGGCCAGATACCCGCGCAGCTTTTCGCTGTCGGCCTCGTTCTGCTGGCAGCCGTAGGTGTCCACCAGCGCCAGGGGCCGCGCCCCGCCGGCGGCGACGCGCGCGAAGATCCGGGCGCAGATCTCCTCCTGCCGCCGGATCTCGCTGTCTTCGATCACTTGTCGTTTTATTGCCATGCCTGTTTCCCTCAGAGGATATTTTTACATGGTATTTTATCATAAAAGCGGTGGAAGTTTCAACCGCTATCGTGTATAATAGCCCTTGTTAAAGCAGTTTTGATCTCATGTTTCGGAAGTGATCCTATGCCTCAGATCCATATCCTCGATCCGCACGTGGCCGACATGATCGCCGCGGGCGAGGTCGTCGAGCGCCCGGCCTCCGTGGTCAAGGAGCTCGTCGAAAACGCCTTCGACGCCGGGGCCAAAAACGTCACCGTGGAGCTGCGCGGCGGCGGCGCGACCTATATCCGCGTCACCGACGACGGCTGCGGCATGGCGCCCGAGGACGCGGGCGTGGCCTTCCTGCGCCACGCCACCAGCAAGCTCCGGGACGAGAGCGGGCTCGAGAGCATCGCGACGATGGGCTTTCGCGGCGAGGCGCTGGCCGCCATCTCCGCCGTCAGCCGCATCGAGCTGACCACGCGGCAGCGCGGCGCGGCCGAGGGCACGCGCGTGGAGCTCGAGGCCGGCGACATCAAGGAGATGCTGCCCGCGGGCTGCCCCGAGGGCACCACGATGCTCGTGCGCGACCTGTTTTACAACACCCCCGCCCGCCTGAAATTCCTGAAATCCGACCGCAGCGAGGCCTCGGCCTGCGAGCTGGCGGCGCTGCGCTGCGCCCTCGGCCGGCCGGAGGTCTCCGTGCGCCTCATCCGCGACGGGGAGGAGCGCTTCTTCTCCCCCGGCGACGGGCGCGCCGACTCCTGCGTCTACTCTCTGCTCGGGCGCGAGGCCGCCTCGCAGCTGCTGCTCTGCACGGGCGAAAACGGCGGCGTGCGGGTCTCGGGCTACGTGTCCTCCCCCTCCGCCGGGCGCGGCAACCGGCGCGAGCAGTATTTCTTCTGCAACGGCCGCTTCATCAAGTCCGCGCTGCTGCAGTCGGCGCTGGAGCAGGCCTATAAAAACACGCTGCTCGTCGGGCGCTATCCCTCCTGCGTGCTGTATCTGGACCTGGCCTTCGCGCAGGTGGACGTGAACGTCCACCCGGCCAAGACCGAGGTGAAGTTCTCCGACGAGAAGCGCGTGTTCGACGCGGTGTACTACGCCGCGCTCTCCGCCCTGCAGGGTGAGGAGCGCACCGCGCAGGTGGAGCTCTCGCCGTCCACGCGCAGGCTGGCCGAGCCGAAAAAGGACTTTTATCAGAGCATGTCGGCCGAAACCTTCCGCGCCAACGGCTACGCCGCGCGCCCC
>JAFRLZ010000026.1 GCA_017430985.1 Oscillospiraceae bacterium
CGGGCGGTTTGTGTTATCTTATCCATAGCGAATAGGGTGCCTGCCTTTCGGTTTTGTCTGGACAACTCAACCATAATACAGGCCGCTCCTATTCGCTATTCTTTTTTTCTCCTACTGTCACACATCATTGTAAACCCTACACTGGACTGAGGAAATGATTGAAAAAAGCGTTGCTTTTACAGAGCAAATCTGTTATCATATCATAGCTTGCACAGCAATCAGAGGAAGGAGATCTATCCATGATCGTCAAGAACGTAGAGAAAAAGGAAAACAACACCGCTGCCTTTACGGTGGAGTCCGACGCGGCCGAGTTCGAGGCCGCCGTCCAGGGCGCTTACCTCAAAAACAAGGGCAGTATCTATATCCCCGGCTTCCGCAAGGGCAAGGCCCCGCGGCAGGTCGTCGAGGGCATGTACGGCCGCGAGGTCTTTTATCAGGACGCGCTGGACGAGCTGGCTCCCAAGGCCTATGAGCAAGGCGTCACGGAGGGCGAGCTGCGCGTCGTCGGCCAGCCGAAGATCACCGACGTCACCGTCACCGAGGAGCGCACGGCCTCCTACACCTTCGAGGTGGAGCTCTATCCCGTCGTCAAGCTCGGCCAGTACAAGGGCCTGAGCGCGGTGAAGGACGTTCCCGAGGTGGACGACAGCGAGGTCGACGCCGAGCTCGAAAAGGTCCGCAAGCGCAACGCCCGCAAGATCAGCGTCGAGCGCGAGGCGCAAATGGGCGACACCGCCAACATCGACTTCGACGGCTTCCTCGACGGCGAGCGCTTTGACGGCGGCAAGGCCGAGGGCTTCGATCTGGTGCTGGGCTCCAATTCCTTCGTTCCCGGCTTTGAGGAGCAGGTCGTCGGCATGAAGATCGGCGAGGAGAAAGACCTGGATATCACCTTCCCCGAGGAGTATGTGGAAAATCTGGCGGGCAAGGCCGTCGTTTTCAAGGTCAGGCTCAACTCCCTGACCGTCGACGAGCTGCCCGAGCTGGACGATGATTTCGCCCAGGATGTCTCCGAGTTCGATACGCTCGAGGCGTATAAGGAGAGCATCAAGGCGGAACTGCTCAAGAAGCACGAGGAAGCCAACGAGAGCGATTTCCGCAACCTCATCATGAAGCAGGCCACCGACAACATGGTCGTTGACGTGCCCGATTCCATGATCCGCGACAAGGCCGAGGAGATCGTGCGCAGCTATGCGCGCAACTTCGGCATGAACGACGCCGAGATGCCTCTGGACGAGCTGCTGAAGATGATGGGCATCGACAGCGCGAGCATGAACCAGACGATCCTGCCCTCCGCCGAGTTCCAGGTCCGCAACGAGATCCTTCTCAACGCCGTGATCGAGGAGGAGAAGATCGAGAACACCGAAGAGGAGATCGACGAATACCTCAACAAGGTCGCCGACAGCGTCGGCGCCAAGGCGGAAGACGTGCTCAACTACTTCGGGCGCGACTACATCTCCGCCGAGCTGAAGAAGGAGAAGGCCAACGACCTGATCTTCTCCAGCGCCGTCGCCGAGACCGGGGAGGCCGCCGAGGAGAAGAAGCCGGCCCGCAAGCCCCGCAAGAAGGCCGAGCCGAAGCCCGAGGAAGAGGCCGCCGAGGAGAAGAAGCCGGCGCGCAAGCCCCGCAAGAAGGCCGAGCCGAAACCCGAGGAAGAGACCGCCGAGGAGAAGAGCGAATAATCTTCCCGCGATCCGGATATGCTCTCTTGAACGAATGAGCTTGAAAGGAGAGTTTCACCAATGAGCTTAGTTCCCTATGTTGTTGAACAGACAAGCCGCGGTGAGCGCAGCTATGATATTTTTTCCCGTCTTCTGAACGACCGGATCGTCATGCTCAGCGAAGATGTGAACGACACGACCGCGAGCCTGATCGTGGCCCAGCTGCTCTATCTTGAGGCGCAGGACCCCGACAAGGACATCCAGTTTTATATCAACAGCCCCGGCGGGAGCGTGACCGCGGGCCTTGCGATCTACGATACCATGCAGTATATCAAGCCCGACGTGTCCACGATCTGCATCGGTATGGCCGCCTCCATGGGCGCCTTCCTGCTGTCCTCCGGCGCGAAGGGCAAGCGCATCGCTCTGCCCAACGCGGAGATCATGATCCACCAGCCCTCCGGCGGCAGCCAGGGGCAGGCGACGGATATCCAGATCCAGGCCGAGCAGATCCTTAAGATCAAGAAGCGCCTCAATGAAATCCTCGCCGCCAACACCGGCCGGGACATCGCCGAGATCGAGCGCGATACCGAGCGCGACCATTTCATGACCGCCGAGGAGGCCCAGGCCTATGGGCTGATCGACAAGGTCATCTACAAGCGCTGAACACAGCTTCGATTTTTGCTGACATGGGGCGGGCGGAAGCCTGCCCTATGTCAATATAGGAGTGATCATATGGCAAGGAATGACGACAGAAGAAGCATCCGCTGCTCGTTCTGCGGCAAGCCGCAGTCGCTCGTGAACCGGCTGATCGCCGGCAACGGCAGCTATATCTGCGACGAATGCGTGCGCATGTGCGCCTCCATCGTCGACGAGGACGGCGTGCCTTCGCGCCCGGCCGCCGAAGGCTATGACGGGCTGCCGCTCGTGTTTGAAAAGCTCCCGAAGCCCATGCAGATCAAGGCGAGGCTAGACGATTATGTGATCGGCCAGGAGCGCGCCAAGGTCGTGCTGTCGGTGGCGGTCTACAACCACTACAAGCGCATCCTGCACGCGGCAAAGGACGAGGTGGAGCTGCAGAAGAGCAACATCCTGCTCATCGGGCCAACCGGAAGCGGCAAGACCCTCTTTGCGCAGACCATGGCGAAAATGCTCGACGTGCCCTTTGCGATCGCCGACGCCACCACGCTGACGGAGGCCGGCTATGTGGGCGAGGACGTGGAGAACGTGATCCTCAAGCTCCTGCAGGCGGCGGACTTCGACGTGGAGCGCGCCCAGCGCGGCATCATCTACATCGACGAGATCGACAAGATCGCGCGCAAGAGCGAGAACACATCCATCACGCGCGACGTCTCCGGCGAGGGCGTGCAGCAGGCGCTGCTGAAGCTGCTCGAGGGCACGATCGCCAACGTGCCGCCGCAGGGCGGCCGCAAGCATCCGCACCAGGAGTTCATCCATGTGGATACCACGAACATCCTCTTCATCTGCGGCGGCGCCTTCGACGGCCTGGATAAGATCATCGAGCGGCGCACCGACAAGAAGACCATGGGCTTCGGCGCCGAGATCAAAAGCGGCGCGGAACGCGACCTGGGCGCCGTGTTCCGTCAGGTCCAGCAACACGATCTGCTGCAGTTTGGCATCATCCCGGAGCTGATCGGCCGTCTGCCGGTCATCGCCACGCTCGACAGTCTCGGGCGCGAGGATCTTGTCCGCATCCTCACCGAGCCGAAAAACGCGATGACGCGCCAGTATCAGGCGCTGATGAAATACGACGGCGTCGAGCTCGTCTTCGAGCCGGCTGCCCTGGAGGCCGTGGCGGATCTGGCGCTGGAGCGCAAGATCGGCGCCCGCGGGCTCCGAAGCGTCATGGAGGGCGTGATGACGGACGTGATGTTCCGCGTGCCCTCCGACACGACGGCCAGACGCGTCGTCATCACGGAGGACTGCGTTCGAAACGGCACCCCGCCGACGGTCGAGCACATCGGCGCCTGACCGTGAAACGCCCCGTGAAAGGAGCTTTCTATGCCTGAAGAAATCAAAAGAGATCCGATCGCGCTGCCGATGCTGCCGCTGCGTGGGCTGAGCATCTTCCCCGGAATGCTGCTGACTTTCGACGTGGAACGGAGCGGCTCGGTCGCGGCGATCAACGCCGCCAACCGGGGCGCGCACATGATCTTTCTCGCTTCACAGCGCGATCTGGCGGTCGATCTCCCGCGCGCGGAGGACATCTATCAGGTCGGCACGGTTTGCCGCCTGCGTCAGCTGCTGCGGCAGGATCAGGGCTGCCGCGTCATGGTCGAGGGGCTCTACCGCGCCGAGGCCGTCAGCATGGAGACGGACGGCAGGGGATACGCCGCCGTGATCCTCCCTCTGGAGGACAAGGCGGAGCGCGTCAGCGCGGCCCGAAAGGAGGCCCTGGTGCGCAGCTGCCTCACGCTCTTCCAGGAATACCTGCAGCTCAAGCCGGAGCTGATGAGCGAGCAGCTGCTGAACGTCCTGGCCAATCCCGACATCGGATACATCGTTTCGTACATAGCGCAGCATGTGCATTTCAGCGTGGCCGACAAGCAGGCGCTCCTGGAGGAGCGCAGCCCCAGCCGCCGACTTGCGCTGCTCAGCCGCTTGCTCCGCCGCGAGCTGGACGTGATCGCCATCGAGAACGAACTGAACGAGGCGGCGCAGGAGGCGATGAGCCGGAGCCAGCGGGAATTCTTCCTGCGGGAAGAGATGAAGATCATCCAGTCCGAGCTCGGCGAGGACGCCTCCGCGGACGACGTTGAGGAATACCGCGCACGGATCGAGGCGCTCCCCGCGTCGGACGAGGTGAAGGAAAAGCTGCGCAAGGAGCTCTCCCGTCTCGTCAAGCAGCCCTTCGGCGCCTCGGAGGCCGCGGTCATCCGCGGCTGGCTGGACACCTGCCTGGAGCTGCCCTGGGGCGTAAAGACCAAGGAGACGATCGACCTGAAAAAAGCGCGCCGGATCCTGAACGAGGATCACTACGGTCTGGAGAAGGTCAAGGAGCGCGTGCTGGAGTATCTGGCGGTCAAGCAGCTCTCTCCCGAGATCAAGGGCGGGCTGCTGTGCCTCGTCGGCCCTCCCGGGACCGGCAAGACCAGCATCGCCATGAGCGTCGCCCGCGCGACGAACCGCAGGCTCGTGCGCCTGTCCCTCGGCGGCGTGCACGACGAGGCCGACATCCGCGGCCACCGCAAGACCTACATCGGCTCCATGCCGGGGCGCATCCTCGGCGGCATCGCGCAGGCCAAAAGCTGCAATCCGCTCATGGTGCTCGACGAAGTGGACAAGCTCGGCTCCGACTATCGGGGAGACCCGTCGGCCGCGCTGCTCGAGGCGCTCGACCCCGAACAGAACAGTTCGTTCCGCGACCACTATCTGGAACTGCCCTTCGATCTCTCCGAGGTCTTCTTCATCACCACGGCGAATACCGCGGACACCATCCCGCGGGCGCTGCTCGACCGGATGGAGGTCATCGAGCTGACGAGCTACACCGACGAGGAAAAGCTGCAGATCGCCAGGCGCCACCTGCTGCCCAAGCAGCGGAAAAAGCACGGCCTCAAGGCCGCGCAGCTGCGCGTGAGTGACGAGGCCATCCGCGCGCTCATCGCCTTTTATACGCGGGAATCGGGCGTGCGAAACCTCGAGCGGGAGCTGGCGAAGCTCTGCCGCCGCGCCGCCGCCATGGTCGCGGGGGGAGAGCGCAGATCCCTCACGGTGAGCGCCGCCATGCTCGAGGAGCTCCTCGGCCCGGCGCGCTTCAAGAGCGACGAGAAACGCAGGCTCCCGCGCGTCGGCCTGGTGCGCGGCCTCGCCTATACGAGCGTCGGCGGCGAGGTGCTCGACTGCGAAGCCTCCGCGGTCGACGGGACGGGAAAGCTGGAGCTGACCGGCAATCTCGGTCAGGTCATGCAGGAGTCGGCCAAGGCAGCCGTGACCTATATCCGCAGCCGCGCCGAGGAACTGGGGATCGACCCGGACTTCTACAAGAACAAGGATCTGCACATCCATTTCCCCGAGGGTGCCGTGCCCAAGGACGGCCCCTCCGCCGGCGTCACGGTGACCACCGCGCTGGTGAGCGCGCTCAGCGGCGTCCCGGTGCGCCATGACGTGGCCATGACGGGCGAGATCACCCTGCGCGGCCGCGTCCTGCCGATCGGCGGACTCAGGGAAAAGACCATGGCCGCGCTGCGCGCCGGGATGCGCACGGTCGTCATCCCGCGCGACAACGAGGCGGACCTCGCGGAGATCGATCCGAACGTGCGCCGCGCCCTGCATTTCGTCAGCGCGGAGAGCATGGACGAGGTGCTGGCCGTTGCCTTGACGGCGGCGGAGCACCCGGCCCGGAAGGAGCGCCTGGCGGCGCTGCTGCCGACGGCGCCGGAAAGACCCGGCGTGAGGCTGTGACCGCTATGGCAGGACTGAATGTCAACCGCGCGGAGTTTCTGCTCTCCGCCGCCGATCCGAAGCAGTTTCTGCGCACGCCGCTGCCGGCCGTCGCGTTCGCGGGCAAATCCAACGTGGGGAAGTCTTCGGTCATCAACCGGCTCCTCAATCGGAAGAACTTTGCGCGCGTCGGCGCCTCGCCCGGGAAGACCGTGCACGTCAACTATTTCCGGATCGATGATAAGCTGCTGCTGATCGACCTGCCCGGCTACGGCTACGCCAAGGTCTCGCAGGGCGAGCGGGAGCGCTGGGGAAAGCTCATGGAGAGCTTCTTCGCCGCCGGGCTCTTCGATCTCGGCGTGATGATCGTCGACGCGCGCCACAAGCCCACCGCGGACGACGTGACGATGGCCGACTGGTTCAAGCGGAGCGGCTGCGCCTTCGTCGTCGTGGCCAACAAGCTCGACAAGCTCAAAAAGAGCGAGATCGAGCCGAACCTCGCGCTGATCCGGTCCACGCTTGCGCTGCCGGAGGAGACGCCTCTGCTCCCGTTCTCGGCCGAAAAGGGAACGGGCCGGGAGGAGCTGCTGGCGCGGATCGTCGAACTCGTGAAGTAAAAAAGGGAATAGAAAAAAGAGTGAAGAGAACGAAGTCTCTTCACTCTTTTTGTTATTCACTTTTCGTTTTTCACTCTCTTACAGCAGGCCGCCGATCTTGAGGAACAGAGGCGCGAAAACAAGGGAGACGCCATCCGCCCGGATTGTAGTGAACACGGTGACGGCGGAGACCTTCGCCCTGGCTCTGGACGTTATGAAGACCCTGCCGGTGAGGGACGTGGAGATCGTGGAACTCTCCGTGTCCC
>JAFRLZ010000005.1 GCA_017430985.1 Oscillospiraceae bacterium
CGAGTGTTCCCTGCAGCGCGTTGGTAACCTTCTTGGTGGTCTCTTCCCACTCGGACACGACCAGACGGTAGCGCTCGTCCTCTGTGATGAAGCCGCGCTTGTACTGGCGCTCGATGTTGACGACCTCCTGCTCGGTGGCGCTGATCATCTCGTTCTTCGTGTTCGGGACGGTCATGTCCGCGACGGAGATCGTGATGGCGGCCTTCGTCGAGTAGCGGTAGCCAAGCGCCTTGATGCTGTCGAGCACCTCGGCGGAGATGGTGAAGCCGTACTTCTGGATGCAGCGGTCGATGATGTTGCCCAGCTGCTTCTTGCCGACCTGGAAGCTGATCTCGTGGTCGAACGCGTGCTCGGGATCGCTGCGGTCGACATAGCCGAGATCCTGCGGGATCGGCTCATTGAAGATGATGCGGCCGACCGTGGTGTCGATCACGCGCTTGACCTCGACGCCGTCGATGGTCTTGGTGACGCGCAGACGGATCGGCGCGTGCAGGCCGACGGCGCCCTCGTTGTAGGCCATGATGGCCTCGTTGGCGTCGCGGTAGCACAGCAGCGAGCGATACGTGCAGGGCTTGGTATGCTCCTCAGCGGCCTTCTGGTTGGCGGCATAGATCTCGTCGCCGTCGACAACGCTGTTTGCCTCAAAGCCGGTATCGCCGGGATCGGTGACAAACAGTTTCTCCGCGCCCTTCTCGGCCTTGCCGATACGGATCATCGTCAGATAGTACGAACCGAGGATCATGTCCTGCGTCGGAACGGTGACGGGATGGCCGTCCTGCGGGCGGAGAAGGTTGTTGGCCGACAGCATCAGAATGCGGGCCTCGGCCTGCGCTTCGGCGGACAGCGGCACGTGAATGGCCATCTGGTCGCCGTCGAAGTCGGCGTTGAACGCGGTGCAGTTCAGCGGGTGGAGGCGCAGCGCGCGGCCCTCGACCAGCACGGGCTCGAAAGCCTGGATGCCGAGACGGTGCAGCGTAGGCGCACGGTTGAGAAGCACCGGATGCTCCTTGATGACGTCCTCAAGCGCGTCCCAAACCTCGGTGCGCTGCTTGTCGACCATCTTCTTGGCGGACTTGATGTTGTTGGCAACGCCGTCCTCGACGAGCTTCTTCATCACGAAGGGACGGAACAGCTCGATCGCCATTTCCTTCGGCACGCCGCACTGGTAGATCTTCAGATCCGGGCCGACGACGATAACGCTTCGGCCGGAGTAGTCAACGCGCTTGCCCAGCAGGTTCTGACGGAAGCGGCCCTGCTTGCCCTTGAGCATGTCGGACAGCGACTTGAGCGCGCGGGAGTTGGCGCCGGTGACGGCGCGGCCGCGGCGGCCGTTGTCGATCAGGGCGTCGACGGCCTCCTGCAGCATGCGCTTCTCGTTGCGCACGATGATGTCGGGCGCGTTGAGCTGCTGCAGTCTCTTCAGACGGTTGTTTCGGTTGATGACGCGGCGGTACAGATCGTTGAGGTCGGAGGTCGCAAAGCGGCCGCCGTCGAGCTGGACCATCGGGCGGATCTCGGGCGGGATGACCGGCAGGATGTCTATGACCATCCACTCGGGGCGGTTGCCGCTCTGGCGGAAGGCTTCGACGCACTCAAGACGCTTGACGAGCTTGGCCTTTTTCTGGCCGTTGGCGCCCTTGAGTTCCTCGCGCAGCTCCTCGGCCAGCTTGTCGCAGTCGATCTGCTGCAGCAGCGCCTTGATCGCCTCGGCGCCGATGCCGGCCTGGAAATCGTCCTCATACTTCTCGCGCATCTCGTGATACTCGCGCTCGCTCAGGATCTGGCAGCGGGACAGGGGCGTAAAGCCGGGGTCGATCACGATGTAGCTGGCAAAGTACAGCACCTTTTCCAGCTGGCGCGGCGTAAGATCCAGCATCAGGCCCATGCGGCTGGGGATGCCCTTGAAGTACCAGATGTGCGAAACCGGCGCGGCGAGCTCGATGTGGCCCATACGCTCGCGGCGGACCTTGCTCTTGGTGACCTCGACGCCGCAGCGGTCGCAGATCTTTCCCTTGTAGCGGATCTTCTTATATTTGCCGCAGTGGCATTCCCAGTCCTTGGTCGGTCCGAAAATGCGCTCGCAGAACAGACCGTTCTGTTCCGGCTTGAGCGTGCGGTAGTTAATGGTTTCAGGCTTTTTGACTTCGCCGTATGACCAGCTCAGGATCATCTCGGGGGAGGCAATACCGATCTGAATAGCATCAAACGGTGTATAGCTCATTACTCATCCTCCTCGTCATCATAGTCATTGTCGTTGCCGATATCGGCGCCGAATTCATCTTCCGGGACGTTCTCGATCGAGAAGCCTTCGGCCTCGATCTCGGCGTCATCGGCAGCGTAAAACTCGTCGCGCATCTCGGGGATGAAGTCGTCCTCGTCGTCGTCCTTCAGCTCGATCTCGCTGCCGTCCTTGTCCAGCACACGCACGTCGAGACACAGCGACTGCAGTTCCTTGACCAGGACCTTAAAGGATTCCGGAACGCCGGGCGTCGGGATGTTGTTGCCCTTCACGATCGCCTCATAGGTCTTGACGCGTCCGGTCACGTCGTCGGACTTGACGGTCAGGATCTCCTGCAGCGTATAGGC
>JAFRLZ010000027.1 GCA_017430985.1 Oscillospiraceae bacterium
CTCTTGATTTTCCGCCGGAAGCAGAGTATACTTCATCTACACGTTCATCAGCACGCCGGTGTGATGGAATGGTAGACGTGACGGACTCAAAATCCGTTGGTGGCGACACCGTGTGGGTTCGAGTCCCACCACCGGCACCACGTCAAAACAAGGCCGCAAGGTCATGTGGCGGCACAAGCACCGCCACATCGACCGGCGACCTTGTTTTTCCTTTTCCGTCGCAAACCCACTCCGTTGGGCTTTGCGACGGGATCGGTTCGAATTTGGATTGCCCCGGAGTACCAAAGAGAAGCACCCCTTCGAGGGGTGCTTCTCTTTGGTACTCAATAAAGGGACTCGAACCCGAGGGCACTTGGCAGCATGCCGGGGGCATGATGCAACCCGAGGCGGCCTGCCCCGCAGGGCAGGTCGAGTCCCACCACCGGCACCAGAAAAAGGGCATCCGAAAGGATGCCCTTTTTCTGATGGCCCGCCTTTGGCGGGCTATGATCCGCTTCGCTCAATTTTGGCAAGAGGGGCATACCCTCCCCTCTCGCGCTCACCCCATGCAGGCCTGAAGCTTGGTTCGGATTTGGATGGCCCCCTGCTCCTTTTGGCATTGGATCGGGACTCGAACGGGAGCGGGAGTGAATGGGGCGCCGGGGGCGCTCTTTTTACGCTGTTGTCCGCTCTTGATGTTTGTGATAGAATGATCGTACACATCCACGGATGAACGGAGCTTCTTTTATGAAAATGATCGACATTTCGCAGGAGGTCTTCTCCTGCCGCGTGTTCCCGGGCGACCCGGCCCCGGCCGCGCAGCGGCTGACGCGCATGGAAGACGGCGCGCTCTATAATCTCAGCGCCTTTTCGATGTGCGCTCACAACGGGACGCACGCGGACGCGCCCCTTCACTTCTGCCGCGGCGGGAAGACGATCGACGAGCTCGGTCTCGCGCCCTTCGTCGGCCCCTGCTGCGTCGCCCGGCACGAGGGCGAGGTCGGCGCGGAGGACGCGGAAGGCATCCTGCGCGCCGCGGCAGAGCTGGGCTGTGCCGAGCGCATCCTGATCGCCGGGAAAGCCTGCGTTACCGCGGGAGCGGCGAGGGTCTTCGCGGAGGCGGGGATCCTGCTCCTCGGCAACGAGAGCCAGACGGTCGGACCCGAGGATGCGCCGGCGGAGGTGCATCTGATCCTGCTCGGGGCGGGCGCCGCGCTGCTCGAGGGGCTCGTGCTCGACGGCGTCGAAGCGGGTCGGTATTTCCTGAGCGCCGCGCCGCTCAAGCTCGGCGGCTTTGAGGGCGCTCCGTGCCGGGCCGTCCTGATCGAAGTGGACGGATCCGGCGAGACGGGAGGCGCACATGATTGAGTTCAGGCATTACCGGGACGAGGACTATGAGGCCCTCTGCGCCTTTCTGATCGCGCTCAACCGGGACGACCGGCGGCATATCAACTGGAACTGGGCGCGGCTGGAGTGGATGATCGAGCATCCGGAGTTCGACAAGTCTCTGCGAGCGTCCATCGGGCTGTGGGCCGAGGGCGGGAAGCTCGTCGGCGCGGCGATCTACGACATGTACTTCGGCGAGGCCTTCTGCGGCGTGCTGCCGGAGCACACGGCGCTGTACCCCGAGGTCCTGCGCTACGCGTACGAGGCTCTGAAGGACGAGGCCGGGCTTGCCCTCGCGATCTGCGGCGAGAGCGCGGAGGAGATCGCGGCGGCGAGATCGCTGGGCTTTGTCCTCACGGAACAGGCGGAGACGATCATGAGCCGGGCGCTGGACGCCCCGCTCTCCGCGCCGCTGCCGGAGGGCTTTTCCTTTGCGGAGCTCGACCCGAGGGCGGAGCCGCGCGCCTTCCAGTGGCTGATGTGGCAGGGCTTCGACCACGGAGCCGACCTCTCGGAATTCGAGGCGGATTTTGAGAAGACCATGCGCCTCGGGCTGAAGCCCCGCCCGCATTTTGACCCTCATCTGAGCGTGGCGGCGGTCGATGAGTCCGGGGAAAAGGTCTCCTACTGCTGCGTATGGTACGACGCGCGGACCGACTATGCCTATGTGGAGCCGGTCTGCACGATCCCGGCCCGGCGCGGCCGCGGCGTCACGCGGGCCGTCGTCTTCGAGGCGCTGGATCGGGCGCGGACGCTCGGCGCGAAGAAAGCCTATGTGATCTCGGACCTGGCTTTCTATGAAAAGCTCGGCTTTGAAAAGGAGCTGCGCTTTTCTTTCTATCGAAAAGAACAATAGCCTTGCATTTGCTTTTTCCCTTTGATACTATGAGATCGGATAAGATCTGCGGTTTCCCGGTTTTGACGATATACAAAGGAGGAGATCATCGTGCTGCACTCTTTTACACGCAACCACAGCGACCTGTCCACGGACGCGGGTTTTCAGTTTGAGTTTTTCTGCGACTGCTGCGGCAACGGCTTCAAAAGCAGCTTTCTGGAATCCAGCACCTACGGGCAGAAAAAGCAGTCCGAGCGCGTGGGGCGTCTCGCCTCCACGATCGGCGGTTTTCTCGGCGGTAAAGCGAGCGACCTCGGCTGGGCGCTCGAGCGCGGCAGCGACTTTCTGAGCTCGCGCCTGGGCGATCAGTCTCCCGAATGGCGCAGAGAGCATGAAAAGGCCTTCGACGCGGCCCAGGCGGAGGTGCGCCCGCAGTTCCGCAGGTGCCCGTCCTGCAACCGCTGGGTCTGCTCGGACTGCTGGAACGAGGACGAGGGCCTCTGCACCGAGTGCGCTCCGCGCGAGGCCAGCTACGTCGCGCAGGCGCGCAGCCAGGCCATGCGCCGCAACATCGACGAGGCCGCCGAGACCGCGACCGTCTGGCAGGGCAAGATCGAGACGCGCACGACCGTCTGCCCGAAGTGCGGCAAGCCCGCCGGCAGCGGCAAGTTCTGCAACTACTGCGGCGCCCCGCTTGGCACGCAGCGCTGCCCCAACTGCGGCGCGCAGGTCGCCCTCGGCCTGAAGTTCTGCGGCGAGTGCGGCTCGCCCATGCAGAAGAGCGGCAAGTGCCCGAGCTGCGGCTTTGAAAACGAGCCCGGCATGAAGTTCTGCGGCAACTGCGGCGGCAAGCTCTGATGAAGTACGGCGGACAGGTATCCGGGCGCGACGCGGAGCTCTCCGTCGAGCGCGAGGGGCTGCGGCTCGGCAGCCGCTTTGTGGACTTCGCGGACGTTTCGGCGCTGCGTCCGATCAACCACCGGGTCTTTGTCGACACGCTCTCCGGCGAGCAGATCGAGATCTCCATGCTCGGCTTCTCCTACGACGGCTTCTGGGAGGAGCTGACGGGCTGCTTCGGCAAACGGAGTCTGGAGGCCCTGTTCGTCGAGGAAGAGCAGCTCATGCTCTGCGAGGGCGAATACGTCCTGCCGGGCGAGAGCGGCCGCGCCGCGATCGCCCTGTACCCGGATGCGGTGTGCATCCTCCCCCAGACCCGCTCCGCCGTGCGAATCCCGCTCTGCTACGCGCAGGAGCTCCGGCTGGACGGCTATCTGCTGACTATCGCCATGCGCTCCGGCTCGCGGTACACGGTGGGCCGGATGGGCTACGACACCAAGCCCTTCGCCGAGCGCGCCGAAAACTGCGCCGCGCGCGTGAAAAAGCAGCGCGCCCAGGCGCTCGCCGCCGTCCCCCTGGCGGAGCCCTTCACCGAAAAGGGCCTGTTCCGGACGAAGCAGGCCGAGCACTGCTGGAACGCCGCCTTTGGCCGCGGCGTGTGCGCCCTCGAGTTCTTCACCGGCGAGGACGCCGCGACCTACCTGTACCGCTTTTCGGAGCCGCGGGTGCTCTTCCTCGCGCAGCTCGAGGAGGCGGCGGAGGCCGTGGGCGAGCACCGGGAGATCATCTATCTGCCGGACGCGCAGATCGCGGAAAAGCCGCTCTACCGCATGGCGGTGGACCGCTCTCCCGCTGTGCGCTTCCTGCGCGAGCGCTCGGACGGGCGGCTGATCCACAGCGCCCATCACGCCGAGAGACTGCGGGAATACCTGCGGGGATGATCGATCTCATTAGAAGAAGCCAGCTCAAAGAGCTGGCTTCTTCTTTCGTTTCTATTCCGCCCAGACCATCGACCGCAGGCGGCCGACCGAGACGCAGCCCGCGACCAGCGCGGCCAGGTCCGTTCCCTCCGGGATCGCGGCGGGGTCGACGCGGCTGCCGTGCTGCCGGATGCGCAGCACGCCGTCCTCGCCGCGCTCGGGCCGAAAGCCGTCGGCATAGAGCTGCAGCGGCGCGACGCGGCGCTCGTACAGCACGCCCCTGAGCTCGGCCGCCGGGCAGCCGGGGAAATTCACGTTCCAGATCGCGCCGGGGCCCGGGTCCTTTGCCATGAGTTCCCTCGCAAGCGCCGGGAGCACGGCCTCCGCCGCCCCGTATTCCTCCGGGTATTCCACGGAGAAGGCGATCGCCGGAACGCCCTGCATGACCGCCTCCATCGCGGCGGCCACCGTGCCGGAATAGGCCACGTCGTAGCCCGCGTTCCAGCCCCGGTTGATGCCCGAAAACACGAAGTCCGGGCGGAAGGGCAGCAGATGCCCCAGCGCCGTTTTCACACAGTCGGCCGGGGTGCCGCCGAGGCGCCACGCGCCCGCGACCGGAGCCGGGAAATCCTCCTCGAGCAGGGTCATGGCCTCGTACAGCGTCAGCCTGTGGGACATGGCGCTGCACGGACGGTCCGGCGCGACGACCCAGACCTCGCCGATCCCGGCGGCCATCGCCGCGAGCCTCCGGATGCCCTCCGCCTCGATCCCGTCGTCGTTGACGACGAGGATCCTCGGTTTGTCCGCCATGCCGCTCATCCCCTTTCCGACCGATATCCTACCATATTTCCCGCCGCCTGTCATTAATTATTCTTAAGGGTTGAAAAAATGCATTGAGAACTCGCCGCTTTGTGATACAATAAAGTTGTTTGAGTATGACTTTTTTCGGCTGCCGCGCCGCGCGGCGGAAGGGAGAATATACATGTCCGCACAGTCTCATATCCTTATCGTAGACGACGATCCCGATATCCGCAAGGTCCTGCAACTGCTGCTGCAGCCGCAGTATACGCTCTCCGCGGCGGCGGACGGACCGACCGCGCTGGAGATCCTGAAGACGGAGACGGACGTCGACCTCATCATCCTCGACGTGATGATGCCCGGCATGGACGGCTATCAGACCTGCGACGCGCTGCGCGCCTTCAGCAACGCGCCGGTGCTGTTCCTCACGGCCAAGTCCGCCGAGCGCGACCGCCTCAGCGCCTACCGCAGCGGCGGCGACGATTTCCTGTCCAAGCCCTTCTCCCAGGAGGAGCTGCTGGCCAAGATCGGCTCTCTGCTGCGCCGCTACAAGGAATACCGCGGCAAGCCGGACGCCGCGCTGGCCATCGAAAACCTGGAGGTGGACTTCTCCGCCCGCAGCGTCGTGAGCAACGGGCGCCCCGTCGCCCTGACGGACACCGAATTTGCGATCCTGGAGCATCTGCTGCGCAACCGCGGCAGCACCGTCACCGCCCCGGAGCTGTACGAGGCCGTCTGGAAGGAAAAATTCCTCCCCGGCTCCGGCAACACCGTGATGGTCCATGTGCTGAACCTGCGCCGCAAGATCGAGGAGAACCCCTCCTCGCCCAAGATCGTGCGCACCGTGTGGGGAAAGGGATATCAAATTGATTAAGAAGCTTCTTCCCCGCTCGCTCAACGCCCGCATGCTGTTCAGCCAGCTGCTGGCGGCCTTCTGCGCGGCGCTGGTGTTCCTACTCGTCCACGCCGCCGGACGCTACGCGGTGGAGACCATCTACATGAGCCGCGCCAACGTCGGCTCCCGGCAGGCGGCGATCTATTCGGAGCTCAGCCGTTACGTCAAGCTCAACGAGATCGAGGGCAGCGACGCCGCCGCCGTCGCCAACTGGGCGCGCGCGCAGGGCAGCGTGAACATCCAGGTCTTCCCGGACGAGCTGAGCGAGAGCGACAGCGCCTATCTGCGCGCGCAGACGAGCCCGCAGTATGGCCGGCTCTATCCGATGATCTTCGCCGACGGGCGCTACAAGATCAGCATCGAGGACACCTCGGAGGAACGCGAGCTCTTCCTGTATGATATCCTCGCCGTCCTGCTCGCCGCGATCACTTATATCGTCATCCAGCTCATCTACACCGGGCGGCTGACGCGCCGGATCGTCGCGCTCTCGCGCGAGGCGGCCGAGGTCAGCGCCGGGGACCTGGAAAAGCCGATCACCGCAAAGGGGCAGGACGAGATTGCCGCGCTGGCCCAGGACATGGACACCATGCGCCGCTCCGTGATCGAGCGCATGGGCAACGAAAAACGCGCCTGGGAGGCAAACTCCGAGCTCATCACGGCGATGTCACACGATATCCGCACCCCCATGACGAGCCTCATCGGCTATCTCGATCTCCTCAACGCCCGGGAGCTTCCGGAGGAGGAGCGCGGGCAGTACACCGCCTCCGCCTACGCGAAGGCCATGGAGCTCAAGGACCTGACGGACGAGCTGTTCCGCTACTTCCTCGTGTTCGGCCGCGCGGAGCTGGAGATGGACAAGGAGCTTCTCGACGCGCGGCTGCTGCTCGAACAGCTGCTGGGCGAGGCGGAGTTCGATCTGCGCGAGGCGGGCTTCGACGTGCAGCGCGTGGATCTGGAGAGCGAGGCCAGCATCTGCGCCGATCCGATGTACCTCAAGCGCGTGCTGGACAACCTCGTCTCGAACATCAAAAAGTACGCGGACAAATCCAGGCCCGTCATGTTTCTGTCGGAGCTGAAGGACGGACAGCTCAGCGTCTGCTTTTCCAACACGGTCAGCCGCTCGATGGACCGCGTCGAGAGCACCAAGATCGGCGTGCGCACCTGCGAGAAGATCATGGAGCACATGGGCGGCAGCTTCCTCACCCGCAGCGAGGACGGCCGCTACAGCGCCGAATTCTCGCTGCCTGTCCAACAGTAAAAGCACATAAGACAGAGCGAGCCGCCGGGGGAAACCCCGGCGGCGCGCTCTTTTTCATTCCGTTTCAGATCATGATCCCACGCTTTTTCGCCTCGAAGCGCAGCTCGTCCCGGAAATCGGGGTGCGCGATGGCGATCAGCGCCTTGGCGCGCTCGCTCAGGCTGCGGCCGCGCAGCTTTGCCAAGCCGTATTCCGTCACGATGTAGTCCACGTCGTTCTTGCTGGTGGTGACCACCGCGCCCGGCGTGAGGATGGACTTGATCTTGCTGATCGTCCCGCCCTTGGCCGTGGAGGGGAAAGCGATGAAGCTCTTGCCGCCCTTTGACTGGCAGGCGCCGCGCACATAGTCGATCTGCCCGCCGGAGCCCGAGATGTGCTTCGTGCCCACGCTCTCGGCGCAGACCTGGCCCCAGAGGTCGACCTCCAGCGCTGCGTTGATGGAGATCATGTTGTCGTTCCGGCAGATGACGGCCGGGTCGTTCACATAGTCCACCGGCAGGATGGCGATGGCCGGGTTGTCGTCGATAAAGTCATAGATGCGTTTGGAGCCGAAGGCAAAGGTCGTCACGCTGACGCCCGGGTGCAGCTGCTTTTTGCTGTTGTTCACCGCGCCGCACTCGATGAGCTCCACCATGGAGTCGGTGAACATCTCGGTGTGGATGCCGAGGTCGTGCTTGCTCTTGAGCGCCGCGCCCACGGCGTCCGGGATCGCGCCGATGCCAAGCTGGATGCAGGCGCCGTCCGGGATCTGCTCGGCGATCAGGCCGCCGATGGTGAGGCTCGTCTCATCCAGCACCGTCGGTGGCAGCACCGGCAGCTCGCAGTCGTGCTCGACGATCGCGTCGACCCGGCTGATGTGGACCTGCCCGCCGCAGACGGCCCGCGGCTGGTTCCGGTTCACCTCCACAAAGACGCGCCTGGCCTTCTCCAGCATGGCCGCGGAATAGGAATTGACCGTGCCGAAGCTGAAATAGCCGTTTTTATCCATCGGGGAGACGGACACGCAGAACACGTCGTAGTCGTAATTGGCGCGGATCCGCTCGGGCAGGTCCCGGTAGTAGCCGGGGATGAAATCGGCGTAGCCGCCGTTGATCGCCTTGCGCGCGCCGCCGGAAGAGAACCACGAAACGCCGTTGATGCTGCCGTTGAGACTGTCGTCGGCGTAGAAAGCGAAGGGATAGGCGTCCAGCAGGGTCTGCACCTTCACGCCGCGCAGCCCGCTTTCCTTGGCCCGCTCGCACAGGGCCGCCATGATCCCCGGCGTCTGCGAGAGCGCCGCGTCCATGCCGATCGTCCAGCCGTCCCGGACGAGCCCGGCCGCTTCCTCGGCCGTGATCCGTTTTTTCCGATACTCTTCGGTGTAGTCCGTCATCTGTCTGTCCTCCCCGCTCCACAGAGGGAGCGTCCTGTTTATTTGCGCCGGCGGCTGCGTGAGCGGTCGGCGTAGATCCGATTGTCCGCGATGCGGCTGTCGGATTCCTGCATGAATTTCTTCAGCCTGTCCTCAAAGGCCTGATCCGCCGAGGGCGGGTCGGCCGTCTGGACCGGGCTCGGACGCGGCGGAGCGCTCCGAACGCTCTGCGGGCGCGGCCGGGGAGCCTCGGGCTCCTCCGGCAGAGCCTTCTTGATCGAGAGGTTGATCTTCCCTTCCGGGCTGACGCTCAGGACCTTCACCCTGACCGTCTGGCCGACCTGCACATATTCGCTGACATCGGCAACGTAGGCGTTGGCTACCTCCGAGATATGTACCAGCCCGCTCTTTCCGCCCTGGAGCGCCACAAAGGCGCCGAATTTGGTGATGCCGGTCACCCGGCCTTCGAGTATTTCGCCTGTCTCCACTGCCATTGATCGTTCCTCTCTGTCTCTTGTCCGCTCAGTCGTCTTCTCCGTCTCCGCCGAAATAGAAAATGATCTCCCCCGGCCTCACAAGGCCGAGCTCCCGGCGCGCCCGCGCCTCCAGCTCCTCGGCGCTCTCGCCTTCGTCCAGCCGCGCGCTGAGCGCCGCGTGCTCCGCTTCCAGCGCCGTCTTTTCCGCTTCCAGGGAGGCGGCCAGCGCCTCGGTCTGCTCAAGGCGGATCTTCGCGGCGGAGACGTGCGCCATCGCGTACAGCAGCAGCGCCGTCAACAGCAGCCGGACGAGCGTTTCACGCTGTCTGGCGGCCTCTTCCGCCTTCATCTTCTATCACACTTTTTCATAATATAGCACTCTTTCCTTTTTTGAAAGTATTTTTTTCTCTTTTCATTAAAATTTTTCATGCTTTTTCCAAGGCTTTCCAATCCGCGGGCTGTCCCGGCCGCCGCCGCGTCGAAGAGGGGCAGAAAAACGGGGCTGAGCAGGTGCAGATAGACGAGAAAGCCAGCCAGCGCCGCGCCCAGCTCCCAGAGGCCGAGCCGCCCCTCTCCCGCGGACATGGCGAAGAGGAACAGCCCGATCCCCACGCACGAGGCGTACAGCAGATCGGTCAGCGCCGCCCAGGCCCGCCGCATGGCGCGACGCGGCGGCCGCAGCAGATCGTACAGCAGCCCCGCGCCCAGTCCCAGCAGCGCCGCGAGCAGCAGCGCCGCGGCCTGAGGGACGATCCCGCTCTCCATTCAGCCGAAGAGCCGCGACCAGAGCGAGCCGCCCGAGGCCGCTTCGTCGTAGCTCAGTTCCCGGATCCTTCCCCGCAGCTCGAGCTGTCCGGCGTCCAGATCGATCTTGTCGATATGCAGCTCCTCGCCCCGCACCGTCAGCTCGCCCAGCGAGGTCGACAGCACCACCATGCTCTCGTCGAAGCCGGACACGTCCTCCACGCCGCTCAGGCTCATGCGCTCCCGTCCGCTGATCGTCAGCGCGTGCTCCCTCTGCGGCAGGCGCGGCTGCTCTTCATAGGCCATCGCCATCACCTCCCCTTCTACTATATGCGGACAAGCGCCCGCGCATGAGAAAAGATATGGCTTCGCGGTGCAAAACGCCTCTGCCGTCCTCTTAACACGCTTCACTTTTCACCATAGAAAACCACTTGCCTTTTTACGCGCTTTTCGGTAAAATATATGTTGTTGATTTGCGGCGTTTTGACCGCTGAAATAAAAAAGTGGAGTGTGTGAAGAATGGCTGAACTGAGACCCAAGATCGTAAAACTGTGCAAGGTCGTCGGCGGACTGACCGGCATGGTCAACAAGATCGACGAAAACGCCCCCGAGTATTACTCCCTCGCCAGCATCCTGACCGACGACGAGGCCGACGTCGCCGCCGCCGCCGGTCTGCGCCATGAGCGCACCGCCGAGTATCTGGCCAAGAAGGTCGGCAAGCCCGTTGAAGAAGTCCAGAAGATCGCCGAGCACCTGGCCTGGATCGGCGTGTTCCGCATCACCACGGATCCCACGGACGGGAAAGACCGCTTCTTCATGCAGATCTTCGCCCCGGGCATCATGGAGATGCTGGTCAACAACCAGACTCTGCTCAAGGAGCACCCCGAGATCGGCCGCGCCTTCGAGGAGTACACCCGCATCCGCATGCAGACCATGACCCCGATCCTCCCCAACGGCTACGGCCTCATGCGCGTCGTGCCGGTGGAGAGCGCGATCAAGGACATCCCCGACACCGACAAATACGACCACCTGTCCTACTACCTGGACAAGTACGACATCTTCTCCGTCTCCCCCTGCTCCTGCCGCGCCAGCCGCACCTCGCTGGGCGACGGCTGCGGCCATCTCGACGAGGAGATGTGCGTGCAGATGGGCAAAGGCGCGGAGCACTACATCCGCACTGGGCGCGCCCGTCAGATCAGCCGCGAGGAAGCCTGGGAGATCATCAAGCGCGCCGAGGAAAACGGTCTGATGCACGACATGCCCAACATCGAGGAGGCCGGCGAGAGCTCCGCTATCTGCAACTGCTGCTCCTGCGCCTGCTTCGGTCTGCGCGTGGGCCTCATGTTCGGCGCGCGCGACGTCATCCGCTCCAACTATGTGGCCGAGGTGGACGAGGCCAAGTGCGTTGCCTGCGGCCAGTGCGTCGAGAACTGCCCGGCCAACGCCCTCAAGCTCGGCCAGAAGCTCTGCACCGTCAAGCCGCTGGAGGTCCCCGGCTACACCAAGCTGTCCGAGACCTATGACGGCAAGAAGGCCTGGAACGTCGACTACCGCACCAACCACGAGGACGTCATGGCCACCGGCACCGCCCCCTGCAAGACCGCCTGCCCCGCGCACATCGCCGTGCAGGGCTACCTGAAGCTGGCCGCGCAGGGCCGCTACACCGAGGCGCTCAAGCTCATCAAGAAGGAAAACCCGCTGCCCGCCGTCTGCGGCCGCATCTGCAACAAGCGCTGCGAGGCCGAGTGCACCCGCGGCGACGTGGACGAGGCCGTCGCCATCGACGAGGTCAAGCGTTTCATCGCCGACCACGACCTCCATGAAGAGACGCGTTACGTGCCGCCCATGGTCAACCAGATCGGCCGTCCCTACCCGCAGAAGATCGCCGTCATCGGCGCCGGTCCCGCCGGCATCAGCTGCGCCTACTACCTGGCCGAGAAGGGCTACCCCGTCACGGTCTTCGACCGCAACCCGGTCCCCGGCGGCATGCTGACCCTCGGCATCCCCAACTTCCGTCTGGAGAAGGACGTCCTCAACGCCGAGATCGACATCCTGCGCGAGATGGGCGTCGAGTTCAGGTGCGGCGTGGAGGTCGGTAAGGACGTGACCATCCAGCAGCTGCGCGACGAGGGCTACAAGGGCTTCTATCTGGCCATCGGCGCCCAGAAGTCCGCTCCTCTGAAGCTGCAGGGCGAGGAGCTCGAGGGCGTGTACGGCGGCGTGGACTTCCTGCGCGAGGTCAACCTCGGCGGCAAGCCCGAGATCGGGAAGAAGTGCGCCGTCGTCGGCGCCGGCAACGTCGCCATGGACGTGTGCCGCACGGCCGTCCGCCTCGGCGCGGAGCAGACCTATGTGCTCTATCGCCGGAGCGAGGCCGAGATGCCCGCCGACCGCGACGAGTACAACGAGGCCGTGGAAGAGGGCGTGCAGTTCCGCTTCCTCTGCAATCCCGTGGAGATCCTCGGCGCCGACGGCAAGGTCTGCGCCGTGAAGGTCGAGCGCATGGCGCTCGGCGAGCCGGACGAGAAGGGCCGCCGCAAGCCCGTGGGCACCGGCGAGTTTGAGACCATCGAGGTCGATTCCGTCATCGGCGCCATCGGCCAGGTCGTCGACTGGGGCAGCCTCGACGTGGGCGAGCTCAAGACCGACAAGAAGGGTCTGGCCCAGGCCGACAGCTTCACCTACCAGACCGCGCAGCCCGACATCTTCGTGGGCGGCGACGTGTACACCGGCCCGAGGTTTGCCATCGACGCCATCGCCGCCGGCAAGGAGGCCGCCATCTCCCTGCACCGCTTCGTGCACGAGGGCCAGACGCTGACCATGGGCCGCGACAAGCGCGAGTACCGCGCGCTCGACAAGTCGAACGTCCTCATCCCCGTGGGCGGCTTCGACACCGATCACCGTCAGGTCCCCGGCTACAACCAGGCCAAGGCCAAGACCTTCTCCGACGCCCGCGTGACCTTCACCGAGGAGCAGGTCAAGAAGGAATGCGCCCGCTGCCTCGGCTGCGGCGCGACCAAGGTGGACGAGTACATGTGCATCGGCTGCGGCCTGTGCACCACCAAGTGCGCCTTCGACGCGATCCACCTCAAGCACGTCCGCAAGTGGCAGGCCGGCAAGTTCGAGACCATGCCGATCAAGGTCGCCGAGCATCTGGTCAAGAAGACCGGCAAGATCATCGGCAAGGCCGTCAAGGGCTGAGCCATGCACGAGCTGGGTCTTTGCGACGCCCTGCTGCGCATGGTGAAGGACATCTCCGTCAAGGAGGAGCTCACGCAGGTGGAAAAGATCACGCTGGAGATCGGCGAGCTCTCCGGCGTCGTCCCCGCCTACATGAGCGACTGCTGGACCGCGGTGGTGGACGGCACGCCGTTTCAGAACACGGCGCTCGTCATCGAGAGCGTGCCGGGGGTCGCCCGCTGCCTCGACTGTGAGGAGGAGTTCCGGATCGACCTCAAGAGCATGCGCTGCCCCTTCTGTCAAAGCGACAAGCTCATGCCGATCTCCGGTCAGGATATGACGCTCAAGGAGATCGAAGCCTGTTAGCAGATCATTCGCCCGGGAGAGGTTCGTTGGGCCTTTCCCGGGTCAGTTTTCCCGGAGGATACGATCATGGACGAAATCGAAAGAGATCTGCCGGAGCTCGCGCTCCCGGCCGACGGAGATCCGAAAAAAGCCAGGCGGGACTTCAGCCGTCTCAGCTTTGCGCTGCTGGTCTTCCTGGTCGCCGCGTCGCTGCTGCAGGTCCTTTATTCCATTCTGGGTTCCCGCGTCAGCTTCCCGCAGGGCAGCTGGTTTTACTGGGTGGTCGGCTATATCGTGCCGATCTATGCGGTCGGCGTGCCCCTCGCGCTGCTCGTCATGCGCCGCGTTCCCGCCGTCCGGGCGGAGAGGCGCTCGCTGAGCCTCGGGAGTTTTCTTGTTTTCCTCCTGATGTGCTTTCCCATCATGTACGGCGGCAATCTGATCGGGACGATCCTGAGCTCCATGTTTTCCGGCGGCGCGGCGCAGAACCCGCTCGAGGGCATGGTATCCAAGCCCGGCGTGCTGCAGATCGTCGTGCTGGCCGTGCTGGCCCCGCTGTTTGAGGAATTCATCTTCCGCAGGCAGCTCATCGACCGCGCCGGCCGCTACGGCGAGAAGACGGCGATCCTGTTCTCCAGTCTGACCTTCGGGCTGTTCCACGGGAACCTGTATCAGTTCTTCTACGCCTTCGGCCTCGGCATGCTCTTCGCCTATATCTACACGCGGACGCGGAAGCTGCGCTACACGGTCGCCCTGCACATGATCATCAACTTCCTCGGCTCGGTCGTCGGGCCGTGGATCGTCTCCAAGGCCGCGCTCTCCTCCGAGATGCTCGAAGCTGCCGCGCAGGACCCCGCCTCGGCGGATCTCGGCGGCATGGCCCTGGTCAGTCTGTACGGCTTTGCGATACTCGGGCTGTCCATCGCCGGGTTGGTGCTGCTGATCCGGCGGCGCCGCCGTTTCGTCTTTCAGCGCGCCGAGGAGGAGCTTCCAAACGGCAGCGGCCCCAGAGCCGCCATCTTCAACCTGGGCTTCCTTCTGTTTGCCCTCACCTGTCTGGCCGTTTTCGTCTTCGCCCTGTTCGGGCGGGGGCTGCTCGGCTGAGGCCAAACAAAACATGCGGCAGACCGGGCTGCGCGCCTCATGGCGCACAGCCCGGTTTTTCTTGTAGATCCTGCCAGATCGTGCTATACTCTCTTTGCAAGCAATCGGCGCAGGTTCTGTCCGGGGCGCGAGCCCCGAGGCAGTCAACAGGGGAATCTGGGTGAAGCCGCCCGAAAAGGCGGCCATTCCCTCGCGAGGCCGTCACTGTGAAGCGGAGGCGATCACGCCTCCCGAAGTCAGAAGACCTGCCTGAACGGCGTCCTTCGGGGCGCCGTACCGTATGAAGTGCCGCGGTACCCGGCCAAAAGTTCTCTTTTGCTTCCTACGGTGTCCGATGTCGTGAGACAAAATAAGAAAGGAGAGATGCGTATGAACAAAAAAACAAGAAACGTCATCATTGCCGTGGCCATTTTGCTTGTCGTGGTCATCGGCGCGCTGCTGATCTGGAACGCGAACAGACCGGCCGCCCAGGAGGGCGGCAAGGCCATCGTGCTGACGGTCGTTCACGGAGACGGCAGCCGGAAGGATTTCCCCATCCGAACAGACGCCGAAACGCTGCGGGCGGCCCTGGAGGAAGCGTCGCTGATCGAGGGCTCCGAGAGCGAATGGGGCCTCTACGTGCTGACCGTGGACGGTGAGACCGTCGACGAGGCGCAGGAGCAATGGTGGTGTCTGACCAAGGACGGCGAGATGTCCGCGACCGGCGTGGACGACACTATGATCGCCGACGGCGACCACTATGAGTTCACCTTCACGACAGGCTGGTAAGCTCCCGGCAAAGGAGATCTGCCTGCTGGCCCTGATGGGCGCGCTGATCTTCGCCCTGAAGGCGGCGCTGGCCTCCCTGCCGAACATCAACGTCAACAGCGTGCTCATCATCCTGACGACGCTGTTTTTCGGCTGGCGGGCGCTGTACGCCGTCGCGGTCTATGTGGCGATGGAGGGGCTGATCTTCGGCGGCGGGATCTGGTGGTTCGGCTACCTCTACACCTGGCCGCTGCTCGTGGCCGTCGCCATGCTCTTCCGCAGAAACGACTCGGCCCTGATCTGGGCCGTGATCGCGGCGGTCTTCGGGCTCGTCTTCGGGCCGCTGATGTATCTCGAGTATTTCGCCATCAACGGCGGCTGGGAAATGTTCTTTACCATGTGGGTCGCCGGGATCCCCTACGATCTCGCGCACTGCGGCGGGAACTTCGTGCTCACGCTCGTGCTCTATCGGCCCTTGTACAAGGTCATGGAGCGTTTTCTGGGCACGCCGGAAGCACACCAACGACAATCATGATAACGCGGCTGCGGCAGGGGCTCCCCTGCCGCAGTTCTTTTTCACCCGTTCACGTCTTCTTCCCGGCCGTCTGGCTCTTTTTCTCCTTCGGCGCCACGGCGAGCTTCACGCCCCCGGCCGCCGGGAAGGCCGCCAGCACGTCGCCGGGCCCGGCGCGGCCGTCGAGCAGCAGCTCGGCGGCCGCGTCCTCGATCTGCCGCTGCAGCATGCGGCGCAGCGGCCGCGCGCCGTTTTTCCGGTCGCTGCCCGCCGCGGCCAGCAGCCGCAGGCTGTCCTCCGGCACGAGAAGCGTCAGCCCCAGCTCCGCGAAGCGGCGCTGCAGCCGCCGCACGAGGCGCCGGGTGATGTCCAGCAGCTCGGGCTCCCCGAGGCTGCGGAACACGATCGTCTCGTCCACGCGGTTGAGGAATTCCGGTCGGAACGTGCGGCGCAGCTCCTCCATCACGCGCTCGCGCAGCGCGTCGCCGCTCGCCGCGGCGCTGTCGAAGCCGAGCGCGGGGCGCGCCTCCGTGATCTGCCGCGCGCCGATGTTGGAAGTCATCACGATCACCGTGTTGCGAAAATCCACCAGGCGTCCGGCCGAGTCGCTCAGCCGCCCGTCGTCCATGATCTGCAGCAGGATGCCCCACACATCCTCGTGCGCCTTTTCGATCTCGTCGAAGAGCACCACCGACCAGGGCTTCCGGCGCACCTGCTCGGTGAGCTGGCCGCCGTCCTCATAGCCGACGTAGCCCGGCGGCGCTCCGATCAGCCGGCTGACCGAGTGCTTTTCCATATATTCGGACATGTCCAGCCGGATCATCGCCTTTTCATCGCCGTAGACCGTCTCGGCCAGCGCGCGGCAGAGCTCCGTCTTTCCCACGCCCGTCGGGCCGAGAAAGAGAAAGGAGCCGACGGGGCGGTGCGGGTCCCTCAGGCCGACCCGCCCGCGCCGCACGGCGCGCGCCACCGCGCCGACGGCCTCGTCCTGTCCGACGATGCGCCGCTTCAGCTGTTCCTCCAGATGCCGCAGCCGCTCGCTCTCGTCCTCGGAGAGACCCGCCACGGGGATGTCCGTCCACAGCGAGACGACCTGCGCGACCGCGGCGGCCCCGACCGTCTTCTCCCCCGCCACATGCGCCGCGGCCGCGGCCTCGTCCAGCAGGTCAATGGCCTTATCCGGCAGGAAGCGGTCGCCGATATAGCGCACGGACAGCTCGTAAGCCGCCCGGAGCGCCTCATCCGTGAGGCTGACGCCGTGGTGCTTCTCCAGCGCCCGGCGTACCGAACGGAGCATCGTCATGGTCTTCTCCCGGTCCGGCTCCGCCACGCGCACCGGCTGGAAGCGCCGCTCCAGGGCCGGGTCCTTTTCAATGTGCCGCCGGTACTCCTCCGGCGTGGTCGCGCCGATGATCTGCACCTCGCCGCGGCCGAGGGCCGGCTTGAGGATGTTGGCCGCGTCGATGGAGCCCTCCGCGCTGCCCGCGCCGATCACGGTGTGCAGCTCGTCCACGAAGAGGATCACGTCGCCCGCGCGCTTGACGTCGCGCAGCACGGACTTGACGCGCTCCTCGAAATCGCCCCGGTACTTGGTCCCCGCGAGCAGCGCCGGGATGTCCAGCGATACGATGCGCTTGTTTTTCAGCTCCTCCGGCGCTTCCCCGCGCGCCAGCTGCAGCGCGAGGCCTTCGGCCACGGCCGTCTTCCCGACGCCGGGCTCGCCGACGAGAACGGGGTTGTTCTTGCTGCGGCGCGCGAGGATCTGCACCGCACGGCGGATCTCCCCGCTGCGGCCGACCACCGGATCGATGCGCCCGGCGGCAGCCAGTTCCGTGAGGTCCCGGCTGTACTGATCCAGCACCCGCGTCTCCGTGCGGCGCAGGGTGCCGCGCGCCGTGCCGGTCTGCCCGCCGCGCTCGCGCTGAGGCGGGGCGCCGAAGGCGGCCATAACGTCCGTATACAGCGTATTCAGGTCCTGTCCCAGCTCGCTCAGGATGCAGGCCGCGCCGCAGTCGTCCTGCCGCAGCAGGCCGAGCAGCAGATGTTCGGTCCCGATGCTGGTCTGATGCAGGGCGGCGGCCTCCCCGGCCGCCAGCTCCACGGCGCGGCGCGCTCTGACCGAGAGCCCCTGCGGTGGCGGCGTCGGGCAGCCGTCGCCCAGGCTGCGGCGGACGCAGGACAGCAGCTCGTCTTCCTCCAGGCCGCGCCGCTGCAGGATCCGCGCGCCGAGCCCGCCCTCTTCCCGCAGGATCCCCAGCAGCAGGTGCTCGGTGCCCACGAAGCTGTGTCCCAGCTCCCCGGCGGCCCTGCGCGCCCGTTCTATGGCCATTTCCGCTCTCTGCGTGAACTTTTCGTTGCTTTTCATGTCGGTCCCATCCGCCTCCGCTCCCATTATCCCGCGGCGGCCGCGCCAAAAGGCGCGAAGCGTCCCGCCGCTTTACAGGAAAGTATCGCCATTTTTTGCGGGAAATAACGAAAGGCCGTAAATTTCCGATTGATTTTTGGAAATCTTGTGCTACAATGAGGCCGTGAGGACCCTTGCGGTTACATTACATACGGGAGGTATCATCATGGCTTTTGTTATCACCGACGAGTGCCTGTCCTGCGGTTCCTGCGCGGCCCAGTGCCCGGCCGAAGCGATCGAGATGGGCGATCTGCACTACGAGATCGATCCCGACAAGTGCCTGGAGTGCGGTTCCTGCGCCGCCCAGTGCCCGGCTGAAGCGATCGTCTCCGAGTAATCAACTCAAACTCAACGAAAAACGGGACAGCGGATGCGCTGTCCCGTTTTTCATACGGAGGGACCATCATGCCAGACCTCTTTCGACCCCTGTGGCCCGAAGGGCCTCTGTTCCGTCAGGCGGAGCATTTCCGCCTGAGCACGGACAGCGTCCTGCTCGCCGATTTCGTCCGTCCGGGCTCCGCCCGGCGCGGGATTGATCTCGGCTGCGGCTCGGGCGTCCTCTCGCTGCTGCTCCTGCTGCGCAGCGAGCGCCTGGACATGACCGGGCTGGAGCTGCTGCCGGAGGCAGCGGCGCTCGCGGAGGAAAATCTCGCCGCAAACGGGCTCGCCGAACGCGGCCGGGCGCTCTGCGTCGATCTGCGGCAGGCGCGCTCGCTCTTCCCGGCGGGCAGCTTTGACCTTGCGCTGTCCAACCCGCCCTATTTCGCGGCTGACGCCGGGCGCCTGCCGCCAGACCCGGGGCGCGCCGCGGCGCGCAGCGAACAGAGCTGCACGCTCTCCGAGCTGTGCGAGGCCGCCGCCTGGCTTGTGCGCAGCGGCGGGAGCTTTTCGCTGGTCCACAAGCCGGAGCGGCTCAACGAACTGCTGGGCTGCCTCTCCTCGCACGGGCTGGAGCCCAAGCGCCTGCGCCTCGTCTGCGACCGCGCCGACAGCGCGCCGAACCTCGTGCTCGTCGAGAGCCGGCGGGGCGGCCGGCCGGGGCTCGCCGTCGAGCCCTGCCTGATCCTGCGCGGAGCGGACGGCAGCGCGAGCGCGGAGCAGAAGCGCATCTACCATCTCGAATGATCTTTATACGGAAAAGCCGGGCCCCCGCCGCTGTTGCGGCGGGGACCCGGCTTTTTTACGGCGCACGATAACGACGAGCATCGCAAGAATGATCTATGGGATCAATCTCCATGCGATCATCATGATCAAAACGCGCTTTTCAGCTTGGCCAGACAATCCGGACAGATGTTTTTGCCCTTGAAGCTGACGACTCCTCTGGCGTTATCACAAAAAATGCAGGTTGGCTGATATTTGCGGAGAATAATGCTTTCGCCGTCCACATATATTTCCAATGCGTCCTTTTCCGCGATATCCAGGGTGCGGCGCATCTCGATGGGCAGCACGATGCGACCAAGCTCGTCAACCTTACGGACGATACCTGTTGACTTCACTGCTTTGTCCCCCAATCTCCGTTCAGATGGCACTATTATATCGCATAATTTGACGAATGCAATTGTTTTTTGCTCAATGTAAAAAACATTTTACAATTTCAGCTGTAATTTCAGCTGTATTTTTATTCGGAGGATGCATCAAAAATGGATATTGCACTGCTGCTTTTGCTGTGTCTCTCCACCTTGTTCGCGCTTTTGACGGGGCGGGCGGCGGAAGCGGGATCGGCCGTGCTGGACGGCGCGCGGGCGGCCGTCTCCTTCGCGCTGGAGCTCTGCGGCGCGCTGTGCCTCTGGAGCGCGGCGATGGAGCTTCTGGAGCGCGGCGGGTGGAGCGCGCGGCTCGCAAGCGCTCTGCGGCCTCTGCTCCGGCGTCTCTTCCCCGTCTCGACCGGGCACGGGGAGATCCTCGAGGCCCTGAGCGAGAACCTCAGCGCCAACCTCCTCGGGCTCGGCAACGCCGCGACGCCGGCCGGGATCCGCGCCGCGCGGGGCATGGCCCGCCTCGGCGGCGAGGGCCGGGACGAGCTGTGCACGCTGGTCGTCCTCAACACGGCGTCCCTGCAGCTTTTGCCGACCACGATCGCCTCCGTCCGCGCGTCCTTCGGCGCGAGCTCCCCCTTTGACATCCTGCCCGCCGTGTGGATAAGCTCGCTTCTCTCCGTCTGCGCCGGGCTGGGCGCGGCCCGCCTGCTGCGCGCTCTCTGCCGGTGAAGGCGCTGCTGGATCTTTTCCCCGCGCTGCTGCTCTGCATCCTGTGTCTCTGCGCCCGGGGCAGGGGCGTCGAGCTCTACGCGGCCCTGACGGCGGGCGCGAAGAAGGGCCTGCGGCTGACGGCGGAGCTCCTCCCCGCGCTGACGGTGCTCTTCGCGCTCATCTGGCTGCTGCGCGCCTCCGGCCTCCCGGAGCTGCTGGGGCGGCTGCTCGCGCCGCTGCTGTCGCGCCTCGGCGTGCCGGAGGACACGGTCTTGCTGATGCTGCTGCGCCCGCTGTCCGGCAGCGGCGCGCTGGCCGCCGCCTCGGAGATCATCGGGCGCAGCGGCGCCGACTCCCTCGCCGGACGCACGGCCGCGGTGATGCTCGGTTCGAGCGAAACGACGCTCTATGTGACGGCCGTGTATTTCAGCGCCGCCGGGGTCAAAAACACCCGCTGGACGATCCCGGCCGCTCTCTGCGCCGACCTGGTCTGCTTCCTCTCCTCCGCGTGGATCTGCCGCCTGCTCTGGGGATAGCCCCTTGGCAAAAGGCGGAAAAGGTGATAGAATGCGGTCAGAAACTCAGCTGCGGAGAAGAAGGATATGAAGTCGATCAAAGTAAAGGAGCTCGCGCTCGACCTGCTGTTTGCCGTCGTCGGCTCGGCGCTGGTGGGCGCGGCCATCTCGATCTTTACCGTTCCCAACGACATCGCCCCGGGCGGCGTCTCCGGTCTGGCCACGGCGCTGGCCTATATCACGCCCATCCACGTCAGCGTGTGGAACCTGATCATGAACGTGCCGCTGCTGCTCGGCGCGTGGAAGCTGCTGGGACGCCACTCCCTGATCTTCACGCTCATCTCGACGGCGCTGCTGTCGCTGTTTATCGAGCTGTTCGACATACTCCTCCCCGGCTATACCAACAACGTCCTGCTGGCCTCCGTTTTCGGCGGCGTGCTCTCCGGCCTCGGCGTCGGCATCCTGTTCCTGCGCGGGCTCAGCACCGGCGGCACGGACCTGGCGGCGCTCATGCTGCACAAGGCCTTCCCCAACGTGCCGAACGGCACGCTGCTTTTGCTGCTGGACGCCACGGTCGTCGTGATCGCCGTCTGCATCTTCCGGGACATCGAGGTCGCGCTCTATTCCACGATCACGATCTACGTCTCCTCCAAGGTCATCGACGCGCTGGCGCAGGGCGTCGACTACGCCAAGGTCATCTACGTCATCACCTCCGAGGGCGAAAAGGTCAACGCCGCGCTGTGTGAGCATACCGACCGCGGCACCACCGTGATCCCGGCTTTCGGCGGCTACACGAAAAACAATAAGCAGGTCATCATCACCGTGACGCGCCGCAACGTCCTCTCGCAGACGCTGCGCGTCATCAAGCAGGCCGATCCCCGCGCCTTCACCTTCGTCACCGACTCGACCGAGGTGCACGGCGAGGGCTTCAAGCTCGACGAATAAACCCGATATACGGCAAAACGCAGAGCCATCCGGCTCTGCGTTTTTTCTTTACATTTTCTCCGGGGCGGAGACGCCGACGATGCCGAGCGAGAGCGCGATCACGCGCCGCACGCAGTCGGCGAGGAACAGTCTGGCTTCCAATACGCCAGGCTCGGCGCCCTTGATGCGGCAGACCGTGTAGAACTTGTGGAAGCGCGCGGCCAGCTCCGTCACATAGCGGTTGATGCGGCTGGGGTCCAGCGCGAGCGCCGCCTGGCGGATCTCCTCCGGAAGCCCGGCGAGCTGCTTGATGAGCTCCCGCTCCTCCGGCGTCGAGAGGAGCGCCGCGTCGACCGCGTCGGCCGCCGGGACGGCGTGGCCGTCCTCGGCCAGAGCGGCGATCATCGAGCAGATGCGCGCGTGGGCGTACTGCACATAGTAGACGGGGTTTTCGCTGTCCTGCCGGACGGCGAGCGCGAGGTCGAACTCCACCGCCGACTCCGGGCGGGAGTTGAAGAAGTAGCGCGCCGCGTCCACGGGGATCTCGTCGAGAAGGTTCGTCAGCGAGATCGCCTTGCCCGTGCGCTTGGACATGCGCACCGGCTGCCCATCATAGAGCAGCTTGACGAGCTGCATCAGCACGATCTCGAGCCGGTCGCCGTCGAGCCCGAGCGCGTCGAGCGCGCCCTTGAGCCGCGCCACATGGCCGTGGTGATCGGCGCCCCAGACGTTGATCGCCCGGTCGAAGCCGCGCTGTTCGAGCTTGTTGCGGTGGTAGGCGATATCGGCGGCGAAGTAGGTGTAGAAGCCGTTGGCGCGGCGCAGCACGTCGTCCTTGAGCTCGAGCTTTTCGATCTCGGCCTCGCTCTTGCCCTCGCGCGCCAGACGCTCTCGCAGGATCTGCGCGGTGCGCAGCCAGAGCGCGCCGTCCTTCTCATAGGTGTAGCCGCGCTCGGTCAGCAGCGCGACGGTTTCCTCCACATAGCCGCTCTCATGGAGCTCCGACTCGAAGAACCACTTGTCGTACTCGATCCCGTAGCGGCGCAGATCGGCCTGCATCTTCGGGATGTTCCGCTCGAGCCCGTAGGCGGCCATGGCCGCGTGGCGCTCGGCCTCGCTTTTGTTCAGGAACTTGTCGCCGTGGAGCTCATAAAAGCCCTCGGCCAGCTCCCGGATATCGTCGCCGTGGTAGCCGTCCTCGGGGAACGCGACCGCGTCCTCGCCCAAAATGCGCTGGCGGTAGCGCGCGTCGATGGAGGCGGCGAACTTCTCGATCTGGTTGCCCGCGTCGTTGACGTAGAACTCGCGCCAGACCTCGTAGCCCGCGCGGTCGAGCACGCTTGCGATCGCGTCGCCCAGCACGCCGCCGCGGGCGTTGCCCATGTGCATGGGGCCGGTGGGGTTGGCGGAGACGAACTCGACCATGACCTTCTCGCCGCGACCGAGCTCGACGCAGCCGTAGTCCTCGCCCTCCTCGGCGACCGTGCGCAGCACGTCGCCGTACCAGCGCCCGCCCAGGCGGAAGTTGATAAAGCCGGGGCCGGCCACCTCGACCGAGTCGAACCAGCTGCCCTCGAGCTGCAGATTTGCCGTGAGCGCCTCGGCGATCTTCCGCGGCGCCATGCGCAGGGCGCGCGCGCCGGTCATGGCGTGGTTGGCGGCAAAGTCGCCGTTCGACACATCCTTGGGGATCTCCACCGTGCCGCTGAGCGTCGCGCCGGCGGGCAGAGCGCCCTGCTCGGCCGCGGCCTCGTAAGCGCGCTGCAAAAGGCCCTCGATCTGCTCTTTCGCCTGCTCGATCCGATTAGCCATATCTCTCTTCTCCTGTCATTTCAGTCACTTTCAGATGGAAGCGGTTGCGCACCGCCACGGTGTGCTCCAGATCGAGCACATAGTCGAGCTCCGCGTCGCCTCCGTGTTCGTTGAAGTCGGCGCGCAGCCGGTGGGTGTTCATGCGCACGTCGGCCATGCCGAAGGGCGTCTGATACTGGAAGGTGTTGCGCTTGCCCTCGCGAAACTCCATCCGGCTCGTCACGGTCCCCTCGCGGTCCACCACGATCTCAAGCGGTGAGATCGCCACGCTGGTGCGGGTGCCGGGCAGGCCGGTCACCGCGCTCTCCCAGTAACTCAGGCGGCCCACGCCGTCTTCAAAGCGGTAGGTGCCGTCCGTGCTGAAGTCAAAGCTCTCCGAGTCGTCCCGGTCATAGGCGTGGACGCTGTGGAGCTCGATGATGACGTTTTTTTCTTCCATGTCTATGCCTCCATGGGGGGCAGGGCCTCCGCCTCGGGCGTGATCTCTTCCCCCAGCAGCAGCGGAGCGAGCGCCGTGAAAAGCGCCAGGTCGCCGCTTGTCAGGCAGCGGAGCGTCCCGCCGCCTCTGTTTTCGCTGCCGCGCAGCCGTTCGGCCGCGCTCACTGCGGCGCAGGCCGAGGCCTCCACGAGCCGCACCCCGCCGCCGAGGCAGGCGCGGATCGCCGGCGCGATCAGGCCGTAATGCGTACAGCCGAGCAGCAGCGTCCCGATCTCTCTCTCCCGCAGCGGGGCGAGGTAGCGCTCCGCAGCCGCCGCCACGTCCGGGTCGTCCGGGCGGATATGGCCGCTCTCGATGAGCGGGACGAAATCCGGGCAGGCGACGGAGAGGACCTCCCGTCCGGGGCAGGCCGCGCGCAGCGCGGCGGCAAAGGCCCCGGCGCGGACCGTGGCCTCCGTGGCGATCACGCCGATCGCTCCGGCCCCTCCGGCGGCGCGGATGGCTTCCACCGGCGCTTCGATCATGCCGATCACCGGGACGGGCGCGGCGCGCAGCACCTCGGCCGCGTTCGACGAGACCGTGCCGCAGGCTGCGACGATGAGCTTGACGCCCTGCGCGAGCAGCAATTCGACGTCCTGCCGCGCCATCCGGCGCAGCTGCTCGGCCGGGCGCGAGCCGTAGGGCGCGCGGCCGTTGTCCGCGAAGAAGACGATGTCCTCCTCCGGCAGCAGGCGGCGCAGGGCGCGCACGGCCGTCAGGCCGCCGAAACCGGAGTCGAAGACGCCGATCGGTCTGTTATCCATGAGCACGCACCCCTTTCCCTGCTGCATTAACTTAGATACTATACCAAATTCTCCCCCGCATGACAAGCAAAACTTTGTCGCGCCGGATTTGCAGATTGATGTTTTCCCCGCTGTATGATACACTATGCCACGGAGTGTGAAAAAACCTATGCGAATGAGAAAAAGACACAACCTCGCCCCGCGCATGGAGCGCTGCGCCGCGGTGCTGCTCGAAGAGCCCGAGGCTCTGCGCGGCCGCTGGCTGGAGGCCTTCCCCGCGCGCTCGCGGCTGGAGCTGGAGCTCGGCTGCGGCAAGGGCCGCTTTACCGCCGATACGGCCGCCGCCTCGCCCGAAACGCTGCTGGTGGCGGTGGAAAAGGTGCCGGACGTGATGGTGCTGGCCATGGAGCGCTGCCTGAAGCGGAAGCTTGAAAACGTACGCTTTATGGACCGGGACGCGGCCAGGCTGCCGCTGCTCTTCGCCCCCGGCGAGGTCTCTCGGATCTACATCAACTTCTGCGACCCCTGGCCCAAGAGCCGGGACGCGAAATTCCGCCTGACCGCCCCCGCCTTTCTGCGCCTCTATGCCGACGCGCTGCCCCTCGGCGGGCAGATCTGGTTCAAGACCGACAACACCCCGCTTTTCGCCTGGTCGCTGCAGCAGTTCGAGGCCGAGGGCTGGGCGCTCTCCGAGCGGACGGACGACCTGCACGCAAACGGCCCCGTCGGCGTGATGACCGACTATGAGGCCCGCTTCTACGAGGCGGGCGTGCCCATCCACCGCCTGGTCGCCACGCGCACGCCGGACACGAAAACGACCGCCGCCGGCCCGGTGCCCCGTCTGCGCGACGCCGCGCTGGACGACGCGCGGGGAAAATGAAGGAGACAGCCATGAAATTTATTTCCTGGAATGTGAACGGCCTGCGCGCCGTGATGAAAAAAGGCTTTGAGGAGATCTTCCGGGAGCTGGACGCGGATTTCGTCTGCCTGCAGGAGACGAAGCTGCAGGCCGGGCAGATCGAGTTGGCCTTCCCCGGCTACGAGAGCTATTGGAGCTACGCCGACAAAAAAGGCTATTCCGGCACCGCGATCTTTACTAAGCACACGCCGCTGTCCGTGCGCTGTAATCTCGGCTTGCCCGAGCACGACACCGAGGGCCGCGCCGTGACGTTGGAGTATGAGGACTTCTTCCTCGTGTGCGTCTATACGCCCAACGCGCAGGACGGCCTGCGGCGGCTGGACTACCGCATGCGCTGGGAAGACGACTTCCGCGCCTATCTCTGCGCGCTCGACCGGCAGAAGCCGGTGATCGTCTGCGGCGACATGAACGTCGCGCATGAGGAGATCGACCTGAAAAATCCGAAGTCGAACGTCGGCAACCCCGGCTTCTCCGACGAGGAGCGCGCGAAGTTCACGGAGCTGCTCGCCGCCGGCTTCACCGACTCCTTCCGCTTCCTCTACCCCGACCGGCGGGACGCCTATTCCTGGTGGAGCTACCGCGCCGCCGCGCGCGAGCGCAACGTCGGCTGGCGCATCGACTATTTCGTGGTGTCCGACCGCTTGCAGCCGAACATCAAGGAGGCCTTCATCCTGCCCGAGGTCATGGGCTCGGATCACTGCCCGGTGGGGCTGGAGCTGACATGGTAAAGATCGGGAACGTCGAGCTCGCCGGGCGCGTCACGCTCGCGCCCATGGCCGGCGTGACGGACTTCGCCTTCCGCCGCCTCTGCCGCGAGCAGGGCGCGGCGCTGACGACCTCGGAGATGGTGTCCGCCAGGGCTCTGGTCTACCGCGACGAGAAGACGAAGGCTCTGCTGTACCGCCCGGAGGACGAGCGTCCCTTCGCCGCGCAGATCTTCGGCCACGAGCCGGAGGTCATGGCCGAGGGCGCCGCGCTGGCGCTGGAGCTGAGCGGAGCGGACATTCTGGATATCAACATGGGCTGCCCGGTCGGCAAGATCGTCAAGGGCGGCGACGGCTCCGCGCTCATGCGCGACCCGGAGCTCGCCGGGCGCATCGTCGAGGCCGTGGTGCGCGCGGTGGACAGGCCCGTGACCGTCAAGTTCCGCAAGGGCTGGGACGGCGGCAGCGTCAACGCCGTGGACTTCGCGCGCGTGCTGGAGCAGGCGGGCGCCGCGGCGCTGGCCGTGCACGGGCGCACGCGCGTGCAGATGTACGCGGGCAAGGCCGACTGGGACGTCATCCGCGAGGTGAAAGCCGCGGTGTCGATCCCCGTCGCGGCCAACGGCGATGTTTTCAGCGGCGCGGACGCCGCGCACATCCTGCGCTATACCGGCTGCGAGCTGGTCATGATCGGCCGGGGCTGCCTCGGCGACCCCTGGCTTTTTGCCCGCGCCGACGCGGCCGTCGAGGGCAGACCGGAGCCTCCCCTGCCGCCGCTGGCGGAGCGCATGGACGCGGCCGTGCGGCAGATCCGCGCGCTGGCGGAGGTCAGCGGCGAGCGCGCCGCCTGCCTGGAGGCGCGGCATCATCTGCCCTGGTATCTCCACGGCGTGCCTTACGCCGCCGGATACCGGGCGCAGCTCGTCCATGTGGAGACGCTGGACGACATCGACCGCATCGTAAAAGACGTCAAGCGCGATCTGCGATAAAGGATGGGAGCCGTAGGGCAGTCAGGGCTTCCCCTTGAGGGGAAGGCTTTGGTATTCTCCCGTTTATAAACCTGCACAGAAAGGGCGGTGAGGCCATGACCCGCGAGCAGGAGGAAACATGCATCCGCCAGATCCTCAACGGCGACGTCAACGCCTTCGAGGGGCTGGTCACAGCTTACGAAAAAAACGCCTATAACCTGGCGCTGCGTATGCTTGGCGATCCGCAGGACGCCGAGGACGTGACGCAGGAGGCCTTTCTGAAGGCCTATCAGTCCCTGTCGAGCTTCCGGCTGGACAGCCGCTTTTCCGTGTGGCTGTACCGCATCGTCTCCAACCTCTGCCTGGATCAGCTGCGCCGCCGGCAGCGCCGGCCGGAGCAGTCCCTCACCGTGGAGAACGACGAGGGCGAGGAAGCGCAGCAGGACGTTCCGGACGAGAACTTCTCGCCCGAGGCCCTGCTGGAGCGCAAGCTGACGCGCGAGGCCGTGCGCCGCGGCCTGGACGCCCTGCCGGACGAGCAGCGGCAGATCCTGCTGCTGCGCGAGCTGGAGGGCATGAGCTACGAAGAGATCGGCCAGGCGCTCTCGCTGGAGCCGGGCACGGTCAAGTCCCGCATCTTCCGGGCGCGCAAGCGTCTTTGCGTCTGGCTGCTCCGGGACGGGAACCTTCCCGACGCGTTTTCGTCTAAGCAAGAGGAAGGAGGTGTCGCCCGATGAGGAGCTGCAGCGAATATCAGGAATTGATCAGCCGTCTGCTGGACGAGGATCTGTCCGCCGACGAGCAGGCCGAGCTCGAGCGGCACGTCTCCGGGTGCGCGGAATGCCGCGCCATGCTCGACGCCTTCCGTTCCCTGTCCGGCGCGCTCGCGGAGGATCTTGAGGAGGTCCCCGCCGGGCTGCACGAATCCATCATGGCCGACGCGCGGCGCGAAGCGCTGCGCCGCCGGCAGGCGCCGAAGCGCGTGCGCCGTTTCCTGGCGATGGCCGCCTGCGCCGCGCTGGTCATCCTCGCGGCCGCGGCGAACCTGCCGAAGCTGCAGCATGACGCCGCCATGCTCGCCGCCCCGAAGGAGGCCGCGAGCACCGAAACGGCGTATCTTGAGGCGGCCGACGAGACCACGGCCGAAGCTCCCGCCGAGGAGCCGGCCGAGGCCGAGCCCGCCGCGTCGGCTTCCGACCGCGGCGAGCAATACGCGGCGGACGACGCGGCAGCTTATGCCGGAGCCGTCGAGGAACCCAACATGCCCGAACCCAAACCCGAACCCGTTCCCGAATCCGAAGCGGCGCTCCCCGCCGAGGCGATGCCCGAACCGGAGCCCGGATCCTTGCCCATACTGGGATACGAGCTGCCTTATCCGGAACCGCTGCCGGAGCCGTACAATGCGCTCCCCGAACCGGCGGCGCCCGAGCCGTACGCAGCGGCCGCGCCGGATCCGGACCCCGCGCCGAAGGCTGCGGCGATCGAAGAGGCCGCGCCGGGGGCGGCGCCCGGAGCCGTGATCGAGCACAGGGTCCTTTTCCGGGTTCTTTTCCTGATCGGCCTGCCCCTGTCCGGAGCCGTGGTGCTTCTGCTTTTCCTCAAGCCCTGGAAAAAGCACAAATAAATGAATGGGACGGGGGACGGTTCTGCGTTCCGGGAGTGGGACGCGGAACCGTCCCCTGTCCCGCATTTTCCCCTTGTACAGCACGGAGTTTCGTGATATAATTAACTAACAATTTATGACAGGCAAGGCCCGCACTCGCTGTCGGGATAAGGAGAGATAGCATTGAAGCGTGTGAAAGTATCCAACAACGTCATCCGTCGTCTGCCCCGCTATCTGCGCAAGCTGGACGAACTGAGCGAGCACGGCGTCAGCCGGATCTCCTCGTTTGATCTCGGTCAGCAGCTGGGGCTCACGCCCTCGCAGATCCGCCAGGATTTCAGCTGCTTCGGCGAATTCGGTCAGCAGGGCTACGGGTACAATGTGGCCGCGCTGCGCTCTCACATCGCCTCGATTCTCGGCATGGACCGGGATTTCCAGGCGGTCCTGATCGGCGTCGGCAACATCGGCCGCGCGCTGATGGACAACTTCTGCTTCAGCGAATGGGGCTTCAGGCTCCTCTCCGCCTTCGACATCAACCCCGCGCTGATCGGCACGGAATTCAAGGGCGTTCCCATCCGCAGCATGGACGAGCTGGACGGCTTTTTGGCCGAGAACCACGTCGACATGGCCGTTCTCGCCGTCCCGAAGGACGCCGCCATCCCCGTGACGGAGCGCCTGACGGCCAACGGGATCAGCGCCATCTGGAACTTCACCAACGTCGAACTCACCGAGCCGAGCAGCGACATGCTCGTGGAAAACATCCACTTCTCCGACAGTCTGCTGTCCCTCAGCTACTACATCGCCGAGCGCAACGACGAGGAGGCCGCCCGCGCCGCCCGCGAGGGGCGGAAGCTCTGAGCGCGACCGGACCGACCACGCTTTTGAAAGGCTTCCGAAAGGAAGCCTTTCTCCTATGAGGAAGAAAAGACCATGAACTTCGACGGCATCCTCTTCGATCTCGACGGCACGCTGTGGGACAGCTGCCGCTCCGTGGCCGAGAGCTGGAACCTGAGCCTGGACCGGCTGGATCGCGGCGCCCCGCGCTTTCGCGCCGGGGACGTGCGCGCCATCATGGGCATGACGGAGGCGCAGATCTGTAAAACGCTCTTCGGCGGCTTCGGCGCGGAAGCGGCCGCCGTCTGCCGGCGCTGCCTGCTCGAGGAAGGGCCCTATCTGCAGCAGCACGGCGGAGAACTCTACCCCGGCGTCGACGCGCTGCTGCGAAAGCTCTCCGGCCGCGTGCCGCTGTTCATCGTCAGCAACTGTCAGAGCGGTTATATCGAGAGCTTTCTGGACTTTACCGGTCTGCGCGGCTGCTTCACGGCCACGCGCTGCGAGGGGGGCAACGGTCTCGGCAAGGCGGAAAACATCCGCCTGCTCTGCCGGGACTTCGCGCTGGCCCGGCCGGTCTATATCGGCGACACCGTGATGGACGAGCGCGCCGCCGCCGAGGCCGCTTGCCCGTTCATCCATGTGCGCTACGGCTTCGGCAGCGCGGAGGCGCCGCTGGCCGCCGCGGACAGTCCCGCCGCCCTGTACGCTCTTTTGGAAGGAGAACACCATGTCTGATACCATCGCCGCCATCGCCACCGGCGCACAGATCTCCGCGATCGGGATCGTCCGGCTCTCCGGGCCGGAGACGATCGCCATCGTCGACAAGGTCTTCGTCCCGCTCGCCGGCAAGCCCATGTCACAGCGAGCCGACCGCAGCCTCGTCTACGGCAGCCTGATCGACCGCAAGGGCGAGCTGCTGGACCTGTGCCTGTGCACCGTCAGCCGCGCGCCGCACAGCTACACGGGCGAGGACACCGCCGAGCTGCAGTGCCACGGCTCCCCCATCGTGCTGCGCGCGGCGCTGGACGAGCTGTTCGCTTACGGCGCGCGGCAGGCAGGGCCTGGCGAATTCACCAAGCGCGCCTTCCTCAACGGCTGTCTGGAGCTCACCGCCGCCGAGGCCGTGGTCGATCTGATCGACGCCGAGACGGTCGAGAGCGCGAAGAACGCCGCCGGGCAATTGAGCGGCGCGATCGGGCAGAAGATCGAGGCGATCTATGCCGCGCTGACCGACATCAGCTCCCACTACCACGCCGTGCTGGACTATCCCGACGAGGATATCGAGGATTTCCGCCTGGCCGACTACCGCGGGACGCTGGAGCGCTCCGAGACGCAGCTGCGCGCGCTGCTGGCGACCTTCGAGCGCGGCAAGCTCATGAACGCCGGTCTGCCCACCGTGCTCATCGGCCGCCCCAACGCGGGCAAGAGCTCGCTTTTGAACGCGCTGCTGGGCTATGACCGCGCCATCGTCACGGCCGTGCCCGGCACCACGCGGGACACGATCGAGGAAAAGCTGCGCGTCGGCAAGCTCACGCTCCGCCTGGTGGACACCGCCGGCATCCGCGAGACCAACGACGAGATCGAGCGTCTCGGCGTACAGCGCAGCCGCGCCGCCGTGGAGCGCGCCGAACTCGTGCTGGCCGTGATCGACGGCAGCGAACCGCTGACGGAGGAGGACGCCGAGGTCCTGCGCCGCGCCGAGGCCGCGCCGAAGGCGCTGATCGTGCTGTCCAAGCGCGACCTGCCCGCCGCTGTGACCGAGCTGCCGACCCGGCTGCCCGTGCTGCCGGTCAGCGCGCTGACCGGCGACGGGCTCGATGAGCTGCAGAAAGCTATCGAGGCGCTCTATCCCCTACCCGCCGTGCCCGCCGGGGAGATCCTCACGAACGCCCGCCACGCCGAGGCGGTCTCCCGCGCGCTGGACGCGCTCGGCGCCGCGCGCCTCGCGCTGGACGCCGGCTATATGCCGGACGCGGTGCTGACCGAGCTGGAGGAGGCGCTGGGCGCTCTGGGCGAGCTGAGCGGCCGCACCGTCCGCGAGGACGTGACCGAGCGCATCTTCTCGCGCTTCTGCGTGGGGAAATAGCTCTCCGCGTAGGTTTTGCTTGACAAGCCTCCCTTCGCTATGGTAGTATAGCGAAGCGGTCTGCAGAAGTACCCAAGAGGCCGAAGGGGCTCCCCTGCTAAGGGAGTAGGGTGTCTAAAAACGCCGCGAGGGTTCAAATCCCTCCTTCTGCGCCATGAAAACAACCCCCATCCGACGGATGGGGGTTGTTTTCATATGGTGAAGCGGAGGGGGGTTGAACGCCGAGCGCCCACCGGGCGCGAGGGAATTGCGGGCTCCCGCCGCCGGCGGCGGATGCAGGGAGACAGCAATTACCGCAGCGGTCGAAAAACCGGAGGGAAAGCGTAAGCCCGAACGGTTTTTCGGGCACCGCAAGGCGGATCAAATCCCTCCTTCTGCGCTATTAAAGAAACTTCTTTTGTTCAACGGGACAGGGGACAATTTTGTCGCCTTCACTTCTTGAAAAGCACGAAAGCATGTGCCAGCACGTTTTTTCAAAAAAGAAAGCCAGATCTGATATCCGACGTTTTCAGACGGAGAATAATACTGCAGGTAGAGAAAAAACCATCATTTTAGTACGAGCGGTGTGTGTACATCGCTCTATTTTCGTTGTACAATAAAAGCACAAAGCAAGGGAGGCCGAGAGCATGGAGATGAAGCTTGCCGAAAACATCCGCTCGTTCCGCAAGGCGCGGAAGCTGACGCAGGAGCAGCTTGCCGAGGTCCTGGGCGTGACGCCCGGCGCCGTCTACAAGTGGGAGGCGGGGCTGTCGATACCGGATCTTACGCTCATTATGGAGCTGGCGGACTTTTTCGACGCCTCCGTGGACGTTCTTCTGGGCTACCAGATGAAGGACAACCGATTGAAAGAAACGCTGGCGCGGCTGAAGAAATGCCTGCACAGCAAGGATCCCGCAGGGCTCAACGAGGCGGAGAAGGCCTTGAAGAAATACCCGAACAGCTTTGATATCGTATATATAAGCGCCGCACTGCACGGATCGTTCGGCCTTGAAAGCGGGAAAAAGGAGCATGCGCAGCGGGCGCTGGAGCTTCTCAACGAATCGCTTCTGCTGCTTCCGCAGAACGAGGACCCCGAGATCGGCGAGCTGACGATCTACGGCGCGATGGCGAACGCGCATGCGATGCTGGGCGAGGATCAAAAAGCGCTGGAGCTTCTGAAGCAGCACAACGTCGGCGGATATTTCTGCGACCGGATCGGGCTGATGCTGACCAACGACAGCGGGACGGACGAGGCGGTCCCGTATCTTTCGGAGGCGCTTATCCTCCATGTGACCGCGCTTGTCCGTACGGTCGTGGGGTATCTGAACGTCTACATGAACCGGGGCGATTTTTCCTCGGCAGAGGAGATCCTGCGCTGGTGCACCGGTGTTCTCTCGGGACTGCGGAGACCGGAAACGCCGAGTTATCTCGACAAGGTCAACTGCCCGTATTTCGCCTGCATGGCGTTTGCGCAGTATAAAACAGGCGATGCGGACGCGGCGCGCGCGTCCCTCGTATCCGCAAAAACGATCGCCGAGGCGTTCGACGCCGCGCCGAACTACGACTCGGAAGCCGTGCGCTTCGTCGAGCACCCGGAAGAGATGAGCGCGTACGACGATCTCGGCGCGACGGCGATGCAGAGTGTCGAGGCCGTGATCGGCAGCTTTGAGGACGAAGCGTTTTCCGCCATGTGGAAAGCGATCAAGGAATAACAGAACGGACAGGAGGAACAACATGATCCAGTTTCGAGACGGATTTTACGCCGACGTGCGCATCGAGGACCGCAGCCGCACCGTCATCTCTTACAAGGCGGGCGCGCTCGAGGAGATGCGGAACCGCGTGGAAAAGCAGGCGTTTTTGCGCGTGTACGACGGCAAACTCTGGTACTACGCGTCCGTGACGGACGTCGACCATCTGCAAAAAGCGCTGGACGGGCTCTACGCCGCGGCGACGGCAAATCCGAATATCGCGGACGATCCGATCGTCAGGCGCTTTGAACGAAACCGGGACAAGATCGCAAGCTTTGCGGACTGCTCGGTCCGCGACATCCCGCTGAAGGAAAAGCAGGCGCTGCTTCTTTCATACCTGCCGATCCTCTCGGAGGACCCCTGCGTGACGCTGCCGGAGGGCTCGTACCTTGACCGAAACAGCAGCTTCCGCTTCCTGTCCAGCCTCGGCGCGGACGTCGAATACGATTATCAGACCTGCGGACTGGCGTTCAGCTTCAGCATGGCGGAGGGCGAGAAGAAGTTCTCCGGCCACTGGCAGAAGGGTGTAACGCACTTCGACGAGCTCAAAGGCATCGGAGAGGCGCTGCGCGCGGCGGTCAAGGAGCAGGCGTACTTCCTCCGCAATTCCGTGCCGGTCGACCCGGGCAAGGTCCCGGTCGTGCTGTCGCCGGAGGCTGCGGGCGTGTTCGCGCACGAATCCTTCGGGCACAAGTCCGAATCGGACTTCATGCTGTCCGACGAGTCCATGAAGGCGGAATGGCAGCTCGGCAAGACGGTGGGCTCGTCGATCCTGTCGATCGTGGAATGCGGAAGCGTCCCGGGCTGCGGCTTCGTCCCGTACGACGACGAGGGCACCAGGGCGAAGAAGAACTATCTGGTCAAAAACGGCGTGCTTGCGGGCAGACTGCACAATGCGATGAGCGCGGCGGCGCTTGACGAGGGGCTGACCGGCAACGCGCGAGCCATCGACTGCAATTTCGAGCCGATCGTCCGCATGACGACCACATACATCGAGGGCGGGGACCTGAGCTTCGACGAGCTGATCGCGCCGATCGAAAAAGGCTATTACATCAAAACGATCAACCACGGCAGCGGCATGAGCACGTTTACGATCGCGCCGAGCCTCGCCTACGAGATCGAAAACGGCCGCTTGGGCAAACCGGTGCAGATCAGCGTCATCACGGGCTCCGTGTTTGAAACGCTCGGGCTGATCGACGGACTCACGAAGGACGTCGAACTGCTTTCGTTCGTCACAGGCGGCTGCGGAAAGATGGAGCAGCTGGGGCTTCCGGTCGGGTTCGGCGGTCCGTTCGTGCGGATCTCGGCCATGAACGTACAGTGAGGTGAAACACGATGGAAAAAGAATTCATCAAAGAAACACTGCACAGCGTCACGCTGAACGTCACCGCGGGCAGGATCGACAGCTACCGCGAGATCGAGAAGACGACCGGCACCGTCCGCGTCTATGAAAACGGCTGCATCGGCGTCGCGGGGTGCTTGGGCGAGCCGGACGAGGAGAAGCTTACCGAACAGGCAAAGGAAGCGCTCTCCTTCGGGATCCCGTACCCCTGTAAGCTTGAAGATGCTTTGGAGATCGAAGAGCGCGACGAAGAAGAGATCCTTCCCATCCCGGAACTGATCCCGACGATGCAGGACTTTCTCGACCGACTCGGCGCCCTGTGCCCGAAGTTTGCGTTCTCGCACAAGATCAATCTCGCGGACAGCTTCATGGAATACCGCAATTCCCGGGGCCGTCATCTTGTCAGCGCGGGCAGAAGCTTCAGCATCGAGCTGATCGCGCAGAACCGCGGCTCCGGCAACCTGTTCGACACGTTCTTCATCTGGTCGGGCAAGCACTTCGATCCGGACGCGGTGCTCGCGTATTTCAAGGAGCAGTATGACGCGTTCTTCACGCCCGCGGATCTCGAAGCGGGTCGTTACCCCGTCGTCACATTCGCGGAGGAGCTGTTCAGCCCATCCTTGCGGCACTTCGTCGGCGATCTGTACGCGGCGGGCGCGTCGCTTCTGAGCGGCAGGCTCGGGGAAAAGGTCTTTTCCGACAAGCTGACCCTGCGCGACGACCTGAACCCGAAGACGGCGAACGGCGCCTGCTTCTTCGACGCCGAGGGATGCGTTGCGGAACAGTACCGCCCGACGCTGATCGAAAACGGCGTGCTGAAAGCGCTCCTGACCACGAAGAAAACCGCAGAGCTGTACGGACTTCCGAATTCCGGCAATGCGAACGCGCCGTACGACGGCGTGCCGGGGATCGGCTTCCGTATGCTGTATCTCGAACCGACCGCGAAGACGCTTTCGGAGCTCGTGCCCGGCAAGGCGATCCTCATGGTCATCGCCTCCGGCGGCGACATGACGCCCGAAGGACACTTCGCGACGCCCGTGCAGATGGCATACCTTTTGGAGGACGGCAAGATCAAGGGCCGCCTTCCGGAACTCAACATCGGCGGCGACTTCTTCGATATGCTCGGCAAGGACTACGTCGGCACGGTCCGCGACGTCCCGTACAGGAACAGCAGCCTGACGGCGGTCATGATGGACGTGACAAAGAGCTGACCGGCATTTTTGTACTTGCCTCGCCCCTGAAAGCGGAAAAACCGGACCGTTCTCAGTCCGGGGCCCCTGTTCGGCGAGGGCTTTCCCTTTCTGTGGATTGCCGCACGTTCCCGCACAAAAAAAGAATTCCTCATCGGCGGATGAGGAATTCTTTTTGCTTTCGTACGGGCAGGCCCGCTCCCGCGAGCCGCCGGGCCCTGCAATCAGCTCAGTGGTCCTCCTTGACCGCGCCGTCGCGGTAGGCGGCCAGGAGCAGCATCAGATCGTCGATGCGTTTCTGCAGATTCTGCCCGATATCGGTCTCCCGGATCTTCTGCCGGTCCTCCATGCGCTCGAAGAGGTTGGTCGAGGAGGAGATATCATAGTTCTCGCGGATGGCGCGCTCCCGGCCGACGAAGGGCTGGTGCGCCACGATGCGCAGGGAACGGGAATTGTAGATCAGCGTGTAGCCCGCGATACCGGAGGTCGGCTGGTAGGCCTTGCAGAAGCCGCCGTCGATGACGATCAGCTTGCCGCCGCCCTTGATGGGGCTCTCGCCCTTGCGCGCCTTGACCGGCACATGGCCGTTGATGATATGGCAGTGCGGGCCCTCGAGGCCGAATTCCTTCAGGATCCTGTCGCACACCTCCGGGTCCTCGTAGAGCGTGTAGTAGGCGTTTTTCGGCTCGCTCCAGGCGCTCTCGTCCGCGATCAGACGGCGCTCGAAGGTGGTCATGCGGTCGCGCCCGAAGATGGGGCTGTTGCGCCCGGCCCAAAGGAACCACAGGAAGTCCATGCCCAGCTCCCGCGCCGCCGTGCTGGGCTTGTAGTAGTAGGCCTGGCGCGCGGCCACGTCGCAGTAGTCCAGAAAAGCCTTGCCGCGGCGCTCGACGCCGTCCAGACAGAAGCTGAGGAACTCGCCCTTCTCATCCATCGGGATGCAGCCGTGGAAGAGCAGATTGCCGTTGTAGATCTTGTAGATGCTGCCCTTGGAATACAGGAAGCGCACATGGCGCTGCAGCTTCTCGCTGTGCCGGAAGGAGGCGGTGAGCTGATCGATCACGGCGTTTTCCTCGGGCGTGAGCGTGTAGGGGTCGGCGGGATCGACTGTCGGGAAGTCCGTGTCCTCGAGCGGATAGGTCACGCCGCCGATGGTGACGCACTTGTTCTCGTAGTCGATCTTGTCGAGCAGCAGACGGTCTTCCATGCCGTACTCCGGGTGACGGAGGATCTTCTGCCCCTCCAGCTTGAAGAGGATGACCGTGATGGCCTTGTGCATGCGCGCCGAGAGGAGCCGCTCCTTCTCGGTGACGCTCTCCGCGTCGTCGCCGGTGAGCTTGACCGCAAAGCGGGACACGTCGTGCCGCTTGTAGGCCTCGTTTGCGAAGACCGAGAGCGGGCGCAGGGAAATGCCGTAGCCGGTCTCCACGACCTCGAGATTGTTGTAGTGGATGGAATTCGCGAGCACCGTGGCCACGAGCGTGCGGCTGCCGGAGGCCGCACCCATCCAGAGGATGTCGTGGTTGCCCCATTGGATGTCCACGCTGTGGTGCTTGAGCAGCGAGTCCATGATGACGTCCGCCCGGGGGCCGCGGTCAAAGATGTCGCCCACCAGATGCAGATGGTCCACCGCCGCCCACTTGATGAGCTCGCAGACCGCGGCGATGAAGTCCGGCGCCTGGCCGATCTCGATGATGGTGGAGATGATGTTCTCAAAATAGTCCTTCTTGTCGACTTCCTCGCCGTGGGTGTAAAGGAGCTCCTCCAGGATATAGGCGAAGTCCTTCGGCAGCGCCTTGCGGACCTTGGAGCGGGTATAGCGCTCGGATACCAGCCGCGCCAGGGCGATCAGCCGGTGCAGCGTGATGCGGTACCACTCGTCCAGATCCCTGATCTGCGGCTTGAGCTGCTCGAGCTTTTCCTCCGGGTAGTAGATCAGCGTGGCGAGCTGTTCCCGCTCGGAGCGGGGGATGCTGTCGGCAAAAAGCAGGTCGATGCGCTCCCGCACCACGCCGGAGCAGGAGTTGAGGATGTGCAGAAAGGCCTCGTGTTCTCCGTGCACGTCGGAGATGAAATGCTCGCAGCCCTTGGGCAAGTTCATGATCGCCTGCAGGTTGATGATCTCCGTGCCCGCAGCGCGCACCGTGGGATACATGCGGGAGAGCATGGTCAGATAGCGCAGCTCCTCCTGGGTGTAGCTCCTGTGCTGATTCATACGGGTATCCTCCTCTTTCGGTCGTTGTTATCTGTTTTCAGTATAACGCCTTTCGACGATAAAAGAAAGAGCTTTCTTGCGTTCGCGCCGCGGCCTGTGATATCATAAGAGCACCTTCATCAGAAAGGATGACCCGACCATGACCACTCTGGAAGCCATCGACGCGCGGCACTCCGTACGCGCTTATCTGAAGCAGCTGATCCCGCAGGACGTCCGCGAGCGACTGGATGCCTTTGCCGCCGCCTGCAACGAGGAGAGCGGGCTGCGCATCTTTCTCCGCTACGACGACCCGGAGGGCTTTGACTCCCGGCTCGCGCACTACGGCAGCTTCCGCGAGGTGAACAATTACATCGTCCTCGCCGGGCGGAAGGGGCCGGATTTCGACTATCTCTGCGGCTACTACGGTGAAAAGCTCGTGCTCTTCGCCCAGCAGCAGGGGCTCAACAGCTGCTGGACCGCGCTGACCTTCAACAAAAAGCGCGTCCGCGAGCTGCTGGCGGAGGACGAGACGCTCTGCATGGCGATCGCGCTCGGCTACGGACAGACGCAAGGCGTGCAGCGCCGGAGCAAAAGCATCGGCGACGTGACCGAGGGCGAGGCGGCGCGGCCGGACTGGTTCACGGCCGGCGTGGAGGCCGCGCTGAAGGCGCCCACCGCCGTCAATCAGCAGAAATTCGCCTTTTCGCTCGTTGACGGCGAGCCCTTCGTCCGCATCAAGGGCATCGGCAGCTGTACGAAGGTCGACCTGGGGATCGTCGCCTGTCATTTTGAGCTGGCGTCCGGACATAAGGTACGGCACTGATGACGGAACAAAACAGAGAGCCGGAAGAGCTTTCGCTCCTCCGGCTCTCTGTTTGGCCTCACAGGCGTTTTTTGATCTCCTCCAGCGCCGCGAGCAGGAACAAAATGCACAGCCCGCAGCCGTAGAGCGGCACTTAGGGTCCGACGCAGAAACCCGGGTTGATCCACTTGTGCTCGGGATTGGAGCGCGAGAAGAACTTGCGGAAAAGCAGCTCCAGCACCCAGCCGAAGACTGAGCCGATAAAGAACAGATACGCCAGCGTCAGAAACAGACTCATACCGATCACCTACAGCAGATATTGATAGACCGACCAGAAATGGAAAAAGGTGCCCAGAAGGCAGAAGACGTGGAAAACGCTGTGGCGCCAGCGTTTTTTCGCGCCGAGCGCATAGAGCACCGCGCCGATCGAGTACAACACGCCGCCGAGGATCAGGCAGAGCAGCCCCCGCGCGCCCATGCTGCGCAGCAGCGCGCCGAGGCCGAGCAGGATCGACCAGCCGCTGCCGAGCTCGCAGAGCACCGCGGCGGCCTGGAAGCGCTCCAGGTCGATCGCCGTGAGTGCGACGCCGAGCACCGTGAAGAAGGCGACGACGCCGAAGAGCGTCCAGCCGGCAGCGCCGCCCACGCCGAGCAGCGAGACAGGCACATAGGTGCCGAAGACCAGCAGGAACACGTTGCAGTGATCCAGCACGCGCAGCACCCTCTTGCCCGGCGTTCTCGGCGAGAGCGCGTGGTAGAGGCAGGACATGGTGTAGAGCAGGATCATCGACGCGCCGAACAGCGCCGCCGTCGTCACCGCGAGCGCGCCCTGCGCGCGCACGAGCAGCAGCACGAGCCCCGCGACGCTGAGCAGCGCGCCCAGGCCGTGCGAGACGGCGTTGAAGATCTCCTCGCCGAGCGTGTAGTCCGGGATGCCGGACTTTCTTTTTCCCCTCTTCCGCTCCATATTCTCCCCCTGTGAAAGACACAGGGAGGCGTGCGCCTCCCTGTCCTGATCCGAGCGCGGAACGCTCAGTTCTCTTCCATCATCTTTTTGAGCTCCTTGGTCTCGGCCTCGACGTCCTTCTTCATCTGCCTGACGGCGTCGCGGTGCTCGCTCTCGGCACGGATGCGGTCCTTGCGCAGCTCTTTCTCCACGTCGTGGACCTCCAGCTTTTCGTCCGCGGCCTTCTTGACCTCCTTGGCCTCGGCCTTGACCTGCTTTTTCAGCTCGTCCAGATCGCGGCGGCTCTGCCTGGCGGCCTCCTTGATCTCTTCCTTCAGTTCCTGCTCCACTTTCTTATAGTCTTTCATTTTTAGTTCCTCCCGTTCTTTGATGCGGCGGTAGAAGGTGTTCGGCTTCAGATCCAGCCGCGCCATGGCCTGGCGGGCGCTGATCTGCCCGCTCTGCCAGAGCTGAACGACGGACTCGAACAGTCCTTCGTCGACGGCGATGGGCTTTCTGCCCTTATTCTTTCCCTCTTCTTTGGCTTTCTCGACGCCCTCGCGGCGTTTTTCTGACCGCTCGGCGCTCTCCATCGCGCTAAGCGCGCGGCAGAAAGCGAAAAACGCCTCGCGCTGTGCGGCGCGCGTGTCGATCCCTTCCTGCGCGCTTGCGAAATCCGCGCCGCGCTCGTGGATGGCCTGCAGCGCCGCGAGCAGCTCCCTTTCATTTTTCGCCGCGGCAGCGAGCGAGTCGACGAGCACGCAATCGCCGGGCGCGAGCGCTTCAAGCGCGCAGCGCAGTTCTTCCCGGTCGGCGCAGCGTATCAGACTCATGCGAACACCTCCTCTGTCGTTGTGCCCTTACCTTAGCACAGTCCCAAAAGTGTGTCAATAGGTTTTCCCTTAATTTTGCAACATTTCATAATTTATTAATACTGTTTTTGACACACTACTTGTCCACGTCAAAAAAAGCGCCGTCCCCCGAGGGGCCGGCGCTCTTTTCAAAAGGCGATGTTATCTGACCGTTTCGATCCGGATCACGTTGGTGTTGCCGCTCGCGCCGCTGGTGTCGCCGCCGGTCATGACGACGGTGTCGCCCTTCTGCAGGCCCAGTGTGTCCCGCGCGGCACGCAGTGCATAGTAGTACAGCACGTCCATGCTCGGGAACTGCTCGGTCAGCACCGGGACGACACCCCAGGAGAGGGCGAGCTTGTACCAGGCCTTCCTGCCGGTGGCAAAGCCCAGGATCGTGATCGGCGCGCGGAAGCGCGAGACCATGCGCACCGTCAGGCCGCTGAGCGAGGTGACGACGATGGCCTTGGCGTCAAGGTCGATGGCCATGGTGCAGGCCGCGTGCGAGATCGCGTCCACGCGGTTGTGGATGTGGAAGGTCTGCGTCTGGAAAAGCGTCTTGTAGTCGATATGCCGCTCCGTCTCCTCGGCGATCTCGCCCATGACGCGCAGCGCCTCCACGGGGTATTTGCCCGCGGCGGACTCGCCGGAGAGCATCACGGCGCTGGTGCCGTCGTAGACGGCGTTGGCCACGTCGCTGATCTCGGCGCGGGTCGGCCGGGGATTTGAGATCATGCTCTCGAGCATCTCGGTCGCGGTGATGACGCGCTTGCCGAGCATGCGGCATTTGGTGATGAGATATTTCTGGATAGCGGGCAGCTCGGTGAAGGGCACCTCGACGCCCAGATCGCCGCGGGCGACCATGACGCCCTCGCAGACGGTGCAGATCTCGTCGATGTTGTCCACGCCGGACTGGTTCTCGATCTTGGCGATCACGTCGATATCCGCGCCGCCGTGCTCGGCCAGGAAGCCCTTGAGGTCCAGCAGGTCCTGCTTGCAGGAGACGAAGGAGGCCGCCACGTAGTCGACGTCGTTTTCGATGCCGAAGAGCAGGTCGGCCTTGTCCTGCTCGCTGAGGAATTTCTGGCGCAGCACCTTGCCGGGAAAGCTCATGCTCTTGCGGTCCGAGAGCACGCCGCCGGTGATCACGCGGCAGCGGATCTCCGTGCCCTCGATCGCCTCGACCTCAAAGATCACCAGCCCGTTGTTGACCAGGATCCGGTCGCCCACGGCCAGATCGTCGGCCAGGCCCTTGTAGCTGACGGAGACGATGTGCTCGTCTCCCTCCAGCTCGCGGGTGGTGAAGGTGAAGGCGTCGCCGTCGCGCAGGCTGATCTTCCCGTCCTTAAAGGTGCGGATGCGGTATTCCGGGCCCTTGGTGTCCAGCATGATGGCGATGGGCAGGTCCAGCTCCTCCCGCACGGCCTTGATCATGTCGATCTTTTTTTGGTGCTCCTCATGGGTCCCGTGGGAAAAGTTCAGCCTCGCCACGTTCAGCCCCGCCAGGCACATTTTCCGGAAAACGGCGGGGTCCTCGCTGGCCGGACCGATGGTGCAGATGATCTTTGTCTTTCTCATGGCGCGCTCCTTCCTTTCGGCTGCGGCTTTCAAAAGGGCCGAAGCCTGCGCGGCAGACCCCGGCCCGAGTGTATTATGCCATATGTCCCTTGGCGCGGATCACGTCGATGACGGAATCCACGTACTTCTCGCACTCTTCCTTCGTGCCGGCCTCGACCATGACGCGGATCACGGGCTCCGTGCCGCTCTCGCGCACGAGGATGCGGCCGGTGTCGCCGAGCTCGTCGGCGACCTTTTTCACCGCCGCCTGCACGTCGGGGTCGTTCTGCGCTTCGGGCTTCGACTTCACCCGGACGTTCTTGAGCACCTGCGGGTAGAATACGACGGGGGCCGCCAGCTCGCTCATGGGCTTCTCCTTCGCGAGCATGACCTCCATCAGCTTCAGCGAGGTCAGGATGCCGTCGCCGGTGGTCTCGTACTTGAGGAAAATGGTGTGGCCGCTCTGCTCGCCGCCGATGCGGTTGCCGGTCTGCACCATGTTCTCATAGACGTACTTGTCACCCACCTTGGTCTTCTCGTACTCGATGCCGACCTTGTCGAGCGCCTTATAGAGGCCGAAGTTCGACATGACGGTGGTCACGACCTTGTTGTTCAGGAGCTTGCCGCGCTCCTTCATATACAGGCCGTAGATATACAGGGTGTGGTCGCCGGTGACGAGGTTGCCCTTCTCGTCCACGCAGAGGCAGCGGTCCGCGTCGCCGTCGTAGGCGAAGCCGATATCCAGCCCCTTCTCCACGACGAACTGCTGCAGATGCTCGATGTGCGTGCTGCCGCAGTCGGTGTTGATGTTGTAGCCGTTCGGCTCGTCGTTCATCACATAGGTCTTCGCGCCGAGCGCGTCGAACACAGCCTTCGCGATCTGCCAGGCCGCGCCGTTGGCGACGTCGAGACCGACCTTCTTGTCCTTGAAGCTGTACTTGGACATGGAGATGAGGTGGCCGATGTAGCGGTTGCGCCCGGCCACATAGTCGACCGTGCGGCCGATCTGCTCCCGCTCGGCCGTGGGGACCTCGAGCTTGCCGTCGAGATAGTCCTCGACCTTGAGGATGGTCTCCTCGTCCATCTTCTCGCCGTTGGAGTTGAGGAGCTTGATGCCGTTGTCATAGAAGGGATTGTGCGAGGCGGAGATCATGATGCCGCAGTCGAAGTCGTCCACGCGCGTGATGTAGGCGACGGAGGGCGTCGTCGTGACGTGCATGATGTAGGCGTCCGCGCCGCTGGCCATGAGACCGGTGCAGAGCGCATACTCGAACATGTAGCTCGAGCGCCGGGTGTCCTTGCCGATGACGACCTTGGCCTTCCTGCCCTCGCGCGCGCCGTAGTACCAGCCGAGGAAGCGGCCGATCTTGACCGCGTGCTCAAAGGTGAGGTCCTTGTTGGCTTCGCCGCGGAAGCCGTCCGTTCCGAAATATTTACCCATTCAGTCAGCCCTCTTTTCCACGATGACCCCGTTGTCCTTGTAGATGCTGTTCTCCGGCACGACGCCGCGCACACAGGAGGTGGGGTAGATGTTGCTGTGCCGCCCGACCACGGTGCCGGGGTTGCAGACGCTGTTGCAGCCGACCTCGACATAGTCGCCCAGCATGGCGCCGAACTTCTTGATGCCGGTCTCGATCTGCTCCGTGCCGTTGTGGACAACGACGAGCTTCTTGTCGCTCTTGACGTTGGAGGTGATGGAGCCCGCGCCCATGTGGCTGTAATAGCCGAGGATGGAGTCGCCCACATAGTTGTAGTGCGGCGTCTGCACGTGATCGAAGAGGATCACGTTCTTGAGCTCCACGGAGTTGCCGACCACGCAGCCCGCGCCGACGAGCGCCGAGCCGCGGATGAAGGCGCAGTGGCGCACCTCCGTCTCCGGTCCGATGATGCAGGGCGCGCCGAGATACGCCGAGGGGAAGACCTTCGCCGTTTTGTGCACCCAGACGTGCTCCGAGACCTCCTCATAGTCCTCGCCCAGGGTGGGGCCGAGCGCGAGGATCATGTCCTTGATGCCCTTGAGCGCCTCCCAGGGATACGTGAACTGCAGCAGATAGTCTTTGGCCAGGGTATGCTCAAGGTCAAAGAGATCTGTGATCTTGTACATCTTACAGTCTCTCCTTCCTCTCGATATCCAGGAAATACTTGTAGGTGTCCACGGTCAGCTCGCCGCAGGCGGCCTCGTCACAGGCGATGATGGCGTTTTTGTGGAGCTGCAGAGCTGAACAGGTCCACTTCTGGCTGACGCCGCCCTCGACCGTCGCGGCCAGGGCGCGGGCCTTATTGTGGCCGTTGATGAGGATGAGGACTTCCCTGGAGTCGGTCACCGTGCCGACGCCGACGGAGAGGGCCTGCACGGGCACCTTCTCGGGGTCGCCGCCGAAGAAGCGGGAGTTGACGATGCGGGTATCCGTCGTCAGGTCGCGCACGCCCGTGCGGGAGGACAGCGAGGTGTAGGGCTCGTTGAAGGCGATGTGCCCGTCCACGCCGATGCCGCCCATGAAGAGGTCGATGCCGCCGTAGGAGGCGATCTTCGCCTCGTAGCGGGCGCACTCGCCCTCGGGGTCGTCGGTCATGCCGTTGAGGATGTTGATGTTCTCCGGCTTCATGTCGACCAGGTGGTCAAAGAAGTTGTCGTGCATGAAGTACCAGTAGCTCTGGTCATGCTCGCGGGGCAGGCCGAGATACTCGTCCATGTTGAAGGTCACGACGTTGGCAAAGGACAGCTCGCCCGCCTGGTTCTGCCGTACCAGCTCTTTATAGACACCGATGGGGCTCGACCCCGTCGGCAGACCGAGCACGAAGGGGCGATCCTCCTTGTGCGCGCGGATCTTGCCGGCGATATAGTCCGCCGCCCACTTGGACATTTTTTCGTAGGTATCCTGAATAACAACTCTCATGGTATTTCTCCTTTTGCATCGAATCAGCGACGGGAAAGCCTCTGTTACAGTGTTGATTCTGCTTTTTGCTCTCTCCCTGACGGCCCGCTGCGCCCCGCGCATCCGCGGAGCTTGGCCGTGGCGGCATCCGCCGAGTCTTTCGACAACCGCCAACCCTCGTCGACCGTATCGGTCCTGGCGCTAACAGCTTCCCCCAAGCCTCCTTCACGGGAACACTGTTTTACTGTGCGGCAGCACGGGCAGGCGGCGCGCATTTTGCGCAAGGCTTCCCAATGCTACAACATTTTGTATTATAGCAGAACGGCAGTCCGAATGCAAGATACTTGCATACAAACGAAAAAAGCACATTGTAGGGTTTACAATGATGTGTGACAGTAGGAGAAAAAAAGAATAGCGAATAGGAGCGGCCTGTATTATGGTTGAGTTGTCCAGACAAAACCGAAAGGCAGGCACCCTATTCGCTATGGATAAGATAACACAAACCGCCC
>JAFRLZ010000028.1 GCA_017430985.1 Oscillospiraceae bacterium
GACAGAATCACCCAGTCGCCTGCGGCGACAGCCCCCTTTAGGCAAGGGGGCCTGAGAGGAACGATGGAAATCCCCCAGTCGCCTGCGGCGACAGCCCCCTTTAGGCAAGGGGGCCTGAGAGGAACGATGGAAATCCCCCAGTCGCCTGCGGCGACAGCCCCCTTTAGGCAAGGGGGCCTTTGCTCTATAAACTCCCGTTTCTCATTCGGAAAAACCATCTTTCCACAGCGCGGTGCGACGCGCTTTTACAGGTTCCATAACTATAATAATCTTATCTTATGTAAACTCGGAGGGGATCTGTATGGACTTTGGAGAACAGGGCGGACTCGGCGCCTGGCGGGAGCGGGCGGCGAAGCGCTGGGCGGAAGGGCGCTTTCTCAAGGCGGGGCGCTGCGCCGTCTGGCTGCTGCTGGGGCTGACGGCCTCGCTCGCGCGGCTGCCGACGGGCGGCGCGCCCTTCGGCGTGGCGGCGGGGGCTGCCGCAGGACCGGGTCTCTGCGGCGTGTCGTCCCTGCTGGGGGCGGCGCTGGGCTATCTGCTCGGCGGCGGGCTGGACTGGGGCCTCCGCTGCGCGGCGGCGGCCGTGCTGACCTATACCGTCGCCTTCCTCTTTCACGGGCTGCCGCCCTGCCGCAGCGAGCTGTTCATGCCGGGCGCGGCCGCGCTCGTGACGGCGCTGACGGGCTTTTTGGCCAGCGTCAGCCTGCGCGCCGGGAGCGTGCCGCTCGCGCCCGCGCTGTTTTTCGACGCGAGCCTCGCCTTCGGCGCCTCGTACTTTTTCCGCGCCGCCGTCGCCGGGGACGCGCCGGTCACGGAGGCGGCGGAGCTCAAGCGGGTCATCTCGGTGATGATCCTGCTCTCCTGCCTGCTGATGGCCGCCGCTCGGCTGGAGCTCTTCGGCGTCCTGTCGCTCGGGCGCTTTCTGGCGCTGCTGCTCGTCATGGCCGTGGCCATGAAGGGCGGCGTGCTGATGGGCGCGGCCGTCGGCACGCTGCTGGGGCTGGCCATGGATCTGACCGCGGGCGGCGCGCTCTTCTACACGGCGGCCTACGCCTTTTCGGGGCTTTTGAGCGGCGTGTTCGGGCGGCACGGGCGGCTCTGGTTCACGCTCTCCTTCCTGCTCGCCTCGGCGCTGACCGTGGCCGGCACCTGGAGCGCGGGGCCCTATCTGAGCCAGCTCTACGAGGCCTTCGCCGCCTCGGTCGTCTTCATGATCCTGCCCGGCTCCTGGCTCTGCCGCTTCGCGGCGCTGCTGCAGCGGGCCGACGGCGGCAGCGGCGAGAGCGGCCTGCGGCGCTTCGCGGCCGGGAAGCTGCGCGAGCTCAGCGGGGTGTACGACGAGCTCTACGAGACCGTGCGCGAGAGCCTCGACAGCCCGCACAACGACGAGAACCTCGCGCGGGTCTTCGACCGGGCGGCGGACCGGGTCTGCGTCGGCTGCCGGGACAAGAACCGCTGCTGGAACGCCGAGTACATCGACACGCTCTCGGCCATGAACGACGCGAGCCGCGCCATGAGCGAGCACGGCAGCCTCGCGGAGAGCGACCTGCCGGAGCACTTCCGCAGCCGCTGCAGCGCGCTGCCGGGCTTTGTGGCCGCCGTCAACGGCGAGCTGCGCGCGCTCGTTTACCGGCGGCAGCTGCGCACGCGCCTGTCGGAAAACCGCAGCGTGGCCTGGAGCCAGTACCGCGATCTCGCACAGGTGCTCGGAAAGCTGGCCGAGGAGCTCGGCAGCGTCAACGGCGCGGACCCCCTCGCCGAGCGGCGGCTGCTGCGCTACCTGCGCTCGCTGGACGTGGACGCGGACGTGTCGGTCTACCGCGACGGCGGCGGGCGGCTGCGCGCCGTCATCGAGAGCGGCCGCCTCGACCCGCTGACGCGCGACGAAGGCTATCTCGAAAAGCTCTCGTCCGTGGTCGGCGTGCGGCTCTGCCGGCCGGCGGAGCCGGGCGGGGGCAGCGGGAAGCTGACGCTGCTGGAGGCCGAGCCCCTGGCCGTCTCGGTCGGGATCGCGGCCATGAAAAAGCGCGGCGAAGCGGTCAACGGCGACAAGGGCAGCTATTTCAAGACCGACGCGGGCGTGCTGTGCGTGATCCTCTCCGACGGCATGGGCTGCGGCGACGAGGCCGCGAAGGACAGCGCGCGCGTGGTCTCCATCCTCGAGCGCTTCCTGCGCTCGGGCGTGGAGCCGGCGGTCGCCATGAAGATCCTCAACTCCGTCATGCTGCTGCGCGGCGGCGAGAGCTGGGGCTGCGCCACGGTGGACCTCATGTGCGTGGACCTGTTCAACGGGGAGACCTGCTTTTACAAATACGGTGCCGCGCCGAGCTACGTCAAGAACGGACGGAGCATCCGGCGCATCAAGGGCGAGACGCTCGCGGCGGGGCTGCGCGCCGAGGACGGCCTCGCGCCGGACGTGGTGCGGATGCGGCTCAAGCCCGGCTCCACCGCCGTCATCGCCACGGACGGGGTGCTCGCGGACGACGAGGACGGCTGGCTGAAAAGCCTGCTCGAGCGCGGCGGCGACGACATGCGCGAGCTCGCGCGCAGCACGCTGCGGGAGGCGGAGCGGCTCTACGGGGCGCTCGACGACATGACCGTGGTGACGGTGCGCGTGGAGGAGCGCGCATGAGAGCCGTGGGCGCGCTGCTGCGGCGGCTGCGGCGGGCTCCGGGGCGCGGCGAGCCGATCCGCGGCACGGCGGACCGGGTGATCCGCGTGCGCGAGCCCGTCCCCGGCGTCTTCCGGGAGGCGATCTTCCTGCTGTGCGAGGACTATCTCACGCGCGGCGGCGAGCGCGAGGCGCTGCTGCGCGAGGCGCGGGCGGCCGCGGCGGATTATCTGCGGGGAAGGTGAAAACGGGAACATGGCAAAGATATTGGAACGATGCCGTAGGGGCCGATGCCCTCATCGGCCCGCGGAAAATGTACCTGTTCATGCGGGGCGATGAAGGCATCGCCCCCTACATCATCCATTTTAAACGCCTCGATAAACTCAAATTAAAAGCGCACAGGGGATGGGAGAAAACTCCCATCCCCTGTGCGTCGTACGCTCCGCTCAGAACTTTTCGTCGAGCTTGTAGGTGATGTCCTTTTCAAAGTTGAAGCGCGGCTCGCGGCCGTTGGCGATCCGGACGATGGCCGGGATGTGCCGCACGAGCACCGCGGCGGCCGTCAGCAGCACGAGGCGGGTGGCCAGCGCGCCGTCCACCACCAGCAGCGTCACGATCACCATGACTGCGGCGCCCACGAGCGTGCCCACGGAGACCCGGCGCGAGAAGGCCGCCGAGCCCACGAGCACCAGCAGCACCGCGATGCCGACGGAGACGTCCGCGCCGAAGGCGGCGAAGATCATCGCCACGGCGCCGTGGCCGCCGCGCAGCTCGTTCGTGGCGGGCCACATCCGGCCCATCACGAGGCAGAAGCCGGCGAGCGTCCGGCCGACGAGGGCCTGATCCTTGATGCCGAAGAGCCAGCCGCCGATCAGGATCGGCAGCAGGTCGAGCACGAGCTCGACGAGGAAGAGCTTCAGACTGCCCCTCCAGCCGTAGATGCGCCAGAAGTTGGAGACGAAGACGCTGCTGCGCCCCAACTTGCGGAGGTTGCGTCGGAAGATGAAGTTGGAGGCGATGACGATGCTGTCCAGGCAGCCGAAGGCGTAGGCGATCAGGGCCGTGAGGACAGCCAGGATCCAGTAGATCACTCTTTGTCTCCTTTCTGCCGCAGGACGATCCGGATGGGCGTGCCCTCCAGGCCGAACACGGCGCGGATCTGGTTTTCGATGTAGCGCTGGTAGGAGAAGTGGAACAGCTCCTTCGAGTTGCAGAAGATGACGAAATTGGGCGGCTTGACGCCGGTCTGCGTCATGTAGTAGATCTTCAGGCGGCGGCCCTTGTCCGTGGGAGGCTGCACGCGCGCCTGCGCGTCGGCCAGGACGTTGTTGAGCATGCCGGTCGAGATGCGCATGCTGCTCTGGTCGTTGACGAAGTTGATAAGCTCAAAGAGCCGCTCCGTGCGCTGGCCGGTGAGGGCGGAGATGAACAGCACGGGCGCGTAGCTCATGAAGCTCAGATCGCGCATCACGTCCTTGCGCATCTTCTCCATGGTGCCGGTCTCCTTGTCCACAAGGTCCCACTTGTTCACCACGATGATGCTGGCCTTGCCGGCCTCGTGCGCGAGCCCCGCGATCTTGGTGTCCTGCTCGGTCACGCCCTCGCGCGCGTCGATGAGGATGAGGCACACGTCCGCCCGCTCGATGGCCAGCTGCGCGCGCATGACGGAGAACTTCTCCACGCGCTCCTCCACCTTGGACTTGCGGCGGATGCCCGCCGTGTCGATGAAGGTGTAGCGGCCGTACTCGTTTTCCAGGAGGCTGTCCACCGCGTCGCGGGTCGTGCCCGCCACGTCGCTGACGATGACGCGCTTCTCGCCCAAGATGCAGTTGACGAGCGAGGACTTGCCGACGTTCGGCTTGCCGATCACGGCCACCTTGACGCTGTCGTCCTCCTCCTCGTCCTCGGAGGGGTCGGGGAAGTGCTTCAGGCACTCGTCGAGCACCTCGCCCGTCCCGTGGCCGTGGATGGCCGAGACGGAGATCGGGTCGCCCAGGCCGAGAGAGTAGAACTCGTAGAGCGTCGGGTCCTCCGCGCCGGTGGAGTCGGCCTTGTTGACGGCCAGCACCACGGGCTTCTTCGAGCGCAGCAGCATGTTCGCCACGTCCTTGTCCGCCGCGGTCACGCCCGTGCGGATGTCCGTCACGAGGATGATGACCGTGGCGCTGTCGATGGCGATCTGGGCCTGCTCGCGCATGAAGAGCAGGATCTCGCTGTCGGTGCTCGGCTCGATGCCGCCGGTATCCACGATGTCGAAGCTGCGCCCGCACCACTCGCACTCGGCGTAGAGCCGGTCGCGCGTGACGCCGGGCGTGTCCTCCACGATGGACAGGCGTTTCCCGGCCAGGCGGTTGAAAAGCATGGACTTGCCCACGTTGGGCCGGCCCACGATGGCAACTAAGGGTTTTGACATATGATCACTTTCCTTTTAAGGCCCCCTTGCCTAAAGGGGGCTGTCTGCGAAGCAGACTGGGGGGATTTCCATTGTTCCTCTCAGGCCCCCTTGCCTAAAGGGGGCTGTCGCCGCAGGCGACTGGGGGATTCTGCCGCTTGTTGAGCAAAGTCGTTTCGGGGCGCGGTTTGAATCCCCCCGACCTCGCTTCGCTCGGCCACCCCCCTTTAGGCAAGGGGGGCGGAGAGGAGGCGGAGCATCCCGACCTCGCTTCGCTCGGCCACCCCCCTTTAGGCAAGGGGGGCTGAGAGGAGGCGGAACATCCCGACCTCGCTTCGCTCGGCCACCCCCCTTTAGGCAAGGGGGGCTGTGCGCGGGATCAATTCTGATTGTACCGGTAATACTCCGTGTCCGCGCCGCTCTCCGCCTGTCTGACGGCGGGCAGCTCGCCCGCCATCGCGTCCCAGAGGGCGAAGCCGTCCTGCTCCACGGGGATGATCGGCACGCCGAGCGCGCGCGAGGCCTCGGCGAGCGTCACGTCGTCCAGGAAATCCATCTCCTGCCGCCGCAGCATGTTCTGCGAGATCAGCAGCCGCCGGCCGAGCTCCTTTCCCCGGAGCTGGGCGATGAGGTCCTGCCCGGTGATGAGGCCGGAGACGTTGATGCTGTGGCCGAAGAAGTCGTTGACGATGGGATAGACCCGGCCGTCGAGCTTCGGGTACTTCTCCCGCGCCAGCTCGAGCAGCCTCCGGAAGTACGGCGCGGCGGAGACGCCGGTCGCGATCGAGAAGGGCACATGGTCCGGCTCGTCCGACAGCCGCAGCGCGGAGCGGAACTCCGTCTCCAGCAGGCGCAGCATGCCCACGCCGTTTTCCAACTGCGTGTGCTCCTCGTAGAATTCGTCCGGCGGCAGCTCACGCCCGGCGAGCAGATACAGCTCGTCGCCGCAGAAGAAGATGCGCGTGCCGTGCTTTTTGAGGCACTCGTCGCCGAAGGCGGTCACCAGATCGAGCGTCTCGGCCGCGTGCTCCGGCGTGAAGGGCGTGAGCGGCTCGAGCCCCTCGCGGTACTTCGTCAGCCCCACCGGAACGATGGACACGCTGTGCACGCCGGGGTGCATGGCCTCGAGGTCGCGCATGGTGCGCAGCAGCTCCTCCCCGTCGTTCCAGCCGGGGCAGCAGACGATCTGGCAGTTCATGACGATGCCGTGCGCGGCAAAGCGGCGCATGACCTCGATGCTCTCGCCCGCGCGCCTGTTTTTCAGCATCCGGCAGCGCAGCTCCGGGTCCGTCGTGTGCACGGAGACGTTGATGGGGCTGACGTGCAGGGCGATGATCCGCTCGATCTCGCGCGGCGACAGGTTCGTGAGCGTGATGTAGTTGCCGAGCAGAAAGCTCAGGCGCGCGTCGTCGTCCTTGAAGTACATCGTCGGGCGCATGCCCGGCGGGAGCTGATCGATGAAGCAGAAGACGCAGTTGTTCGCGCAGCTGCGCGCCCGGTCCATCAGATAGCTCTCGAACTCGAGGCCGAGATCGCCGCCCTCGCTCTTGCGCACCGCGACCTCGTACTCCGAGCCGTCGGCGCGGCGCAGGCGCACGGTCAGGCGCGGGTCGTAGGCGAAGAACTTGTAGTCCAGCACGTCCAGGATCCTGTGGCCGTTGATGGAAACGACGGCGTCCCCCTCGCTCGCCTTATGGCGCAGGGGGCTGTCCGGGTCGATGGATTTGATGACGTTGTCCATATGCAGCCTCGCAGAGTTTTTCGCCCGCAGGCAAAAAATCATTTCAATCGTTTTTGAGGCGGCTCCGCCGCCTCAAAAACACCCTGAGGCGAGCCGGGCGAGCCCTCGCGCCGACCAAGCGAGGCTTATCCCACGCAAGCCGAGCGCGATGTGCGCGAGTCACTCAAATGCGAAACGACGTTTCGTATTTGATGAAATAGCAAAAGGAGGACGGGTCACCCTGTCCTCCTCAAGCCTTTTTACTTGCTTTCCTCAACGTTGATGACCACACGGCCCTTGTACTGGCCGCAGGCCTTGCAGACACGGTGAGGCATGCAGAAAGCGCCGCAGTTGGGGCACTTGACGACGCCGGGAGCGGTGAGCTTCCAATGGGAAGAACGCCTCTTGTCACGTCTCTGACGGGATACCTTTCTTTTCGGGACTGCCATGTTGACACCTCCTGATCTTCAGCTGTTCTGAGCAGCTCGTAAATTATTTATCCAAAAGCTGCTCAAGCACAGCAAATCTTGGATCGATCTCTTTGCCGCAGCCGCAGGGGCCGAGGTTCAAATTTTTGCCGCAGCGCGGGCACAGGCCCTTGCAATCCTCGCGGCAGAGGAATTTGCTCTCCATGTCCAGCACGAAGTTCGTCCTCAGGATCTCGTCCAGGTCGATCTCCGTCCCCTCCAGCAGAAAGAGCTCCGGATTTTCTCCGTCGTCCTCGTCTACCAGGGTGGCGTGGAGCGCGGTCGTTTTGCGGCTGTCGAACTCCGTGCCGCAGCGGTCGCAGACGCAGAGCATGTCCGCCGTCAGCTCGCCCGTGAGCTTGAGCACGCCCGCCTCGTTCGTCACGCGGCCGACGGCGCGGGGCTTGCCGACATAGGCGCGGACGGCCGGGAAATCGAGCCCGTCGGTGTCGAGCTCCGCCTCGAAGGGCAGGGCCGCGCCGGGATTTCCGATGATCTCACGCAGGTTCAGACGCATCACAACACCTCGCCTCCGTCCACAGTCGCCTTGATATTATAGTTGCTTTGGCAGGTCTTGTCAACACAATTTTTCTATTGTATAATCCAAAAAAGAGTGTTTTTTTGAAGGTGCGCACATGAAAGAACTGGAAGTAAAAGCCAACGACGCCGGGCAGCGGCTGGACCGCTTCATCGGCAAGGCCGTGCCGCTGCTGCCGGAGTCGCTGCTGCAGAAGTATATCCGGCTCAAGCGGATCAAGCTCAACGGCAGGGGCGCCAAGCGCGATGCAAGGCTCGCCGCGGGCGACCGGATCCAATTGTATATCAACGACGAGTTCTTTGAAAAGCCGCGGGAGGAAAACGCGTACCTCAAGGTCGGCGCGCCGCGCCTCGACATCGTCTACGAGGACGAAAACCTCCTGCTGCTCGACAAAAAGCCGGGCGTGCTGTGCCACAGCGCGGGCGCGTGGGACTACAACACCCTGATCGCCCACGTCCAGGCCTACCTCGCGCAGAAGGGCGAGTGGAAGCCGCGGGAGGAGAACAGCTTCGCCCCGGCGCTGTGCAACCGCATCGACCGCAACACCGGCGGCATCGTGCTCGCCGCCAAGAACGCCGAGACCCTGCGCATCCTCAACGACAAGATCCGCGACCGCGAGATCGACAAATATTACCTCTGCGCCGTGCACGGGCGGCCGAAGCCCCCGGAGGGGCGGCTGGAGAACTTCCTCTTCAAGGACGCGCAGAAAAACCAGGTCTATGTGAAGGACCGGCCGGAGCCCGGCGCGAAGACCGCCGTGACGGAGTATAAGCTGCTGCGCTCGAAGGGGCCGCTCTCGCTCGTGGAATGCCGCCTGCTCACCGGGCGCACGCACCAGATCCGCGCGCAGATGGCCCACGCGGGCTGGCCCCTGCTCGGCGACGGGAAATACGGCAGCGAGCGCTTCAACAGGGACTACGGCGAGAAGGGCCAGGCGCTCTATTCCTACAAGCTGCGCTTCGACTTCCCCACCGACGCGGGCCTCCTCAACTACCTGCGCGGGCGGGAGTTCGAGGTCGACAAGGTCGACTTCGTGGAGAAATATTTTTCGTAAGACCGTCATCCCGAGCGGAGCCGCGATGCGGCGAAGTCGAAGACTCTTTCAAAAGATCCTTCGTCGCTGACGCTCCTCAGGATGACATGCCGCAGGGAGGGCTGCGCCATGTCCGTTCAGATCAAGCCCATGGAGACCGAAGACGAGATACGCGGCAAGGCCTTCGTCCACTGGAAAAGCTGGCAGGAGAGTTATCCCGGCATCGTGGACGCGGGCTATCTGTCGCGCCTCACGCTCGAAACATGCGAGGAGATCGCCTTCCGTTTCCCGGAAAACACCCTCGTCGCCAAGGACGGCGGGCGCGTGATCGGCTTCGCCGGCGCGGGCGCGTATCGCCGCGAGGACGGCGCGGACACGGGCGAGGGCGAGGTCTATGCGATCTATGTGCTGGAGCAGTACCAGAAGCGCGGCGTGGGCTATGCGCTGATGCGGCGGGCGCTGGAGCTGCTCGCGGGCTGCCGGGTCGCGTACGTCTGGGTGCTCGCGGAGAACGCGAAGGCCGTCTCCTTTTACGAGCGCGTCGGCTTCCGCGCGGACGGCGCGGAAAAGGAGCTCGTGCTCGGCGCGCCGGTGCGCGTGAAGCGCATGGCGATGATGATATGAAAAAGCGCGGCGCGCTGCAAACCATCGAATCTCATCCTGTCATTCCGAGCAAAAAAGCCGCCAATGGCGGCTTTTTTGCGTGGGAATCCGTCTCCTCAACAAAGGAAAACGGATTGCCGCGGCTCCTGGCGGAGCCTCGCAATGACAGATTCGATGTTTCGCAGCGTGCCGCGCTTTCCGTTTTTCTACACGAGCCGCAGGATCAGGCCGCCGACCGTGTAGCTGAGGACGTTGGCCGCCAGCGTCAGCAGAAAGAGCTTTTTGGAGCGGCCGAGCGCCAGCGCGTAGGCCGCGTACTCCGCCGCGAGCACCCCAAGCTCCAGCGCCAGCACCAGCGCGGGCGTGAAGCCCCAGCGGCCGAGCAGCAGGTTCAGCGTGAGGTTCGTCGCCGCGTTCACCGTCGCGCACAGCAGCAGGAAATCCGCCCTCCGACAGCCGAACGCCGCGAAAAAGGCCGTTTCCAGCGCCACGGTCAGCAGGCAGGCCAGCCAGATCATCGGTTCTTGTTCCGCATGTGCCAGATGATGACGGCCGCGTCGATCGTCAGCACGCCGATCACCGCGCAGATCACGAGACCGGGCTTGCTCTGGTCTGTCGCTTTGATCGGCGGCATGATATGCGCCGTCTGAGCTGTCACGGGCTGCCTGGTCGTCTGCGGATCCTCGATCTCCCACGAGGGGTCCCACGGAATGTCGGCGAAGGCCGAGGCGCCGAGGCAGAGCAGCAGCAGCGCCGCCAGCAGGATACTAATCAGCTTTTTCACGGGTCTTTTCTCCTTTCACAGCATAGTATATCGCAAACAGGCCCAGCGCGAAGCTGAGCAGGATCCACAGCCAACGCCCTTCCCCCGCTCCGGCGACGCTCTGTCCGACGAGCTGCGCCGGCCAGAGGACGGAGGCGGGCAGCCCGAAGGCAAAGCCCGGGAAGCCGGGCAGCTCCCGGTAGATCAGCCAGAGCGTGATCGGCATCGTGAGGTTCAGCAGCAGCTGCCCCAGCAGGGACAGCGGCATGCTGCCGCCGCAGAAGGCGATCAGCAGCGCGGCCGCGGGGATGGACAGCAGCGCCGTCGCGCGAGCGCCCAGGCGGTCGCAGACCAGGCCGCCCGCCGCCTTGCCCGTGAAGACGAAGATGGCCAGCGCCGCCGAGGCCAGCGCCGTGGTCTTCCAGGGGAAGTAGGCCGCCGTTCCGCCGATGGCGCGGGCGGCCACCGCCGCCAGCAGCAGGACGATCACCGCCCAGCGGGCGGAGCGGGGCTGCGGCTCCGGCGGCTCCGGCCGCCGCCTCCCGGCAAAGAGCGTCAGCGCGGCCGCGGCAAACAGCAGACAGGCAAACACCGGACGCAGGACCGGGAACAGCGTTCCGGCCATGAGCCCCACCGCGCCGGGAGCGACGAACAGGCCGAGCGGAGCGGCCCGGCCGCCGGAGTCGGCCAGGGTCACGCTGCCGGCCGCCACGTGGAACAGGCTGTTGCCGAGGCCGAGACACGCGGCCTTCCACATCGCCGGGATCGGCAGCAGGGCGCAGACGCCCAGGAAGGCGCAGGCGGCGGCCGACAGCTTGTCCCAATGCCCGATGCGGTCCGTCAGCTGCCCCACGAGGCATTGACTGGAAAAGGCCAGCGTGTTGTACAGCAGCAGGAGCGGAATCGGCTCCGCTCCGCTTTTCAGTCCGAACAGCGTCGCCGCGCAGACCGCGTCCACGAGAAGGTGCGCGAGGGCGTTGACGATCAGCATGGGGACTCCTCCCAACAATTCTTGGATTTCAGTATACCATATTGACGAACTCTATGCTACAATTGTTCCATCTGATCTGTCTTTTTTTCGGAGGTTTTCTATGCTCACCGTCAACGATCTGTCCATGCAGTTCGGCTCGTCCGTGCTGTTCTCCAAGGTGGACCTGCAGTTCACCGCCGGCAACTGCTACGGCATCATCGGCGCCAACGGCGCCGGCAAGTCTACCTTCATCAAGATCCTCTCCGGCGAGCTGGAGCCGACGAGCGGCTCCGTCGTGCTCGACCCAAAGCGGCGCATGTCGGTTTTGAAGCAGGACCAGAGCCTCTACGACGAGGTGCCGGTGCTCACCGCGGTCATCATGGGCCACCAGCGGCTCTACGACTGCGGACTGGAGAAAGACGCCATCTACGACAAGCCCGATTTCTCGGACGAAGACGGCATCCGCGCCGCGGAGCTGGAGGAGGAGTTCGCCGAGCTCGGCGGCTGGGAGGCCGAGAGCGACGCGGGGCGCATCCTGCAGGGCCTCGGCGTGCCGGTCGAGCTGCACCAGAGCCTCATGCGCGAGATCGACCCGCGCCTCAAGGTGAAGGTGCTGCTGGCCCAGGCGCTCTTCGGCCGCCCGGACGTGCTGCTCCTGGACGAGCCGACCAACAACCTCGACCTCGCGAGCGTCGTCTGGCTCGAGGACTTCCTCATGGACTACGAGGGCACGGTGCTCGTCGTCAGCCACGACCGCTACTTCCTCAACAACGTCTGCACCCACATCGTGGACATCGACTACGGCAAGATCAAGATGTACGTCGGCAACTACGACTTCTGGTACGAGTCGAGCCAGCTGATCCAGAAGCTCATCCGCGACCAGAACAAGAAGGCCGAGCAGAAGATCGCCGAGCTGCAGACCTTCATCGCGCGCTTCTCGGCCAACAAGTCCAAGTCCCGGCAGGCGACGAGCCGCCGGAAGCTGCTGGATAAGATCACCGTGGAGGAGCTGCCCGCCTCCGGACGGCGCTACCCCTGGGTGGGCTTCAAGGCCGAGCGCGAGCCGGGCAAGGACCGCCTCTTCGTCACCGAGGTCTCGAAGACCGTGGACGGCGTGAAGCTTCTGAACAAGGTCAGCTTCATCGTCGGGAAAGAGGACAAGATCGCCCTCGTGGGCAAGAACGAGCTGGCCGTCACGATGCTCTACAAAATCCTCACGGGCGAGGAGGAGCCGGACAGCGGCACGGTCAAGTGGGGCGCGTCCATCGAGTACGCCTACTTTCCGAAGGACCACAACGGCTTTTTCGACGGCTTCGACGGCGATCTGATCGAGTGGATGCGGCAGTTCTCCGCCGACAAGCGCGAGAGCTACCTGCGCACCTTCCTCGGGCGCATGCTCTTCTCGGGCGACGACGTGTACAAGCCCGCCAGGGTCCTCTCCGGCGGCGAAAAGGTGCGCTGCATGCTCAGCAGGATGATGCTCTCGGGCGCGAATTTCCTGCTGCTCGATCAGCCGACGAACCACCTCGATCTGGAGAGCATCGCCGCCTTGAACAACGGGCTGGAGGCCTTCAAATACAACGTCATCTTCTCCTGCCACGACCACCAGCTCACGCAGACCGTCGCCAACCGCATCATCGAGATCACCGACGAGGGCGTGATCGACCGGCTCTGCAGCTACGATGAGTACATGCACCTGAGCGATCTCGAACAGCCGCGCTGACAGCCGCTCCTTCTGTCATTCCCACGCAAAAAAACCGCCTTTGGACGCGTTCACACAGGGATACGGCAGCGCAAAAAGGATCTTTTCGCGCCGGACATCGTTGAAAATGCTCGGAATACAGATCCAGTATTCCTGCGCTTTTCGCCTCGTCCGACACAAAAATCTTTCTTTTTGCGTGCCAAGCAGTTTTGAGCGAGGACTTTTTCGTTCAGACAAGATAGAAAAATCCGGGAATACTTGACGTATTTCCGGATTTTTCTGTGCAGTATGGGCGGAAAAGGGCCGCTCAAAACCTGTCGTCTCCCTATGTGAGCGCGCCCTTGGGCGGCTTTTTTGCGTGGGAATCCGTCTTTTTTCATCTGAAATGAGGGCGGCTCGCCGCGTCGGGCTGGCGCCCTCCTCGCAATGACAGATCGGCGGCTCATCACGCCGCTTTTTCACAGCTTCAGCGAGGCGAGGTCCATCCGCTCCAGATCGAAGCTGTAGAGCCTGCCCGGCTCCACCGCCCGCCCGCAGAGGAAGCGAACGGCCAGCGAGGCCTGCAGCGCCGCGCAGAGCGCCGGGGTGAAGGGCAGCACGCTCTTGTCCGTCACGGCGTAGTCCGCGGGGTACAGCAGCTCCGGCAGCGCGTCGCTCGGCAGGGAGAGCGCCGCCTGCGCGACGAAGCCGGAGACGGCCCCGAAGACGTAAGGCACGCCCTGCCGGTCGCAGGCGGCCTTGAGGAGCTTCCGGTCGGCCGCGCTGTCGAGCGCGTCGAGCGCGAGATCGCAGCCGCGCAGCAGGCCCGGCAGTTTCTTCTCGTCGAGGCGGCAGACGTGCCCCGTCAGCGCCCCGGCCCGGCCGAGCTCCGCGGCGCGCCGGGCGGCGGCCTCGGCCTTGTACCGGCCGAGCGTCTCCTCCGTGCAGTAGAGCTGGCGGTTGAAATTCGTCTCCTCGAAGCGGTCGCCGTCTGCGGCGACGAGCGCCCCGATGCCGAGGCGCAGCAGGTACTCGACGAGATAGCCGCCGATGCCGCCGCAGCCGGCGATCAGCAGCCTTTTGCCGCGCAGCGCGGCGAGCTCGGCCTCGCTCAGCGCGCCGAGACTGCGGAGAGTGCGCTCTTCCATGGCTCCCGCCCCCCTTTTGGGAGTATTATACGGAAGGGGCCGCGTCCGCGTCAAGTTCTTTCGTTTTTTTCGCCAAATTCTTGACCTCGCGGGGCAAAAAGACTATAGTTAAATTGGTTTAATATACAAAAGCAGGCATCCGGAAGGAGGGATCCTCTCTCATGTACGAGCTTCTGCTGTCCCCGATGAAGATCGGCAGCATGACCGTCAAAAACCGCACCGTCATGACGGCGGCCGAGTTCAGCCTCGGCCAGACCAACGGCAAGCCCACCGAGCGGCTCATGGACTATTACGAGGAGCGCGCGAAGGGCGGCGTCGGCATGATCATCCCGGGCATCTGCCGCGTCAACGACATGGGCGGCGCGTCCACCTTTACGCAGCTGGCGATGAGCCACGACTACCACATCGCCCCGATGCACGAGTTCGCCGAGCGGCTGCACCGCCACGGCGCGAAGCTCTGCATCCAGCTGCACCACCCCGGCCGGCAGGGCATGGCCAGCGCCATCAATTCCCTGCCGCTCGTCATCCCCGTGGCCGACCGCTTCCCCGGCGTGATGGACCAGGTCTTCAAGTGCACCCCGCTGCTGCTGGGCATGGAGGCCAGGGGCGTGTGCTTTTCCGTGCAGGCCCCCTCGAAGGTGGAGCTGGCCAAGCACGGCGCGACGCGCATGCACGCCATGTCGAAAAAGGAGATCCATGACCTCATCAACGACTTCATCGAGGCCGCCGTGCGCTGCCAGAAGGCGGGCGTGGACTGCGTGGAGCTGCACGCCGGGCACGGCTACATCATCCAGCAGTTCCTCTCCCCGCACACCAACCGCCGCACCGACGAATACGGCGGCAGCTTCGACAAGCGCATGCGCTTCATCACCGAGATCATTCAGGGCATCCGCGCGCGCTGCGGGCGCGACTACCCGCTGACCGTGCGCCTGACGGCCGACGAGATGTACGCGAAGATCGGGCGCGAGGGCGTCGGCTACGACCTCGAGACCGGCAAACAGATCGCCAAACGTCTCGAGGAGCTGACCGTGGACGCCATCAACGTCACCTCCGCCTGCTACGACGCCTACAACTACTGGCTGGAGCCGACCTCCTTCGAGCCCGGCTGGCGCAAATATCTCGCCCGCGAGATCAAGAGCGTGGTGTCCATCCCGGTCATCGCGGCCAACGTCATCCGCACGCCCGAGCAGGCCGAAAAGCAGCTCGAGGAGGGCGACCAGGATTTCGTGGCCTCGGCGCGCACCTTCATCTGCGACCCGCACTGGGTCGAGAAGGCCGCCGCTGGCCACCCGGAGGAGATCCGCCGCTGCATCGGCTGCCTCAACTGCATCCGCTCCTTCATGACCAACGCCGGGGTCGGCAAGCCCGGCGAGTGCGCCCTGAACATGAGCGTGGCGCGCGAGAAGGCATACAACAGCATGCCGCGCGACGGCGAGGGCCGGAGGATCCTCGTCATCGGCGCGGGCCCGGCGGGCCTCACCGCGGCGCAGACGCTCGCCATGCGCGGCTTCGACGTGACCGTGTACGAGAAGGAGACGCAGCCCGGCGGCCAGGTCATCACGGCCGCGGCCTGCCACCTCAAGGACAAGCTCTACTGGTGCATCGAGGACCTGATGACCGCCGCAAAGAAGGCCGGCGCGAAGATCGAGCTCGGCAGGGCCCTCTCCGCGAAGGAGATCGCGGACATGGAGCCCTGGGGCGTCGTGGTGGCGACCGGCGGCGAGCCGCTGCGCCCGCGCTCCATCGAGGGCGTCGACCACGAGAACGTCTATACCCCGCCGCAGATCATCCACCGCGAGAAGGTGCTGCGCGGCAAGACCGTCGTCGTCGCGGGCTCCGGGCTGACCGGGCTCGAGACGGCCGAGATCCTCTGCCAGACCGGCAACCGCGTCACGGTCATCGAGATGGCGCCGGAGCTCGCGCCGGGCGCGTGGTTCCAGCTCATCGACGACGAGATGGAGCGCCTGTCGAAGACCGACACGAAGTTCGAGACGGGCACGAAGCTGCTCGCCGTGGACGACAGGGGCGTCACCGTGCAGGACGTGAAAAGCGGCGAGACGCGCCTCATCCCGGCGGACGCGCTGGTGCTCTCGCTGGGCGTGCGTCCCGCGGGCAACCTCGCGCGGCAGCTCGATATGCTCAGCGTCCGGCGCATCTGGCGGGTGGGCGACGCCGTCAGGAGCGGCACCATCGCCGACGCCTGCCACAGCGCTTTCGACACCGTTATGGCGATCAAATAATGCGAGGAGTGTAACAGGACATGATCGAAAACAAAAACATCATCGTCACCGGCGCCTACAGCGGCATCGGCAAGTCCATCATGGATGAGCTCGTCGCGCAGGAGGGCAACCGCATCCTGGCGGCCTGCCGCCACGCCGAAGCCATCCAGGGCTACGGCGACAACGTCATCCCCTTCTCCTGCGATCTGAGCACGCAGGCGGGCGTGGACGCGCTCTTCGCGAAGGCCGAGGAGCTTTTCGACAAGGTCGACGTCTTCTTCTGCAACGCGGGCGCGCCCTACTACGAGCGCTTCGACTACGAGGACTGGAACCGCATCCAGCGCATCTTCGACCTCAACACCGTGGGCCACATCTACACCTACTCGAAGTACCTGCACCACCTGAACGGGCGTGAGGGGCGGCTCGTTTACACCATCTCCGCCATGGGCGAGATGGCGCTGCCCGGCTACGCGCTCTACGCGGCGACGAAGTTCGCGATGAAGGGCTTCCAGCAGGCCATCCGCGACGAGACGCCGGAGAACCTGAAGATCAGCTGCGTCTACCCCGTGTCCACCAAGACCAACTTCTTCAAGGTCGGCGGCGGCGGGATCAAGATGGAGCCGCCCTTCCCCGTGCAGGCCCCCGAGAAGGTCGGCAAGGCCGTCGTCAAGGGCATCGACAAGCTCAGGGAGCACATCTATCCCTGCCCGGTCTACCTGCCGAGCAAGATCCTGATGAACGCCGTCCCGCCCGTCAAGAAGCTCTACATCAAGGCCCAGCAGGGCAAGCTGCACCGCTTCGTCAAGCGCGTCGAGGCGGAAAAGGAAGGCATCCGGGAAGACATCAAGCTCAAGAGGATTTTGAAATAAGGAGGAAAGCGATCCATGGCAAACATCCATGACATTTCGCGCGACCAGTTCATGCTGCGCGGCCCGCTCGCCCGCAAGGGCTACGACTGGTGGTGGCATTCCCTCACCGCCGAGAACGCCGAGACGGGCGAGAAGAAGCCCTTCTACATCGAGTTTTTCACCTGCAACCCGGCGCGGGCCAAGAAGGAGCCCGTCATCGTCTGGAACGACCCCGAAAAGCAGAAGCGCGGCATCCTGCCCTCCTATGTGATGGTCAACGTCGGCTTCTGGGGCAAGGAAAAGGGCCAGCTGCACAACTTCTACGCCTGGAAGGACGTGCAGATGCACCGCAACGCCCCCTATTCCATCTCCTGCGGCGGCTGCACCTGCTCCGAGACCCATACCGAGGGCAGCGTCACCGTCACGCCCGCGGAGGCGAAGCTCCACCCCGAGTGGATGAGCGACGCGGGCAGCATGAGCTGGAAGCTCGACATCGACAAGCAGATCGCCTTCCACGTCGGCTACGGCGCGAGCAAGTTCTTCCGCGGCGCCAACGCCTTCGAGATGTTCTGGCACGCCGAGGGCATGAAGAGCAAATACTCGGGCGAGATCGTGCTCAACGGCGTGAAGTATCTCGTCAGGCCCGAGACCTGCAACGGCTACGCCGACAAGAACTGGGGCGGCGACTTCACCTCGCCCTGGGTCTGGCTGTCGAGCAACAACCTGCGCAGCCGCATCACCGGCAGGAAGCTCGAAAACTCCGTGTTCAACATCGGCGGCGGCCGCCCGAAGATCGGCCCCGTGGCGCTCGACCGGAAGCTGCTGGGCGAGTTCTACTACGAGGGCAAGGACTATGAGTTCAACTTCTCCAAGTTCTGGACGCTCTCCGGCACGAAGTTCGACTGTGAGGAGACCGAGGACGAGATCCACTGGCATGTCGTGCAGACCACGGCCAACGCGAAGCTTGACACGGAGATCCGCTGCAAAAAGGCCGACATGCTGAACATCAACTACGAGGCGCCGACCGGTCTCAAGCGCCACAACCGCCTCTGGAACGGCGGCAACGGCACGGGCGTGCTGAAGCTCTACAAGCGCGGCGCGCTCGGCAAGTGGGTGCTGATTGACGAGGTGGAGGCCGAGGGCATCGGCTGCGAATACGGAGAATACGACCAGTGACCTCTTTTACCGGCAAGATCCTGTGCGTGGATCTCAGCGCGCGCAGCTTTGAAACGAAGGCCGTCCCGCCCGAGGTCTATGAGGCCGTGCTCGCGGGCAAGGGGCTGGAGGCCTGGTATCTCTATACCCACATCCCCGCCGGGGCCGACCCCCTCGGGCCGGAGAACATCCTCGCCTTCGCGGCGGGCGCGCTCTGCGGCACCGGGGCCTTCCTGACGGGGCGCTGGACCGTCGCCTGCAAGAGCCCGCTGACCGGCGGCTGGGGCGACGCCAACTGCGGCGGCCTGTTCGCCCCGGCCATCAAGCAGTGCGGCTACGACGCGATCTTCATCTCCGGCGTTTCGGAGACGCCCGTCTACCTCTTCTGCGACGGCAGGACCGTCGAGATCCGGGACGCGGAGAACTACTGGGGCCTCGACGCGACGGAGGCGGAACGGGCGCTGCACGCCGATCTCGACGGCGTCTGCCGCAAAAAGCCCTGCGTCGCGGTCATCGGCCCGTCGGGCGAGAAGCTCTCGCTGATCTCCGGCATCTGCAACGAGGGCGGGCGCATCGCCGCGCGAAGCGGCGTGGGCGCGGTGATGGGCAGCAAGAAGCTCAAGGCCGTGGTGCTCGCGGGCGCGCGGCCCTTCCCCTGTCACGACGCGGAAGCCGTCAAGGCGCTCTCGAAGGAGCTGGGGCGAAAGCTGCTGAAGATGACGCTGCCCACGGGTCTCGGCGTCTTCATCGGCGCGGGCGGCGCGATGCTGGGGCATCTGCCCTATGTGCCGCTCGACGGCTCGATGACGGCCTACATGTTCCGCGAATGGGGCACGCAGGCCAACACCTCGCTGGCCATCACGAGCGGCGACGGCCCGATCAGGAACTGGGGCGGCACGCCGCGCGACGTGCGCCGCATGGCCGACGTCTACAACCCCGAGCACATCAACAAGATCGAGACGGCCAAGTACCACTGCTACTCCTGCCCCCTCGGCTGCGGCGGCAAGCTCAACATCCGCGGCCGGAAATACGTCGAGTATGACGAGACGCACAAGCCGGAGTATGAGACCATCGAGGCCTTCGGCCCGCTGCTGATGAACTGGAGCCTCGACTCGATCTATCAGCTCAACGAGTATCTCAACCGCGCGGGGCTCGACACGATCTCCGCGGGCAACACCGTCGCCTGGGCGATCGAGTGCTTCGAGCACGGCATCCTGACCAAAGAGCAGACCGACGGGCTGGAGCTCCATTGGGGCGACACCGAAGCCATCCTCACGCTGGTACGGAAGATGGTCGCGCGCGAGGGCTTTGGCGACGCGATCGCCGACGGCGTCAAGCGCGCCTCGGAGAAGTTCGGCGGCAAAGAATACGCCATGCACATCGGCGGGCAGGAGCCCGGCATGCACGACGCGCGCAACGACCCGCAGCTCGGCGTGCACTTCGTGGCCGAGCCCGCGCCGGGCAAGCACACCGTCGGCATGGGCATCGAGTACGGCGCGATGAGCCTCTGCGACATCTGCTCCTGGGCGCCCCCGGCGACGATGCACGGCAAGGACAAGGACCTTGAGGACTCCGAGCGGATGGCGTACATCACCAAGGCCAACGCCTGCTACACCATGCTCGTCGACGGCGCGGGCGGCTGCTACTACGGCCAGATGATGGGCGTGCATATGTGGAAGCTCGTGGACTACCTCAACGCCGCCGAGGGCTGGGACTATGACGGCGACCACTACATGGAGATCGGCGAGCGCATCCAGACCCTGCGGCAGCTGTTCAACGTCAGGCAGGGCGTGGACCCGGCCTCCTTCAAGCTGCCCAAGCGCATGCTGGGCGAGCCGCCGCTGCCCTCCGGCCCGCTCAAGGGCGTGACGCTCAGCCAGCACCGCGAGCAGGTCTCCTCGCACTGGCGCGCCTTCGGCTGGGACGATCAGACCGGCGTGCCCCTGCCCGAGACCGTTCGGCGCCTCGGCATCGACAAGCTGACGGAGGTGGAGATATGAACAGGAAACAGCCCGTGTTCGACTACCTCAACTGCGTCAGCTGCGGCATCTGCGCCCAGGCCTGCCCCGTCTCCGTGCTCGGCATGAGGAAGGAGGGCAAGAGCGGCAAATACCGCAACGTCTTCCCCGAATTCGTCAGGGAGGGCTGCATCGGCTGCGGCCAGTGCGCCCGTTCCTGCCCGATGGAGGTCATCAGCATGGAGGAGATCGCGCCATGAGGGTCAAGATCCTGCCGCCGCACGGCAGCGACCGCAGCGCGCTCGACGAGAAGAGTTGGGCCGAGCTGCCCGCGGGCAGCACCGTGCGCGACGCGCTGCGGCTCGTGCGCTGCTCGCCGCTGAAGGCGAAGCTCCTGCTCGTGAGCGTCAACGGCGAGCGCAGCCCGCTCGACCGCGAGCTGCGTGACGGCGACGTGCTGGGCTTCTTCTTCCCCGTCTCGGGAGGCTGAGGCCATGGAGCGCTTTGTCGCCTTCGACGTGGAGACGCCGAACCATCTCAACCACCGCATGAGCGCCATCGGGATCACGGTGATCGAGGACGGCGCGGTCACGGAGGAGTTCTATTCGCTCGTCGACCCGGAGACGGACTTTGACACGTTCAACACGATCCTGACCGGCATCGACGAGGACAAGGTGCGCGGCGCGCCGACCTTTCCGGAGCTCTGGCCGCGCCTCGAGCCGCTGCTCTCGAGCGGCGTCCTTGCGGCGCACAACGCCTCCTTCGACCTGGGCGTCCTGAAGCGCTGCCTGCAGCACTATGAGATCGGCTGGCTGCCCCGCGTGAGCTACCTCTGCACCGTGCAGATGGGGCGCGCACTGCTGCCCGGCATGAGCCACAAGCTCGACGCGCTCTGCGCCTGCTACGGCATCCCGCTCGACCATCACCACGCGGGCAGCGACAGCCGCGCCTGCGCGGAGATCCTGCTGCGCTACCTGCGCGGCGGCGCGCAGATCAAGCCCTTCCTGCGCTGCTATACCTTCCGCTGAGCGCAAAAAAAGAGCCTGCCGCAAAAGGCCCCAAACTGTCATTGCGAAGCCCCGCAAGGGGCTGTGACAATCCGTTCTCTCCTTGTAAGGGACGGATTCCCACGGCCGGTTTGTCAACCGGCCTCGGAATGACAGGGGATTTGCCTTTTGCGGCAGGCCCTTTTTTATTGTTTACGCCTTGTTTTTGGAGAACATCCCGCGCAGCACCGCGGCGGGAACGCTCTGGCTCTGCTTCCGGTAGGGCCGGCCGCCGAGCAGCAGCTGTTCGACCTTCAGGTCTTTCAGCTTCTCCGGCGCGGTCTCGTACGGGTTCCCCGAGAGGATCACCATGTCCGCGAGCTTGCCCTCCTCCAGCGAGCCGCGCTCTTTTTCGTCGAAGGTCGTCCAGTAGCCGTTGTAGGTCGCCATGCGCAGCGCCTCCCGAATGCTGACGGCCTGGGCGGGGTTGGAGTGGTTCACGGCCTTGTGCAGCCACACGATGGGGTCGGGCGAGGTGCAGGGCCCGTCGCTGCCGAAGGAGACGACGCAGCCGAGCTCCAGAAAGCTCCGCACGGGGTTGAGCGCCGCGGCGCGCTCCGCGCCGAGCAGCTCTTCAACGTATTCCATCGGCTCCTGCCGCCACTCGTCGAAGGCGATCTGCATGGGCAGCTGGATGTGGTAGTCGCGGCAGATGGCCATGCCCTCTTCGGTGGGCAGGCAGGCGTGAATGATGCCGTGGCGGTGGTCGTCGCGCGGGAAGTCGTCGAGCGCGGCCTTGAGCGCGCGGGCGGCCTGGTCGAAGGCCCGGTCGCCGATGGCGTGCATCTCGATCTGCAGCCCGGCGCGGTTGGCCTTTTTGCAGAAGTCCGCGATCTGCTCGTCCGTGTAGTACAGCACGCCGCTGTTGCCCGGGTCGTTGTCGTAGGGGCGGTTCATGGCCGCGTCCTGCGAGCCGAAGCAGCCGTCCAGCGCGCAGGCGAAGCAGCCGCCGATGCGCGGCAGCCGCCGTTTCTGCGCCACGCGCACGTCCATCGACTGCGGGAAAACGCGCAGCTGCAGCCCGCTCTGCAGGCTGCGGGCGAACCAGCTCTCCATCGACACGTCCAAATCGCCGGGGAAGCCCACGCCGCTGACGGTGTGGATGAGGCCGATGCCCTTGCCGGCCTCGAAGTCCGCGGCCAGCTGCATGTCGCGCAGCAGCTCGAGCGGGGAGATGGAATTCGTGATGAAGTCCGAGACGGCAAAGAAGGCCTCCTGGTTCATCTCGCCCGTGTCCGGATGATATCCGCGCAGCGCGCCGACCTTTTCCGGCAGCTTTTTGAGCAGCGCGCTGTTGACGACGCAGGCGTGCCCGTCGTATTTCACCAGGAACAGGGGCTTGCCGTGGGTGACGCGGTCGAGCTCCTCGCGGCTGACGAGCCGCCGCTCCCGCACCGAGTAGGGCGAGGCGCCGAAGGCGATCAGCGTCTTGTTCGGACACTTCTCCGCAAACTCGTCCACCATGGCGAGGATCTCCTCGTTGGAGGAGGCCTCCATAACGTTCAGCCCCGCGTTGAAGGCCGAGAAGGAGGCGAAATGCTGGTGCGTGTCGGCAAAGGCGGGGATCAGCGCCCGCTCGCCGAGCTCCACGCGCTCGCCCGCGGCATAGCGCTCCGGCAGCTCGTCGCCGACGAAAACGATCCGCCCGCCGTCTTCGACGAGATAGCGGAACACCTCGTCCCGCGCGTTGACGCTCAGGATGCTTCCGTGGTAAACGGTCATGTCATGGTCCTCCTCACAGCCTGTGGTCGCGCTTGAGCGCGTCGTAATGCTTCATCATCGGCTTTTCCAGCGCCTTGACGATCTTGGTGTCCAGGTTGAACCAGTAGATCAGCACGGTCAGCAGAAACAGCGCCGCCAAAACGATCAAAACGATCCAGATCCAGCTCATATCACACTCTCCTTACCAGCTTTCATCGTCGTCGAAGTCCACCAGAGACGCGTCCAGCGGCTCCTCGTTCATCACGGTCTGCATGAAGACGTTCACGTCCCCGCGCATCTCGCGGCGGGTGATGGAGGTCGGGTCCATCAGGTCCTGCCGCACCTTGCACATCGGGATGCCGCGCTGACGCGCGCCCTCCTCGAACAATCCGTTGATCGCGCCGACGCCCTTGCAGGAGATCTGGTCGAACATCAGGATCATGTCGGCGTCGTACTCCTCATATTTTTCCCACAGCGCGTCGAGCATGACCTCGCTGCCGCCCTTGGTGTGGGCTCGCATGGTGGAGGTCTGGTACATGTTCGCCACGCCGCGCAGCAGGTTCTCGCGGCTCGAGGTGTCGATCAGCTCGGTGCCGTGCAGGTCGATCATCTCGCACACGGAGTCGATGCCCCAGCATTCCAGCAGCCAGTTGTTGAAGTTCGCGTAGTTGTTGGCGGGCGTGTTCCAGACGACCGCGCGGTGGCGGATGGTCTTCGGGCACTTCCCCGCGGCGACCTGCGCGCGGAGGATGGCGTTGACCTTGCGGTCGTTTGCGAGCGCCTTCGGCTCGCCGCAGACGGCCTGGTGCTCGAAGATGCGGTAGAGCCAGGCGGAGGAGCCGGTGTGCGGCGGGATGGCCGTGCGGTTGAGCTCCCACTTCTCGAACTTGGCCTCGTTCTGCTCATTCCAGATCTCGCAGGCTTTCTTCAGCGCGTCCCAGTCGTAGGTCTCGCCGGTCTGCTCCTCGAGGAAGGCGATGGCCGAGAGGATCTCCGCCACGGCGTAGGGCTGCACCTCGTCCTCCTTCCAGCGCAGCGGCACGTTCAGCACCTGCGTGGGCAGGCCGATGCGGCGGTCCTGGATCATGGAGGTCATGATGCTGCCGTCGCAGGGCATGTTGGAGGTCAGCATGCAGCAGCCGATCTTCGGAAAGTCGTCCTCAATGGCTAGGCCCGCCTCGAAGGCCGGCAGCGGGCAGACGTCCGCGGGCAGGCCGTAGAGCTCGGACTGGCTGATGTAGTGCACGGGGCTGTGCTGGTTGATGAGCGAGGGCAGATACATGGGGTATTCCTGGAAGAGGATGGTCTTGCAGTTGGGGAAGCCCTTGCCGAGCAGCGCCGGCAACAGCTCGTCGACACAGATGATCTTTCGGTTGAGCGCCTCGGCCTTTTTGCTGCTGGGGTGCAGATGGAGGTCCGCCGAGAAGATGGTCGTCAGCGTCTCCGTCACGTCGCTGGCCAGATAGTTGAGGTTGTTTCTGGCCGCGCGCAGCGCCGCGCCCCGCTGCCCGGCGCAGAGCCGGTCGAAGAAGCTCGGCACCGTGAGGTAGGAGAACATCCAGCGGTAGCGGAAGATGGCCTTGAAGTTCTGGACGAGGTGGCTGAAGACCCACTTGATGAGGATGCCCCAGAGACGGCACCATTGGCCGTAGTCGTAGACCGTGTCGCGCAGCCCGCGCCACTCGCGGTGGCGGGCGATGGCGGTGCCTTTTTTCAGATTGTCGGCCGCGCCCTTTTTCATGCCCTGCCGCCCCCCTCCTGGATCTTTTTGAACTCGATGCTCTCCACGAAGGCCTGCACGCGCGTGGCGAGCTGGCCGGAGCCGCGCACCACATACTCGCGGTCGACGCCCAGCGTCGGCAGGCCGTAGTCCTCGCGCAGCACCTGGGTGTTGAGCGTGCGCTCGTAGCCCCAGAAGTCGCAGAACTTGGCCTGCTCGATGATGACGCCGTCGGCGCGGTATTCGTCGGCGAGTTTTTTGATCAGCTCGCGTCGCCCGACGATCTTCTCCTGGGACATGAAGCGCGGGCACTGGTTCGTTTCCAGATACCAGCGGCAGACCTGCTCGAGCGCGGGCTCTTCGTCGCTGAGCGGGATCTGCTGGCGGCCGGGGAAGGAGCCGAAGCAGTAGCGGTCGGCCGCGACGTAGCAGCGGCAGTTCTCCAAAATCTCCGAGAAGGCGTAGTCGTCCAGCTCGCTGCCGACCACGACGACGCGGGCGCGCCAGCGCGCCACCGCGTCCGGCTCGCGCGTGCGAAGCTCCGCGAGCGTCTCCTTCAGGTAGGGCAGGATCAGCGCCGTGGGGCAGGCGTAGCTGACGAGCGAAAGGATGTGGAACTCGCGCGGGGTGATGCGGGGATTATCCTCCCTGCGCAGGGCCGAGATCTCCTCGAACACGGCGCACAGCTCGTTGTGCTCTCCGACCGCCGCGCGGATGGCCGCGTCCGACACGTCCACGCCGCAGTTTTCCGCAAGCGGCCGCAGCAGATGCTCGCGGATCTGTTCGGTGTAGAGCTTCAGCCCGTGCGGGCTGAGCTTGAGCGGCGCGTCGATGATGCCCCAGGCAAAGCGCGGGTTGTCGATGAGCTTGAGCTCGCGGATGTTCTCCACCACGCGCACCATCTGCTGGCAGGTGTCGGAGCTGGCGTAGAAGTCCAGAAAGTTCATGCCGCCCTCGAAGGCGCGCTCGAAGAGCGCGCGGGTGTAGCCGCAGATGAAGCTGGACATGTAATACTGGCTGATGTCGAGCGAACCGGTGTTGGGCGCGCGCAGGCGCACGGAAAAGGCCGCGCCGCAGTTCAACAGCGCCTCCGGCACATAGTAGCAGGTGTAGCCGACGGCGACGCCGCCCGCGTCCCTGGCCTGCCGCACGAGCTCGTTGTCCGCCCGTTCGAGCAGCTCTTCAAAGAAATGGATATGCTTGAGGTCCCGCATACGCCTCTCCTCCTTTTTCTCTGCCGCTATGGTATCACAAACGCGCAGGGTCTGGCAATCACTTTTGACGGAAAAGGACGCGGGCGGGGAGACAAGCAAAAAAGACCCGAAGGATCGCAGCTGCGGTCCCCCGGGTCGTTTGTCGCTGTACGGTCATGCTTACGGAACCTTCGGCATATCAATATCCGTTCCCGTATTGTTTTCCTCTCCGTTTGAATCCGTGATAACATCTTCTGTCTCAAAGCGGACCATTTCCATCTTGAGGTGATCGTACGGCTCTTTGTCCAGATATTTCATTGAAAAACTCCCTATGGTACTTTCGGCAGTTCTATATCCCCGCCGATGCTGAACGGAATGTCTTCGCCCAGGTCCGCCGTCGGTTCGGGCGTCGCCGCGGGCGCGGGCGTCGCCGCGGGCGCGGGAAATCTATGTAATACTCCATCAATAGCTAAATCTGTTGCTTCTTCTTGTA
>JAFRLZ010000029.1 GCA_017430985.1 Oscillospiraceae bacterium
GCGCGCCATCGCCTCGAAGAAGCGGCCCGTACCGGCGGCGCACTTGTCGTTCATCGCAAAGTTCTTCACCGTGCCGTCCGTGTCGATGCTGATGCCCTTCACGTCCTGGCCGCCGATGTCGATGATCGCCTTCACGTCCGGGTTCGTCACATGCACGCCCATCGCGTGGCAGCTGATCTCGGAGATGTTCTCGTCCGCGAACGGGACCTTGTTGCGGCCGTAGCCCGTACCGATCAGGTACTCAAGCTCCTTGGAGCTCTTCAGGCCGACCTTCTTGAGCACGTCGTCCATCGCCGCGATGGCGCTCTGCTCGGAATTGATCTTGCTCTTGATGGTGGTATCGGCTACCATCTTGCCGTTCTCGTCGAGGATGACCGCCTTCGTGTAGGTGGAGCCGACGTCACAACCGCCAAAATATTTCATGTAATACTATCTCCTTATTATTTTTTGATTATAATCGCCGCACAGCGGCATCATCTTTGAACTCCAAATCGAAGCCCGGCGCAGCGGGTTCGATTTGGACAAGGAAGAAGGAACCGGTCGGATATGGAGCTTTCACGGCTTTTACGGAAACCGCGAAAGCGGAATGGAGCCGGCTTCTTCTGACGCTACATGCACACTTCGTCCTCGAACTCGACCAGCGAGGGATCGACGGGCTCGGCATGCTTGACCGTGCGCATGTACTCGTTGACCTTGTCGCGCATGGTGCGGCGGGAAACGGTGCGCGGGTCCATCAGGTCGTGCTCGACCCAGATCAGGTCGTAGCCGCGCTGACGGCCCTGCTCGTCCAGCAGGCCCTGAACGGTAGCCATGTTCTTGCAGGCCACGTTCTGGTACATGATGACCAGCGGGGCGTTCCAGGCCTCGACCTGGCGCCAGCACTCGTCGACGACGTTCTGGTAGCCGCCGTTGGTGTGACGGCGCATGACCATGCGCTCGTACAGACGGGCCAGATCGCGCAGAGCCTCTTCCTTGTCCTCGGTCTCGAGGTGCTTGGTGAAGTTCAGAGACTCCATCTCGACCAGGACGTTGATGCCCCAGCAGTTGGCCAGCCAGTTGGAGAAGTTGGCGTAGTAGTGGGCCGGGCAGGACCACACCAGGGCGCGGTACTTCATCTTGCGCTCGGGCCACGCGCTCTCCTTGTTCTCGTAGGCCTTCAGGAGCATCTTGTTGACCTTCTCCATGGAGGGCAGGACGCGCGGGTCGGCGCCGCCGTCCATCTCGTAGTTCCACTTGCGGAAGAGCTCGTAGCTCGGTCCGATGAACTGCGGGTAGGCGGACTTGTTGATCTCCCACTTCTGGAGCTCAAGGTCGGTCTCCTGGTTGAAGCGCTTGATGCACTCGAAGTAGTGCTCCCAGTTCCACTTGGCGCCGGTATGGTCCTCGATGGCCTTGATGCAGGCCTTGATGTCCTCGGCGGCCATCTGCACGGTGTTCTCATCGTCCAGATAACGCACGGGGAAGCAGAGGTGGAACACCGGGGTGTTCGGGAAGCGGCGGGAGAAGTAAGAGGAGGCCATGGTGGAGCCGTCGCAGGGCATGGAGCTGGAGATGAACAGCGAGCCCATGTCGGGCAGGGCGTTGATGACCAGCGCGCCGCACTCGGAAGACGGCACCGGGCAGGTATCGGAGGGCAGACCGTAGCTCTCGACCGCGTCGATGTAGGGGATGCAGACCAGCTGGTCGATCTCAGAGACGAGGAACATGGGCAGCAGCTGGTGCGGGATCGCCAGCAGATCGGGGAAGCCGCAGGCGATCTGACCCATGGTCATCTCGTCGAAGGTGAAGAGCATCTTGTTGAGCTCATCGCTGTTGCCGTTCTTGCGGTCGGCCTTGGAGAGGAAGACCAGGTTCTCCGCCACGTAGCGGAAGATCTGATAGGTGACCTCGTGGCTCATGCGCAGGTTGGAGCCGCGCAGACCGAGGATGTTCTTGTCCATGAAGCCGTGGCAGCAGAAATAGGAGATCATCCAGCGATACCACAGCGCGCTGTTCATGGCGGGGATCAGGTCCTTGGAGAAGGTGCCGAGGAGCATGCCCCACATACGGGCCCACTCCCAGAAGTCATAGGCGGTGTCCTTCACGCCGCGCCACTCGCGGCGGACGGTGGCCATGGCGCCCTTGCGGTAGAGACGGCCGAGGCTGCGCTCGCCGTTGATGACACGGTCCCACTTCTCTTCCTTCGACAGCGCCATGAAGTCCTTGTACTCTTCCTTGATGCGCTCGCCGTCGGCCTTGAAGACGTTCGCCATGTCCTTGCCGAACTGCTGCCAGTCGGTTTCCTTGAGGAGCTCGCCGAAGATGCCGACGACTTCCTTCAGGTTCTCGCCCTGCTTCTTCCAGTCTATATTGTCTTTGGTCTTCCAGAATTTAGGATTGGGATATTGAATCTTCGCCATTATTTCAGTCCCTCCTCTTTATGGATGCGTTTGATCTCCAGCGACTCCACAAAGGCCTGAACACGGGTACGCAGCTGGCCGGAATTGCCGTTGTTGTACAGACGGTCGATGGAGAGGACGGGCCAGCCGTACTCCTCGGACATGATGTGGCTGACCAGAGCGCGCTCGAAGCCCCAGTAGTCGCAGTACTTCATCTGCTCGTAGATGATGCCCTCGGCGCCGAACTCCTTGGCGAGGCGGTCGGAGGTCTCGCGGCGCTGCAGCACCTTCTCGTCGGAGATGTAGCGGGCGCACTCGCTGACCTCCATGTAGTGGCGGCAGATCTGCGTGAGGACGTCCTCCTCGTCGTTGAGCTCGATGACCTCGCGGCCGGGCGTGGAGCCGAAGCAGTAACGGTCGGACACGACCAGGGCGCCGACGTCCTCGATGAGCTTGGTGAGGCTCGGATCGTCGATCTCGGAGCCGACGATGGCCACGCGGGCGCGGAAGCGGCTCTTCCGGTCGGGCTTGCGCGCTTTCAGCTCCTCCAGCGTCTCGCGCAGGTAGGGCAGGATCAGCGCCTTCGGGCAGACGTAGGTGACGAGGTTCAGGACATGGAACTCGTAGCCGGTGATGATGGGGTTGGTCTTCTTTCTCATCTCGCTGATCTCGGAGATGATGCGGCAGACCTCGTTGTGCTCCTCGACGGCCTTGCGGATGGCCTCGTCGGAGACGTCCACGCCGAAGACCTCGTGCAGACGGTCGAGCACATGGGCCTTCATCTGGCGGCGATAGCCCTCGATCGTGTAGTCGGTGATCTTGAAGGGCATATCGGTATGGGTGACGAAGAAATTCGGCTTGTTGTTGACCTGCAGGATCTCGAAGTGCTCCATGGAGCGGTTCATCATCGAGCAGGCGTCCACGCCGATGAGCGCGTCGAGGAACTGGTAGCCGCCCTCGATGGCGCGCTCGAGCAGAGCGCGGGCATACTCGCAGGTGTAGTTGGACATGTAGTAGGTCGCGATGTCGATAGAGCCGGTGTTCGGTGCGCGGAGCCTGGTCGAGAAGCAGTTGCCGATGTTGAGCAGGACCTCGGGGATGTGGAAACAGGTATAGCCGAGGGCGATGCCGCCTTCCGCCTGAGCCTGTTTTATCAGCTCGTTGTCGGCGTTCTCAAGCAGACTCTCAAAGTAGATCAGATGCTTAAGATCTTTCAAATGTTACACCTCTTCTTCACAGAATTTCTATTTTTCGGAGTGCTTCCGCCACTCCGGTGAGCATAACGGAATCCGCAGGCAGCTCCATGACGCTCTTGCCCTTGATGTCGTTGGCGGCAAAGGCGCTGTCCGCAGGGATGGCGGAGAGGATCTCCACCGGGGCCTCCATGAGGCTCACAAGCTCGGGATTGGTGACGCGGTTGATGATGACGCCGATCCGATCGTAAGCGATCAGCTCGTCCGCCACGCTCTTGATGGTGCCGATGACCTGTCCGCCCTTTTTGCTCTGGTCGGTGATCAGCAGCAGGTGCGTGACCTTTTCCATCACGCGGCGCTGGATCTGTTCGATCCCCGCCTCGCCGTCGATGACGACATAGTCAAAGCTGTTGGCAAGAAGTCCGATCACTTCTTTCAGGTAGGAATTTACCTTGCAGTAGCAGCCGGAACTCTCCGGACGACCAATGGCCAGGAAGGCAAAGCCCGGCAGCTCCACCAGCGCGTCGAAAATGCGAAAGCGCGCCTCGCTGAGCAGCTCCAGAGCTTCCTTGGTCTCGCCGTTTTCGACGCTGTCCACGATACTTGAGCGGATATCGTCCAGCGTCATCTTCACGTCCACGCCAAGAGCGACGGACAGGCCGACGGCGGGATCCGCGTCGATCGCGAGGATCTTCTTGTCCGGATACTGTTCCGTCAAGAGCCTGACGATGCAAGCGCAGATCGAGGTTTTGCCGACGCCGCCTTTACCCGCGACCGTGATGATCTTGGCTTTCTTCTCCATTCTCTTCCCCCCTCACGGAAAAATGCCCGCATTTCCGGGTATAATTTCGTTCATATTCTAACACAATGACGAAGAATATGCAAGAACAACCCTCCCGTTTTGCAGGATTTGGAGAATTCAACGAAAGCCTGCGCCGTTTTTATATGCTTTGCGCAGTCCCGTCCATACACATGGGCCCGAAGTGTCCAACAGCGGACAAAAAAGAGGAAGAACTACAGAAAAAACCGGAAGGGAGACAGCGCGACAACAGAGCCGCGGGGGGCGCGCGAGGGGCAAGACCCGCCTCGCGTTACAATCACCGCCAGCAAATGCCTGCGTCGGCAGGCTTTTGCCGAGCGGAGCGAGTTTTTTTCGTGAAAACGTCATATCACGAAAAAAGTGGCGGCTGAAGCGAAGCAGCCAAGGTCCGGCCGACCTTGGCTGCAAGCTGAAGCAGGGCGGAAAACCGTCCCGCAGAAATCGTTCAATTGAGCAGATAGACGCCGAGGTTGAGATAGCCGGCGAAGAAGAGCCAGAGCAGATACGGCGTCAACAGCTTTCCGGCGCTCGGCCGGATGTAGCGGAAGCAGAGCGCGCAGAGCCAGACGGCCGCGAAGAGCAGCACCAGCCATACGAAGGCCGCGAGGTAGGCGCCCAAGCGGAAGAACAGCAGCGGCCAGAAGGCGTTCATCGCCAGCTGCGCGCCGTAGAGGATCAGCGCCCTCTTCTTTCGCGGCCGGGACGCCTCCGACTGCCAGACCTGCCAGGCGGCGACGCCCATCAGCACATACAATATCGTCCACACGACCGGGAACACCCAGCCGGGCGGCGAGAGCAGCGGCTTATACATCTGCCCGTAGCTCCCGGAAAAGTCGCCGCCCAGCCAGGCGCCGATGCCGCCCGCGGCCAGCGCGGCCGCGATGCTCAGCGCCAGCGGCCCCCATTTGATCTTCCTGTCCATCCCTTTCCTCCTTGACGCGATAAGACGAATTTGGATCTGACGGGAAAAGGCTTCCCCTTGAGGGGAAGGCTTTGAACTCCCTCGCCAAACTCCCCGTTTTGCTCGTTCCTCTGCTACTTACTATATGCGCGGACGGACAGGCATATACTTTTTTTCATCGGCGGGCCGTCAAAAAAAGAGGCGCTGTCTCCGATCAGCCCGAGAGCCGATCCGAGGCAGCGCCTCTTTTATATGCGGGAATTCGCTTCAGTACAGGCACAACAGCGAGAGACTGACCGCGCTGAAGATCATCCAGCCGCGAAAGCTCTTTTTGCCCGTGAGGATCGCGTAAGCTGCGAAGAGGCAGCCCGCGAAGAGCACGCCGATCAGCCAGGCCGACTGCAGGCGCTTCGGCGTGAAGCCGAAGCAGTCGATGTAGAGCCATAGCTTCGAGGCCGCGATCACGGCAAAGATCATGCTCTCGGCGAGCAGGGCCAGAGAGGCGATCAGCAGCGGGCGCGACTGACGAAGCGGACGGCGCGGTGTGCGCGCCACGAGCCAGAGCAGCACAAAGTTCACCGCCATTACCCGGCACAGCTCAAAAAAGCCTTCCCGCGCGTATCTGGACACCACAAAACCCTCGGGGAGCGTGCGGGTGAAGGCCCCGAACAGATAGCGGCCCTGCAGGATGAAGAAGGCGAGATAGAGCAGGGTGAACAGGCCCAGCACAACAAGATAGATCTTCTCCGGCACCCGGCGGAGCTCCCGCAGGCCCTTTTGGATCGCCGCGCCGCGCTCCCGCAGGCGTTCCCGATCCTCCCTGGCCGTGCCGGCCAGCAGGCCGAAGACATAGGCGCCGACAGGCAGGCTGAAGAACAGCCGGATCACGTCGAATTCGGTCTTGAAGGCGAGCCGGTCCGCCAGACCGGAGAGCAGGGCGTCGAAGCCCTCGTCGGCGCTCATCAGCAGCGACACGGCCTTGACGAACAGGGCGAGCGCCACCAGCGCGGCCGCGCAGCTCCAGACGACCGTCTCGGTCTTCGGACGGGCGCGCCGGTCAAAGAGGCTCGCCAGCCCGTACCAAAGGCAGCGGATGCGCAGGAAAAAGTGCTTGAAAGGGAAAACAATGAAGGCGTTCAGTGCATCGTAGGGCAGCAGGCGTCCGCTCTCGCCCTCGCAGAGCCGGCCGCTGCGGCTGAGCAGCCACCAGATGGCAAAGACGTGAAGGAAAAAGTAGAGGGGTGCAGCCTTCTCATAGATATCCGTTCCCAGCGCGTTCCCGCGGCGGAGCAGGAGCGCAGCCGTCAGCACAGCGACGCAGCCGAGCCAGATCCAGCTTTCGCGCGGACGCTTCACGTCCCGGTGCAGCAGCTCCGCGAGGGCAACGTAGCCCACAGCGAAAACGGTCAGCCAGAGCTTCGTCTTCCAGTCGCCGCCGCGCTCGAACACGTCGAAGATGTCGAACCAGACCCAGGCCAGCCCATAGCACAGCAGAGCGGCGAGGATCTCCTGCTTTGAGGCGGAAAAGCGCGGTTTTTTCGGTAAAATGGGTGCAGAAATTCCTCCGGCGGTCGTTTCGACCTCCGGCAGTTTGTTTTCGTCCATGGCAGACTCCTTTTTATTCTGTTGTAGTTACGGGTCGTCTCTGAATTCCAGGATATCCCCCGGCTGGCAGCCGAGCTCATGACAGAGCGCCATCAGCGTGGAAAAGCGGATGGCCTTGGCCTTGCCGGTCTTCAGGACCGAGAGGTTTGCGGAGGTAATGCCGATGCGCTCGGCCAGTTCCCCGCTGCTGATCTTCCGCCGGGCCATCATTACGTCCAAATTGACCAGGATTTCCATGGCGCGCCCTCAGATCGTCAGATCCAGCTCGGACTTCATGGCGACAGCCTGCTGGAATACGTTTTTTACCACGCGCACGATCAGGCACATGAAGCCCGCCGCGGCGGCGACCATCAGAAAGGATGGGTAATACAGAGCGCTGACAAGGCAGATCGCCGCCGCGCCCGCGCAGCACCAGCTCACGGCGCGAAGGCAGCTCACATTGTCTGCCGTGAAGACCTCGCCCCGACGGATGTTGCCCAGCAGCATCCAAAGCCGCCACAGCAGCAGCCAGGCGAATATGCTGCAGGCGTACACCGTGGCGACGAAGCAGCGGACGGAACTCCCGTCGAGCCCGCGCAGCTTCACGAACCAGCGCATTGCCCAGCAGCAGCCCAGGTCCAGCGCCAGCAGCAACACGGCGAAGAGCGCCGTACAGATGCGCGTGAGCAGCAGGCTTTTGTCCTTGTTCCAGTTCATATCCCGATCCTCCCGATCTCTCATTCTGTCGGCATTGTAACACAGGTAATATCGTTTGTCAATTAAAAAATATCGTTTTTCGATAAATGGCCGGAATTAAAAAAACCGGGCCTCACAGAAGCGTTCCGCTTCAAGGCCCGGTTTTCTCTGCTTTATTTGTCCTTTTTGCCGAGATTGCCCAGCATCTCCATCGCGCCGCCGAGCAGCGAAGAGAGGATCTCGCCCGCCTCCGGCGTCTCGCCCTTGAGGATGCTGACGGCGGCCTTTTTCTTGTCGCTGTCCGCCGCGCGGTAGAGCTCCAGCAGCTTCTTCTCCGCCGCCGTGACCTTCACGGACGTGCCGGAGGAGCTGCCCGTCTTCTTCGCGGAGGAGCTGCCCGTCTTCTTCGCGGAGCTGCTTTCCGTTTTCTTGGCGCTGCCCGACTCGGTCTTTTTCGCGGCCGACGAGCTCTTTTTCTTGTCGGCGCTCTCGGTCTTCTTGGCCGATGAAGCGCTCGTCTTCTTTGCCCCGGAGGGAGCCTCCAGCAGCGATTTCTGCGTGACGCCGGTCGCCTTCGCGATCTGCTTGAGCGCCGCCTGTGTCAGTTCCTTTTCTCCCCGCTCCGCCTTGCCGATGTCCGAAGCGCTCACGCCGTCCACCTTTTCGGCCAGAGCCGCCTGGCTGAGACCCGCGGCGGTGCGGGCTTCCTTGATGAGCTCTCCCACGGTTTTCTTTGCCGCCATGTCTGTCCCTCCTTGGTTTTGTTTGGTATTATGTTAACTTCTTTTCTCTTTCAGACTCAGCTGCACGATCGCCTCGCACAGTTCTTCGTAGCTCATGCCCGCCACGGCCGCGGCCTTGGGGATGAGGCTCGCCGGGGTCATGCCCGGCAGGGTGTTGACCTCCAAGCACCAGGCGCGCCCCTCCGCGTCGAGGATGAAGTCCGTCCGGGAGTAGACCCGCAGGTCCAGCGCGCGGTGCAGCTTCAGCGCCGCCTCGCTCACCTCGCGCTTCTCCGCCTCGGTGATCGGCGCGGGGCAGAGCTCCTTCGCGCCTTCGGCGCCGGGCTGGTATTTGGAGATGTAGTCGAATTTCCCGCTCTCGGGCGGGACGATCTCGATCGGGCTGAGCGCCCGGCCGTCGAGCACGGGCACCGTGATCTCGCGGCCGCGGATCTTCTCCTCGACCACCACGCGGCTGCCGAAGGCAAGCAGCTCTTTCAGCGCCCCGCGCAGCTCCTGTCGCGTATCGGGCAGGGCCACGCCGAGGGACGAGCCGCCGTCCACCACCTTGACCGCGCAGGGCACGGGAAGGCTCTCAGTCAGCGCGGAGATGTCCTCCTCGCCGTAGCGCAGCTCGCGCCAGTTCGGCGTGCGGATCCCGCAGGCGTCCATCATGCGCTTGGCCACGGCCTTGTCCATGGCCATGGCGCTCGCGAGCGGGCCGCTGCCCGTATAGGGCACGCCCAGCAGCTCCAGCGCCGCCTGGATCTTGCCGTCCTCCCCGTCGGCGCCGTGCAGCCCGAGAAAGACGCAGTCGGCCAGGCGGCACAGCTCCAGCACGCCCGGGCCGATCCGGCTGGGGCTCTGATCCTTCCGCGCCGCGCGCACCGCCTTGATATCGGGCGCCTCGTGCCCGATGGCGACCTGCCCGCAGCGCCCGTCCGGCGCGTCGAACAGGGCTTCGAGCGCTCCGTCATAGCCCTCCAGGCCGAAGAACAGGTCCACGAACACCGCCCGGTGGCCAAGGCTGCGCAGCGCCCGGCAGACCGAGGTGGCCGTGACCAGGGAGACGTGGCGTTCGGTGCTCACACCGCCGCCCAGAACAACGATCTTCAAGCAAGCACTTCCCTTCTGCATTTCATCATAGCACAATCCGTCCTGTGCCACAAGAGCGCTTTTCACACCTCCGCCGCCCCGTCCGTCTCATATTGTTTCAGCCAGCCGCCGGCGTAGTAGTAGACGAGCATCAGCAGACTGCAGACCAGCCAGCCGGCCGGATAGCCCAGCCCGATCGGTATGATGCCGCCGCCCAGCCGATAGGTCACGAAGAGATAGATCTGACGGAAAAGGACGAAGGAAAACAGCATGATGAGCATGGGCGCGCGGGTGTCGCCCGCGCCGCGCAGAGCGCCGGAATAGATCTGGTTGACGCTGGTCAGCAGGTAAAAGGGCGAGATGAGCCGGATGAACAGCGCGCCGTACTCGACGACCGCCGGTTCCCGGTTGAACAGCGCCACGAGCTGCGGCGCGAGCAGCATCAGTGGGATCAGGATCGCGATCATGATGACCGTCGCCAGGCCAAGGCATTTCGGCGCGGCGCCCCTCACGCGGTCGAGCTTGCGCGCGCCGAGGTTTTGCCCCACAAAGGTCGTGATGGCGACCGCCAGGCTGACGATCGGGAGGAATGCGACGCCGTCGATCTTCACATAGGCCGCCCAGCCGGCCATGGCCGAGCTGCCGAAGCGGTTTACATAAGATTGAACAAAGATGTTGGAGATCGAAGTGATGACCATCTGCAGCGCGGTGGGAACGCCGATCGAGCAGATCTTCCGCAGGAGAGCGGGCTCGATTCTCGGCAGGCGCAGCTCCACGCGGTAAGAAGCGCGGCTGCGCGTCAGGACCGTCATCACCAGCAGCGCCGAAAGCGCCTGCGACAGGATGGTGGCATAGGCCGCCCCCGCGATGCCGAGGCGGAACACGCCGACCAGGAGGATATCGAGCACAGTATTGGTCAGCGTGCAGAAAATGAGAAAATACAGCGGGCGCGTGGAGTCTCCCACCGCGCGCAGGACGGCCGCGCCGATGTTGTACAGCAGCTGCCCGGTCACGCCCGCGAAATAGATCCGCAGGTAGAGCGAGGCCGCGTCGAACACGTCCTCGGGCGTTTTCATCCAGCGCAGCATGATTGGCGTCAGCAGTACGCCCAACGCCGTCAGCAGCGCGCAGAGCACAAGCGTCATGCCGATGGTGGTCTGGACGGTACGGTGCAGCTTATCCTGGTCGTGCGCGCCGTAGTACTGGCTCATCACGACGCCCGCGCCGGCGGACAAGCCGATGAAAAAGCCGATCATCGAGTTGATGATCGAGGTCGTGCAGCCCACGGCCGCCAGCGCCTGCTTGCCCACGAAATTGCCGACCACGACGGAGTCCACCGTGCTGTAGAGCTGCTGGAACAGGTTCCCGATCAGAAGAGGGACGGCGAAGGCGACGAGGAGCCGGATGGTCGAGCCCTCGGTCATGTCGGTATCTCCGCGCTTCAGGATGGACGCCACGCTCCCTCACCGCCTTTCCCGCGTTTTTCGCGTTTTTCTTCAGTATATGCCCGCAGCCGCGCCTCTGTCAATGCGGCGGGGCGTTTCGGAAATGCAAAAAACCGCGGATCGCTCCGCGGTTTTTGAAGGTCGATCGTTTCTCAGTTCTGTACACCGATCCGCTCGAGGATATAGCCCTCCACATCGCGGATGTCCATATCCAGCGCGACGGACAGCTCGCCGTGGAGCATGTCCTTGGCGCGCTTCATCGTGGCCTCGGCGCGGCTGCTTTTGGTCTTGCGCTCGGTCATGCGCTGGCGCAGCCCCTTGACGATGGAGACGAGCGCCTCGCAGCTGTGCTGCCGGAAGAGCTCTTTATAAAAGGCGTCGACATGGTTGAAGCGGGTGTCGTTGCAGACGGCGGGCTCGATGCCAGGCATGGCGTCGATCAGGGCCTCGGCCTCGAGGCGGCTCATAACCGGGCGCATGTAGGCGTTGGAATCCACCGGCGTGAAATACACCCCGCTGCCCGTGAGCGGGCGGAGGTTATAGTAGAGGCGGTCCTTCGGCGCGCCGGAGATGTTCAGCGGGCCGATGCTCTCTACCGTACAGACGCCGTTTTCGCCGTATATGATCTTGTCGCCTACCTGAAACATGCAATACTTCCCCTATCGTATTACTATCTAGTATTATAAACGCTTTTCCCATTAAAATCCAGTCTTTTTTGCGCAGTTTTTACTACCAATTTTCATAGCATTCCGCGTTGTTTGCCCGTTGTGCCGCTCGAGCTTTTCTGATATAATGGAAAAGCACTCGAAAGGAGGGAGGTCACTGTGAAGCTCTATCTGTCCGGACACGATCATCGCTACGCCGTCGAGCAGATGCTGCTGACCCTCTTCCCCGACGAGCGGCCGGAATACCCCGCCGGGAAGCCGGAGGGCGAGCGCATCGAGCTCTCGCTCCGCCGCACGGAAACACGCGTCACGGCCTCCTGCCTGCTGGTGAAAGACGGACGGGCGACCCGCGGCGCCGCCTGGGCCCCGGCCGGAAAGCTCAGCGACCCGCTGACGGAGGACCGGGTCTGCCAGCGCCTCGTGAAGAACGCGCTATATCGGGCCGCGCTGCGCGCCGGGCATGAAAAGCCCGTCTGGGGCGCGCTGACGGGCGTGCGGCCGGGCAAGCTCCTCTGCGCGCTGCTGCGGGCCGAGCCGGAGGAGGAGAAGGCGCTCGCGCGCTTCATCGAGGAATATGACGTGAGCCCCGGGCGCGCCGCGCTCTGTCTGGACACGGCGCGGCAGACGCTCCGCGCCGCGGCCTCGCTCGAACGGCGGGACGTCTGTCTCTACGTGGGCATCCCCTTCTGCCCGACGCGCTGCGCCTACTGCAGCTTCGTCAGCCAGTCCGTCGAAAAAAGCATGGCGCTGATGGAGCCGTTTTTAGACGCGCTGACGCGGGAGATTGCGGCCGTGGCCGAACAGGTCCGGTCTCTGGGCCTGCGCCCGGTGTCGATCTACATGGGCGGCGGCACGCCGACGACGCTCTCGGCTTCCCAGCTCGAGCGCCTCTGCGCGGAGCTGGAGCGGCAGTTCGACCTCTCCGCCCTGCGGGAATACACGGTGGAGGCCGGCCGGCCCGACACCATCAGCGCGGAGAAGCTCCGCGTCCTGCGCGCGCACGGCGTCGACCGGGTGAGCGTCAACCCGCAGACCATGCGCGACGAGGTCCTGGAGGCCATCGGCCGCCGCCACAGCGCGGCGGACATCGTCACGGCGCTGAGGGCCGTGCGCGATTGCGGTGGCTTCGCGGTGAACATGGATCTGATCGCCGGTCTTCCGGGCGACAGCTTCGACGGCTTTGCCGAAACGCTGGAGACCGTGCTCGGCCTTGCACCGGAGAACATCACCGTGCATACGCTGAGTCTGAAAAAGGGCTCGCGCCTGACGCTGGAGGGCGGCGAGCTGCCTTCCGCGCAGGAAGTGGGGAACATGTTGGATCTGTCAAGCACGAAGCTGCGCGGCGCGGGCTACGCGCCCTATTACCTCTACCGCCAGAAGTTCATGTCCGGCGGCTTTGAGAACGTCGGCTGGGCAAAGCCCGGCACGGAAAACCTCTACAACATCTGCATCATGGAGGAGCTGTGCAGCATCCTCGCCATGGGCGCGGGCGGTTCGAGCAAGCTCGTGCGCACGGACGGCGGGCGCAACACGCGCCTCATGGCGCCCAAGTACCCGCTGGAATACATCAACGGCATCGAGCGGACCTGTCAAAGCAAGGAACAGATCTCCGCTTTTTATCTGAACTGGGAGGAATAAAGACTATGTCCTATCAGCTGAAAGACATCAACTTCCGCACCGTATCCGATCCGAAGGGCTTCGTGGAGGAGAGCGACGCCTATTATCACGCCCTCGTCGAGCAGGCCGCCGGGATGATCGCGGACAACTGCGCGCGCAGCCCCATCGTGCTGCTGTCCGGCCCCTCCGGCTCGGGCAAGACCACCACGGCCATGAAGGTGGCCGAGGCGCTGGAGAAGAAGGGCATCCGCACGCATTATGTGGCGATGGACGACTATTTTCAGACCGTCACGCCCGAGACCACGCCGCGCACGCCCGAGGGCGACTATGACCTGGAATCCCCGCTGTGCCTGGATATGGAGCTTCTGAACCGGCATTTTACGCAGCTTGCCCGGGGCGAGCGCATTTTCGTGCCGAAATACGAGTTCTCCCGCCGTATGCGCATTCAGGAGCCCTCCAAGTCCATCAAGCTCAAGAAGGACGAGATGGTCGTCTTCGAGGGCATCCACGCGCTCAACGACATGATCACCTCGCAGCATCCCGAGGCCTTCCGGCTCTACATCTCCGCGCGCAGCGCCGTGGAGTTCGGCGGGCGCACGGTCTTCAAAAACACCTGGTTCCGCCTCGTGCGGCGCACCGTGCGGGACTACAATTTCCGCGGCTCCTCCCCGGCGGAGACCATGAGCATGTGGGCCAACGTCCGCCGCGGCGAGAAGCTGCACATCTCCCCCTTCAAGGAGAAGGCGCACTTCCAGTTCGACACCTCCCTGCCCTACGAGCTGCCGGTATTCAACACCACGGCCACGGAGCTGTTCAAGTCCGTGCCGGAGGGGATCGAGCGCTTTGACGAGCTGCGGCAGGTGCTCCCCGCCCTGCAGATGTTCGGCCACATTGACGAGAGCCTCGTCGCGCCGGACTCGCTCCTCCGCGAATTCATCGGCGGCGGGATCTACGAGTGAGCCCGGAGACCAAGGCCTCGCAGCGGGCGGCATGCCTCGCGGCGAGACGGGCGCTGAGCGCCGCGGAGCGCGCCGGACGCAGCAAGCGGCTCTGCCGGCGGCTGCTGGCGCTGCCGGAGCTTGCGGCGGCCCGCACGGTCCTCTCCTATCTGGCCGCCCCGGACGAGGCCGATCCGGGAGAAGTCAACGAGGCCCTCGCCGCGCGCGGCGTGCGCGTCTGCTACCCGGCCGTGACCGGCCGCGGGACGATGGAGGCGCTGCTGCCGGAGACTGCCGACGCGCTCCTGCCCGGCCCCTTCGGCATCCGCGCGCCCGACCCCGCGCGCTCGGCGCCGATCGCGCCGGGGGAGATCGACCTCGTGCCCGGCCCCTGCGGGGGCGTCGACCGCGCGCTGCGCCGCCGCGGCCCCGGCGGCGGTTACTACGACCGCTATCTGCTCCGCTGCCCGCAGGCGCTGCGCGTCTGCGCGGCCTTCGCGTGCCAGGAGCTCCCCTCCGTCCTGTGCGGCGCGCACGATCTGCCGATGCACCGGGTCGTCACGGAAGACGCCGTTTTCTCCGTTTAGGAGATTTCTCTTGAAAAAGATGGCGATATAAGATATAATCAGTCTGAGAGATCAGACTGATTATTTTTTGAGGTGAGCGTATGTTCGATCAGATCGGAGAGGTGCTCTCCGCGCGGCGGCGCGAGCTGGGGCTGAGCCAGAGCGAGCTGGCCGAGGCACTGAGCCTGCGGGGTCTGAGCGTGACCAATCAAGCCGTTTCAAAATGGGAAAAGGGCGCGACGCTGCCGAACGCGCGGCAGCTGCTGGTTTTATGCCAGGTGCTGGAGATCGAAGACATCCGCGGCGAATTCACCGGCGGCGCCGAGGGGCCTCTCGCGGGCCTGGACGGGCGCGGCCGGAGGCTTGCGCTGGACTATGTGCAGCTGCTGCGGGACAGCGGGCGCTACGCGCCCGTGCGTGAAAACGCGCCGCCGCGCACGCTGCCGCTGTATTCGCTGGCGGTGTCGGCCGGGACGGGGCAGTTCCTCGACGGCGAGGACTATGAGATGGTCGAGGTCGGCGCCGAGGTGCCGGACGGCGCGCATTTCGGCGTGCGCGTGGCGGGCGACAGCATGGAGCCGCGCTTTCACAACGGGCAGACGGTGTGGGTGCGCCAGCAGCGCAGCCTCATGACCGGTGAGATCGGCATCTTCCTCTATGACGGCAGCGCCTATCTCAAAAAGCTCGTCGCGCTGGACGACCGGATGGCGCTGCGCTCGCTCAACCCAAAGTACCCGGATATCCTCGTCTCGCCGGAGCTGCCGCTGCGCGTGCTGGGCAAGGTGCTCGAATAAGCGTATACAACCGAAAACGGACCGCCCCGGAGGGCGGTCCGTTCGTTATTGTGCGGCGCTCAGTCCCCGTTATGGACGACCACCTGCGGGAAGGGGATCTCGATCCCCTTCTCCGCGAAGAGGATGCGGATATCCTTCGTCAGCATGCGCTGCGCGGCAAAAACGTCTTCTTCCTTCGTGTCCACGACCAGCTTGATCTCCACGCCGCTGTCCCCCAGCTTCGTGACGCCGAGGAAGCGCGGCTGCGCCAGATACAGGTCCGGATGCGCCAGGAACATGTCGGGTAGGCTCTCATTCAGGATCTGCTCGAGCTTGCGCAGGTCGGTGCTGTAGGACACGCTCACCTCGCAGGCCGCCAGCGAGCTGTTGCGGGAGCGGTTCTGGAAGTTGCGGATATCGGAGTTGTTGACGACCTTCAGGTTCTTTCCCGCGTCCTCGATGGTCGTCGTGCGCACGCCGATATCCCGCACCGTGCCGCGGAAGTCGTCCAGGATGATGATGTCGCCGATGGTGTATTTGCCTTCGAAAATGATGAACAGGCCCGTGATGACGTCTTCGATCAGACTCTGCGCGGCAAAGCCCACGATCAGGCCGATGATCCCGATGCCGGCCAGCACGGCGGTGGAGTTGACGCCCAGGATGCTCAGGCCCCAGATCACGCCGATGATGACCGCGAGGTACTTGACGGCCCCGGCGATCAGCGCGGCGATCGTCCTGGCGCGCGCGCTCTTCCGGCCGATCGCGTTCAGGATGAGCTTGATGAGCAGATAGCAGAGCCAGAGGACGCAGATGGCCAGAACGAGAGTCAGCAGGTGGGCCAGGGTGATGTGCCCGCTCCGCTCGATGAGGAAGTGGGTCTTCTCCAGCTCCGCCATGGCCTGCTTCGTCTCCGCGGAGAGCGGCAGCCAGCTCGGCTTGAGCAGGAACACCGTCAGGATCAGGGCGATGACCGCGCCGACGATCGTTTTCGTGTTGTTCGCGGCTTTCTTTTTGCTCGTCTTTTTCATGGGGGATCCTCCTTTAGGGCGTCAGTTCTGAGATGGGTCGGAAGCCTCCGCTGCTATAGGCGTAGATGCCGTCTGTCACCGTATAGGTGCCAAAGCCGGAGGTGGCGGTATAGCTGCCGGTCTCGGCGTAAAGGTGGAAGTGGGTCGCCCCGGGCGGCGGCGTCACCAGGGCCAGCGAGTACAGGTACTGATACAGGCTGCCGGGCACGACGGTCATGAGCGTCCCGCCGCCGGGGTAGATCGTCGTGGCGCCGAGATAATTCCAGCTGTCGGCGCCGCTCTGCTCATACCACTCGATGTCGATCCTGGCAATGCCGCTGGCGCTGTAGGTGAAGGGATCTCCCGACTCCGATCCGACGGAGACCGTCGTGACGCCGGAGCTGTAGGAGATATCCGTCTTGGGCCGCCAGCACACCATTCCGACGCTCTCCGGCGGGACGGTCACCGTCTGCGTGAAGTCCACGCCGAGGAGCTTGTAGTGCAGGACCAGGTCGACCCGCCAGTACTGCGAGATGTTGTCCACGCTGTGGCAGAACGGGATGCTGCCGGCGCTCGTGCGCAGCGCCACGGTGCCGGTGCTCGTGACGGCGGTCCAGTCAAAGGTCTCCGGCTGGCCGGTGGACCAGATCTTCGCGTCGACGGAGATGTCCGTCGCGTCGTTCGGCGTGAGCAGATACTGCAGCTCGATGAGCTTCAGGCCGTAGCCGGGGGCGTTGAACTCGCCCCAGTACCACAGGTGCGAGTAGCTGATCGTGGGGGCGACCGGAGGCGGCGTGGTCAGCGCCTGCGGGAAGCACTGCACGTCCTTCGGGTCGTGGATCGCGTAGACCGCGCCGTCGCGCGTGTCGACGGCGGTGCCGCCCATCTCGAAGATCAGGTAGAAGTTCGAGGCGCCCGCGAGCGCGGCGGTCGTGGTCGGCGCGGCGTTCACCGTGCCGCTGTAGGTGTATTTGAGGACCATATTGTCCCCGTCCGGCGTCGGGCCGATCGGGCCGGAGATCGGGCAGGTGCCCGTGCCGTCCCAGATCGTGCGGACCTCGCTCTCCGCGACCTTGTTGTAGGCGCTGTCCATCCAGGCCAGCTTGATGCCGGTGAACTGCGGCGTGAAGTCGTGCCTGTAGGCCGCCGGGTAGATAAAGGCCAGGGTGCTGCTGACGCTCTTGGCGCTGTCGGGTCCGCCGGAGCTCGTGCCGACGTCCTGCAGCAGCAGGAAGCCCTGCCACTCGGGCGAGGCGACGAGCGTGAAGGTCTTGGTCTTCGACGCGCCGCCCAGCTTGTAGGCGAGGGTGATCTTCAGCTCCCAGGCGTCCGCGCTGCGCGGCTCCATCTGCCCCGCAACGTTCTGGTCGAAGACGATCTCCCCGCTGCCGGAGGCCGTAGCTGTGGAAAAGCTCAGCGACGGGTCCGCCATGGAGGTGACCACCGCGGAGGAGCTGATCGCGGTCGCGTCGTTCGGCGTGATCACATAGGACAGCTCCGCGTGGTCGATCTGGAACCAGTAACGCAGGGCCGACAGGTTGACCGTGGGCTCCTTGTAGGTGACGGGAGGCGGGCCGGGCGGCGAGGTCGGCTTCGGCGTGGGCGTCGGCGGCGGCGTAGGCGTGGGCGTCGGGGTCGGCGTAGGCGTGGGCGTCGGCGTCGGGGCCGGCGTCGGGGTCGGTGAAAGCGTAGGCGTCGGCGGCGGCGTAGGCGTCGGAAGCGGCGTGGGCGCAGCCGTCGGCTCCGGCACGGGGCTGGCGATCGGCCTCTCCGGCTCCTGCGGCGGGCTCGCCAGCGGGACGAGGGCGCTTGTCAGGATCAGGGCCAGCCCGGCGACGATCAGCAGGAAGGCCGCCGGCGACGGGAGCCTTTTGTATCGCTTCCTGCCCTTGACGGGTTCGTAGGGCTGCGCGAATTCCGGGTATCTGTCGTCGATCTCTCGTATGCTCACGGCCCTCCGCCCCCTTTCATTTTGATCGTCTGCATTACATCGCCCACAATATATTGTTATCATACCGCGAAAAAGCGCTTGCCGTCAACAACAAAGTCTGCCTTTTTTGACCTGCGCGGCAAAAAACAGACGCGGAAGCCGGAAGGCTTCCGCGTCTGTTTTCATGGTCTGTCACGCCCGCTCGGCGGCCTCGACCAGATGCTTGAAGAGCGTGGCCGTGGTCACGGCGCCGACGCCGCCCGGCACCGGGGTGATCGCCCTGACGATCGGCTCAGCGGCCTCGAAATCCACGTCGCCGCGCATCACGCCGTCGACCATGCTCGCCCCCACGTCCAGCACGACCTGGCCCTCGCGCAGGAAGTCCGCGCCGACGAAGCCGGGCTTGCCGATCGCGGCGATCAGCACGTCCGCCGCCCGGCAGATCGCGGGCAGATCGCGGCTGCGGCTGTGGCAGACTGTGACGGTGGCGTTTTCCGCCAGCAGCAGCTGGCTGACGGGGCGGCCGATCACCAGGCTGCGCCCGAGCACGACGGCCCGCGCGCCGGAGAGCGGCACCTCATAGTGCTTCAGCAGCTCCATGCAGGAGCAGGCGGTGCAGGGCGCGAAGGCCCCCGCCTGCCCGGCGAACAGCGCGCCGAGCGCGCGCGTGCCCATGCCGTCGAGATCCTTCTCGGGGCGCAGGGCCTCGCAGACGGCGAAGCCGTCCATGTGCTTCGGCACGGGGCGCAGCAGCAGGCAACCGTGGATCGAGTCGTCCCCGTTCACGCGTGCGATCACGTCCAGCAGCTCCTCCTGCGCAGCCGTCTCCGGCAGCACGATGCTCTCAACCTGCGCGCCGACCTTGCCCGCATAGCGCAGCACGGCGCGCTCATAGAACAGATCGCCTCCGCGCTCGCCCAGACGGACGACCGCGAGCTTCGGCATGACGCCGCGCTCAGCCAGGCGGGCGATGCGCGCGCTCAGATCTTCCGCAATGGCGGCCGCGACAGGCGCGCCTTTCAGCAAATCAGACATATCCAGTCTCCTCTCAATTCTCTCTCAGCCGCGCCTCGACCGCCGCGTACACCGCGTCGGCCCGGGCGGTATAGTCTTTCAAAAGGGCCTCCGCCTCCCGCTCGACGGGCCCGCGGTCCTCGGCGGGCAGCGTGCGGGTGTTGACCCAGACGTTCATCGCCGCCGCGCGCAGGGCGCCCCGCGCGAGCGCCGCGCCGCAGCCCACGTCGCTCAGCAGCAGCTTCTTGCAGTTCGGCAGCAGCTCCTCCAGCAGCGCGACGGTCTCCGCGCAGCGGCGGAGCATCGCCATGGGAGCCTCCAGCGCCAGCAGCGTGGCGTCCCGGAGCGTCTCCGTCCGACCGGGCGCGTCCTTCGGGATAGCATAGGCCGCCGCCAGCGGCGCAAAGCCCGCCGCGTCCTCGTCGATGAGCGCGAGCAGCGCCGTACGCAGCGCGTCCGCCCTAGAGATCAGGGGCTCGACAGCCTCCTCGCGGCCCGGCGCGGAGAGCCGAGCGGCCATCGCGCCCAGCGCTGCGCCGAGAGCCCCGCAGAGCGCCGCCGCGCCGCCGCCTCCGGGCACCGCGTCCTTCGACGCGAGCCTTGCGGCAAAGACCAACGCGTTCAGAGAACTCAGTTTTTCGTCCATGGCAGTCCCTCCCGTCCCACACTCTACCACAGCGCCGCCGGCAAATCAAGCGCGTGAATTCGTTCTTTTTCGTTCTTTACTTTGAGACCTCTTTTTGCTATACTGTATTCGGCAAAATATTCATACACTTGCGCGATAATGTGAAAGGAGATACATCACTATGGGTCTTATCAAAGCGGCGCTGGGTGCGGCAGGCGGCGTGCTGGCCGACCAGTGGAAAGAATACTTTTACTGTGAGGCTCTGCCCGCGGACGTTCTGGCCGTCAAGGGGCAGAAGCGCGTGAGCGGGCGCTCCTCCAACACGAGCGGCACCGACAACATCATCTCCGACGGCTCCGTCATCGCCGTGGCCGACGGCCAGTGCATGATGATCGTCGAGCAGGGCAAGGTCGTGGATCTCTGCGCCGAGCCTGGCGAGTACACCTACAACAGCGCCACCGAGCCGAGCATCTTCACCGGCAAGCTCGGCGATAGCGTGCTCGAGGTCTTCAAGAACATCGGCAAGCGCTTCACCTTCGGCGGCCTGGCGGCCAACGATCAGCGCGTGTATTACTTCAACACCAAGGAGCTGACCGGCAACAAGTACGGCACGCCCTCCCCCGTTCCCTTCCGCGTCGTCGACAAGAACGTCGGGCTGGACATCGACATCGCCATCCGCTGCTTCGGCGAGTACAGCTACCGGATCAGCAACCCCATCCTCTTCTACACCAACCTCTGCGGCAACGTCAGCCGCGCCTACACCCGCGCTCAGATCGACGGTCAGCTCAAGAGCGAGCTGCTGACGGCTCTGCAGCCGGCCTTCGCCCGCATCTCCGATATGGGCATCCGCTACTCTTCGCTGCCCGGCCACACCATGGAGCTGGCCGACGCGCTCAACGAGGTCCTCTCCTCCAAGTGGCGCGACCTGCGCGGCATCGAGATCGTCTCCGTCGGCGTTTCCAGCGTGAAGGCCAGCGAGGAAGACGAGGCCATGATCAAGGAGCTGCAGCGCAACGCCGCCTTCCGCGATCCTACGATGGCCGCGGCGCACCTGGTCGGCGCGCAGGCCTCCGCCATGCAGTCGGCCGCCTCCAACGAGGGCGCCGGCGCGGCGATGGCCTTCATGGGCATGAACATGGCCGGTCAGGCCGGCGGCGTGAGCGCCCAGGGCCTCTACCAGATGGGCCAGCAGCAGGCGGCTGCCGCCGCTCCCGCGGCCGACAGCTGGGTCTGCCCGAGCTGCGGCACGCGCGCCAGCGGCAAGTTCTGCCCCGAGTGCGGCGCGAAGAAGCCCGTGGCCGACGGCTGGACCTGCCCGACCTGCGGCGCGGTGAACAAGGGCAAGTTCTGCTCCGAGTGCGGCAGCAAGAAGCCCGCGGGCGTGCCCCAGTACAAGTGCGACAAGTGCGGCTGGGAGCCCGAGGACCCGGCGCATCCGCCCAAGTTCTGCCCCGAGTGCGGCGACCCCTTTGACGACGGCGACATCGTCTGATCTCTGATCTTTCTACGGCCTGCCGCCTGTTTCGGGCGGCAGGCCTGCAGATTTAAGGAGTAAGCCTATGGCTACACAGATCACCAATTATCAATGTCCGGCCTGCACCGGTCCCCTCCGCTTCGACGGCAAGACCGGTCAGCTCAGGTGCGACTACTGCGGCAGCGGTTTCTCCGTGCAGGAGATCGAGGCGCTCTACGCCGACAAGATCGACGCGGCCGAGGCCGCGGGCGTCGCGGCGCAGGCCGCGCCCGCGAGCGAGGAGGAAACTCCCTGGACGGATGGGCTGCGCGCCTACAACTGCCCGAGCTGCGGCGCGGAGCTCCTCTGCGACGAGACAACGGCCGCCACGAGCTGCCCCTACTGCGGCAACCCGACGGTCGTGCCCGTGCAGTTCCACGGCATGCTCAAGCCGGACTATGTGCTGCCCTTCAAGCTGGACAAGGCCGCGGCGATCGACGCGCTCAAGCGCTTTTACAAGGGCAAAAAGCTGCTGCCCAAGGCCTTTTCGGACCAAAACCACATCGAGGAGATCAAGGGCGTCTACGTCCCCTTCTGGCTCTACGACGGACGGGTCCGGGCGGACATCAGCTACGCCGCCACGCGCTCCCACAGCTTCCGCAGCGGGCAGTATCAGATCACGCAGACGGAGCATTTCCGCCTGCGCCGCTCCGGCACGGTCGATTTCGCGCGCATCCCGGCGGACGGCTCCAGCAAGATGCCGGACGCCCACATGGACGCCATCGAGCCCTTCGACTACCGCGAGCTCAAGCCCTTCTCCACGGCCTATCTGCCGGGCTTCCTGGCGGACGTCTACGACGTGCCCGCCGAAGAGGCCGCCGAGCGCGCCGTCAAGCGCGCCTGCGCGACGGCGGAGGCGGAGTTCACCGCCACCACCGCCGGCTATTCCACCTGCACGGTCACCGACAAGCACATCTCCATGCCGAAGGTGAAGAGCCGCTACGCGCTTTTGCCGGTTTGGCTGCTCTCCACCCGCTGGAACGGCAAGAGCTTCCTCTTCGCCATGAACGGGCAGACCGGCAAGCTCATCGGCGACCTGCCGGTGTCGTCCTCCCGCTACGCGGCCTGGTTCTTCGGCATCGCGGCCCCGCTGGCCGCCGTGCTGGCCGCGCTGCTGTTTCTGCTGTGAGGAGGGGCGAGACGATGAAACGACTTCTTCCCCTTCTGCTGATCGTCCTGCTGCTCGCGCTCTTCCCGGCCGCTGCGCTGGCCGAGGGCGAGACCGCGCAGAGCTTCCCCTATGTGCTGGACAACGCCGGGCTTCTGAGCGAGAGCGAGCGCAGCGCGCTCGAGAGCCGCGCCGCGGAGATCGCCGAGGCGCACGGCTGCGGCGTGTACGTCGTCACCGTGCAGGATCACACGCAGTTCAACTACGACGAGTACGAGGCCGCCAAGGGCATCTATAACTACTACGAGCTGGGCAAGGGCTCCGACCACGACGGCGTCCTGCTGCTGCTGAGCATGGCCAACCGCCGCTACGCACTCGTCGGCCACGGCGGCAAGGGCGAGACGATCTGCGGCTACGAGAGCAGCTGGATCCTTGAAGACAAGTTCCTCGACAACTTCAAGCGGGACGACTGGTACGGCGGCTTCGCCGACTATCTCGACATCTGCCGCACACAGCTGACAAAGCTTGAAAACGGCGAGGACATCACCCAGGGCGCGAACATCATCACCGGCCCGGACGGGCTGGAATACCACAGCTACAACGCCCCCGGCGCCGACGCCGGGCTCCCGACGCCCGTCAAGCTCGCGATCGTGATCTTCGTGCCGCTGCTTACCGCGCTGATCGTCTGCTCTGTGTTCAAGGCGCAGATGAAGACCGCGAAGGAAAAGACGCAGGCCAACGATTACCTTGTCCCGCAGAGCCTGGACCTGAGCATCCGGGACGACATCTTCACCCACCGCACCGAGACGCGCACCCGGATCGAGTCCGATTCCGGCAGCCGCGGAGGGAGCGGCGGCAGCAGCTTCCACTCCGGCGGCGGCTTCTCCGGCCGCAGCGGAGGATTTTAGGCGACGCCGACAAAAACAGCGCCCGGTATCCGAGGATACCGGGCGCTGTTTTTGTTATGGTGCTGTCCGTTTTCAATTCCCCTTCGCGGGGATGGGGATCAGCTCGGATTCAAAGCTGAGGCGCCAGCCGGTGCTCTCCTCGGTGATCGACAGCACGAGGCTGTAGTAGGCCGCGGCGCTGTCCGCCGCCGCGCTCTGAACGGGACCCTCGTAGATGAAGACGAAGTCCTCGCCGTACTTCCAGACGTCGGGGAAGGGCCAGCTGACGGAGCTCGGCACGGCATAGAGCCAGCCATCGCCCAGGTCGTTCCCTTCCGCGTCATACCAGTGCGTGCAGAAGCCCATCCGGGAAATAGCTCTGTCGCCGAAGACATAGGTGAAGCTCTCGTCCGTCGGATGCAGCACGGCCTCGAAGCGCACATCACTGAGCCCGCCGCGCCGCGGCGTGGCCTCAACCGTGACCGTCCTCTCCGCCGGCTCCGGCAGCATGATGATCTCGCGCGTGCTGGTCATGCGCTTGATCACCCCATCCGCCTCGTAGGTGCAGACGATCTTAAGGACGGAGCCCGGCACAAAGCGTCCGATCTCGGCCCGCCAGAGCACCCAGCCGACGTTCAGGTTGAAATAGCCGCCGGGGATCACGACCGCGCTGTAGGCCGTCTCCCGATGGTCTGCCGCCCCGGCGCAGTAGGCCGAGCGGTACAGCTCCGGATCCTTCTCTTTTTTGAGTTCGGTCTCCTCCCCGTCCGGCGTCACGAGGTAAAAGCGGAAGTCATCCTCGGAGTACGTGGGGACCTCGTCGTACAAAGAGCGGTAATCCATGTACTGAAAGCGCAGGACATCCGGCTCCGCCGGCATCACGGCGGCGCATTCGATCTCGATATACGCTTCCACATCAACGGTCTCGAGCGGGGCGGGTTCGGGCGCGGGCGCTGCCGTCAGCGCGAGGGCGCCCGCCGCGGTGAGGGCCGCGGCATAGCGGATCAGCCGTTTGAGTTTCGTGCTTTTGCCGCTCCGCCCGCCGCCTTCAAAGGGCGGCGCGCCGGTCCGCTCCTCCGGCGCGGGCGGGGTGAATTCGCTCTCCGGCGCGGGCGGGGTGAATTCGCTCTCCGGCGCCGGCATGCGGTATTCCCACGCCCCTAAAGCGGTATCATGCTCGTTCATGCCGCGTCCGATCACTTGCAGTGGACGTCAAGCTGGGGATAGGGGCACTCCACTCCCAGCTTCCGGAAGCCGAGCAGCAGATCGTGGTTGAGGATCCGGGCCCCCTTGAAGATGTTCTGCTCCTCTACTTCCACGATGAATTTCAGCGTGATCCCGGAGCTCCCCAGCGCCTGCACGCCCAGATACTGCGGCGCGCTGAGCATGTCCTCGCCGTGCTTTTGGTAGATCTCGTCCATGAGGCCCGGGATCGCCGCCTCCAGGCTTTCCAGATCGGTCTCGTACGGGATGTCGATGGTGCTCGCGGAGACGGAGACCCGGTCGGAGCGGTTGAGGATGTTTTTCATCTCGGAGTTGTTGACGATCTTCACGTTGCCGCCGACGTCCATAATGGAGGTGGTGCGGATGCCGATCTCGCAGACCGTGCCGCGGAAGCCGCCGACCTCCACGATGTCCCCAACGTTGTACTGGTTTTCAAACAGCATGAAGAAGCCGGTGATGACGTCGGCGATCAGGCTCTCGGCGCTGAAGCCCACGACCAGGGTCAATACGCCGACGCTGGCGAGGATGCCGGAGACATTCACGCCCAGGATCGAAAGGCCCCAGCATAGGATGACGATGGCCGCCACATACTTGCCGAGGCTCGCGATGATCGTCAGCAGCGTCTGGCCGCGGTGGGTCCTGGGCTTGATCAGGCCGAGCACGAGCAGGATGAGCGTCTCGCAGAACAGGACCAGGAAGATCATTGCGAACAGAGAGACGAACATGTTGTTTGTTTTCAGTCTGGCGAAAATCAGAGCGCCGGCCAGGACGGCGAGTACGACGAGGCGTACGATCTTGCGTTTCAAATCTTTCATGCGGATGTCCCCTTTCTTTCTATGCGGCGATCGACCGCAGTTTTGCTGTTTTTCGCGTGAAAACTGCATCTGCTTTGATCGTATCACAGATCGTGCTATTTGAAAACAAAAAAGAGTCGGTGCTGTAAGAATTACAGCACCGACTCACTTCGCTGTGTGCTTTCGGCTCAGTACATGCCGCCCATGTCGGGGGAGGCGGGCATCGGAGGATTCTTCTCCGGGATGTCGGCCACGAGGCTCTCGGTGGTCAGCACCATGCTCGCCACGGAGGCGGCGTTCTCCAGCGCGCTGCGGCAGACCTTGGTCGGGTCGACGATGCCGAGGGCGATCATGTCGCCGTACTGGTCGCCGGCGGCGTCATAGCCGAAGTTGGCGTTGTCGCTGTGGGCGACCTCGTTGAGGATCACGGCGCCCTCCATGCCGGCGTTGGCCGCGATCTGCATGATGGGGGCCTTCAGCGCGCGGGCCACGATGGACGCGCCGGTCTTCTCGTCACCCTCGAGCTTGCCGAGCAGCTTCTCGGCCGCCTTGGAGGCCAGCACATAGGCCGTGCCGCCGCCGGGGACGATGCCCTCTTCCACCGCGGCGCGGGTCGCGTTGAGCGCGTCCTCGATGCGCAGCTTTTTCTCCTTCATCTCGGTCTCGGTCGCTGCGCCGACCTTGATGACGGCCACGCCGCCGCTGAGCTTCGCCAGACGCTCCTGCAGCTTGTCGCGGTCGTAGTCGGAGGTGGTGATCTCCAGCTGGCGCTGGATCTGCGCGGCGCGCTGGCGGATCTCGGCGGAGGAGCCGGCGCCGTCGACGATGACGGTGTTCTCCTTGCCGACCTTGACCTGGTGCGCCTGGCCGAGCACGCTCAGGTCGGCGTTGGCCAGATCCATGCCGAGCTCGCTGGACACGACGGTGCCGCCCGTCAGGATGGCGATGTCCTGCAGCATCTCCTTGCGGCGGTCGCCGAAGCCGGGGGCCTTGACGCACACGCAGGTGAAGGTGCCGCGCAGCTTGTTGAGCACGATGGTCGCCAGAGCCTCGCCCTCGACGTCCTCGGCGATGATGAGGAGCTTGCGGCCGGCCTTGACGATCTGCTCGAGCAGAGGCAGGATCTCCTGGATGTTGGAGATCTTCTTGTCGGTGATGAGGATCAGCGCGTCGTCGATGATGGCCTCCATCTTGTCGGGATCGGTGACCATGTAGGGGGAGAGATAGCCGCGGTCGAACTGCATGCCCTCGACGACCTCGCTGTAGGTCTCGGCCGTCTTGCTCTCCTCGATGGTGATGACGCCGTTCTGGCTGACCTTGTCCATCGCCTCGGCGATCAGCTTGCCGATCAGCTCGTCTCCGGAGGAGATGGTGCCGACACGGGCAATGTCCTTGGAGCCGGAGACCGGCTGAGACGCGGCCTTGACGGCCTCGACCGCCTCGGCGGCGGCCTTCTGGATGCCCCTGCGCATGACCATGGGGTTGGCGCCCGCGGCCAGGTTCTTCAAGCCCTCGTTGATCATGGTCTGCGCCAGCAGCGTGGCGGTGGTGGTGCCGTCGCCCGCGACGTCGTTGGTCTTCGTGGAGACTTCCTTGATCAGCTGCGCGCCCATATTCTCAAAAGCGTCCTCCAGCTCGATCTCCTTGGCGATGGTCACGCCGTCGTTGGTGATCAGCGGAGCGCCGAATTTCTTGTCCAGCACCACGTTGCGGCCCTTGGGGCCGAGGGTGATCTTCACGGTGTCGGCCAGCTGGTTGACGCCGCGCTCGATTGCTTTTCTCGCTTCTTCTCCGTAAATGATCTGCTTCGCCATGATGTGTTCCTCCTTCTTATGCTTCCTATATCGTTTGCGATAGGTATAGATTTGTTCCCCGAAGGGGATCGAAATCGTTTTTGCTGTAGCTCTGCCACAGCAAAAACTCCCTGAGGCGAGCCGCGCGAGCCCTCGCGCCGACCAAGCGAGGCGCCTCCCCCGCAAGCCGAGCGCGATGAGCGCGAGCAGCTCAAATGCGAAACGAGTTTCGCATTTGAATGGTTATTCGATGACGGCCAGGATGTCGCTCTGGCGGACGATGGTGTACTCCACGTCGTCCAGCTTCACCTTGCTGCCGCTGTATTTGCCGACCAGAACGTTCTGCCCGGGCTTGACGATCATCTTGACCTCGTTGCCGTCCACCACGCCGCCGGGTCCAACCTCGACGACCTGATACACTTCGGGCTTCTCCTGCGCGGCGGGCGCGAGGAAAATGCCGGAGGAGGTGCGCTCCTCGGCCTCGTTCTGCTTGAGCACGACTCTGTCGGCCAACGGTAAAAGTTTCATGTTCTATGCCTCCATCTTTTGAGATTACAAAAATCAGCATTGTTAGCACTCGAAAACCATGAGTGCTAACAATGCTAATATACCACACTTTTCTATTTTTGCAAGCCCCCGGAAAGGAAAAACCGCAGAGTTTTTTTAAACTTTTTGTGACGTCAGGTTTCGACCGGTCTCCGGTCGTCGAAGAAGTGCAGCGTGGCCGGGACGAGCAGCTTCGCCGCGCCCGGGACCAGGCGAAAAACGACGCGGTCCGTGACCATCGCCTCGCCGTCGATGTTGACGACGTCGGGCTTGTCGAGCGTGATCTCTACCTCCGTGCCGCGGAAGTGACGGATGAGCTCCGGCAGCTCGTCGGACCGGCCGGAGGAGTATTTCCCGATGGCGCCCGCGGCCTGCAGGAGATTGACCTTGTCCACCACGAAGATGTCCAGCTCCCCGTCGTCCGGTCTTGCGTCGAGGCTCGGATTGAAGCCGCCGCCGTAGAAGCGGCCGTTGCAGGCGCAGACCAGCGTATGCCTGCCCTCCGCGCGGTACTCGTCCCCCACGCGGATGCGCATCTGGCTGCACAGGCCCTTGAAGAAGTTCACGACCAGCGAGACGACGTAACCCGCCGCGCCTCCGATCAGGGGCAGCTTGCTGTACTTGTGCACGTCGCAGCCGATGCGCGCGTCGATGCCGACGGAGGCGATGTTGTCGCACCAGCGGCCGTTGCAGTCGATAAGGTCGATGGAGTGCTCCCAGCCGCGAAGCAGCGCGTCAAGGTCGCGGAAGGCGTCCTTCTCCTCGCCGAACATGCGGCAGAAGTCGTTGCCCGTGCCCGTCGGGAAGGGACAGACCGCCACGTTCTCCCTCAGCGCGGCGCCGCAGACGCACTCGTTGAAGGTGCCGTCGCCGCCGCAGGCGTAGACGCGCAGATGGTCACAGCGCTCCGCCTCGGCGCGGATCTTCTCCGGCGCGTCCATGGGCGCCTTCGTCACGTAGACCTCGAACTCGTCCGCGCGGTCGGCAAAGGCCGCCTCGACCTTCGCGCGGACCTCCCCGGTCGCGTCGCGGCCGCCCGCGATGGGGTTGACGATAAACAGATGCTTCATTTTCGATCCCTCTGTCTTTTTTTCTGAGATGGCGCGTCAGAGATACATAAACAAGTCGCACTTGATCATGCCGTTGTAGAGCTTGCGCTTTTTGTCCGCCTCGCGGCCGAAGCAGCGCTCGAACTCCGTGTGCGAGGAGAGCAGATAGAGCTGCCAGTTTTCGGTCTTTGCCCAGGCCGCGCCGAAGGCCCGGTAGAGCTTTTCGGCCTCCCGCTTTTCCATGATGCGCTCGCCGTACGGGGGATTCGTGACGATGACGCCCCGCTCGGTTTTGCGGTCGAAGGCCGCGGCGTCCGCGACCTCGAAGCGCACGCAGTCATCCACGCCCGCGCGGCGGGCGTTCTCCCGCGCGATCTCGATCGCCTTCGGGTCGATATCCGAGCCGAGAATGCGGTAATCCCCGTGATATTCCTTCGCACGGGCTTCCTCGCGCGCCCGCTCCCAGATCGCCGCGTCGAAGCCGGCCCAGTCCATTGCGCGGAAGCGCCTGTTCAGGCCCGGCGCGCGGTTTTTGGCGATGAGAGCCGCCTCGATGGGGATGGTGCCGCTGCCGCAGAAGGGGTCGCAGAAATCGTCCCGTCCGCGGTAGCGCGAAAAGCCGATCATGGCCGCCGCCATCGTCTCCTTGAGGGGCGCGGCGTTGTGCGCCGGGCGGTAGCCCCGCTTGTGCAGGCCGTCGCCCGAGGTGTCGAGGCACAGGGAGGCCAGATCCTTCATGATCGAAAACTGCACCTGATAGCAGGCCCCCGTCTCCGGGAACCACTCCAGCCCGTAGACGCTCTTCAGCCGCTCGACGATGGCCTTTTTGATGATCTTCTGGCAGTCGGACACGGAAAACAGCTGAGAGTTGAGGCTGTAGCCCTTGACGGGGAAGGCCCCGTCAGCCGGAATCAGTTCCTCCCAGGGCAGCGCTCTGACGCCCTCGAAAAGCTCGTCGAAGCTCCGCGCCTCAAAGCGCCCGAGCTCCAGCAGCACCCGCTCGCCGACGCGCAGGTTGACGTTCGCAGCGGCCACGGCCTCCGCGCCGCCGGTGAAGTTCACACGGCCGTTTTCTGCGGCCACGTTCCGCATGCCGAGCCTGCGCAGCTCGTCCGCGATCGGTTTTTCCAGCCCCAGCAGACAGGGGACGCACAATTGATATTCCATGCTCTCGCTCCTTTTCGTCCACTATTTTACAACAGTCTTTCCCGCTTGTAAACCGCCGGAGCCGCTCCGCGTCGAAAAATGGCATTGAAAAAGCGCCCGCACTCTGATAAAATCTGTCCGTATAGAAAAGAGGCGAAGAAGGATGGCACGGATCACGCTCGGCGGGCGGCAGGTGGAATACACGCTGCAGCGCAAGCGCGTCAAAAACATCAACCTGCGCATCGGTCCCGACGGGAGCGTCCGCGTCTCCTGCCCTCGCTTGACGCCGCAGAGCCGCATCGACGCGTTCCTGCGCGCCGAAGAGAAGAAGATCCTCTCCGCGCTGGCGCGCCGCGAGGAAAGCGCCCGGAAGCGGCCGACGCCCGAGCGCTGCGCCAACGGCGAAGCGCTGAGCGTCTGGGGTCGGCTCGTGACCCTGCGCGTCATCCGGAGCGGCCGCGGCGGCGCGGAGCTCTCCGGCGACGAGCTGCGCCTGAACGTCCGCGACCCGGACGACGAGGCGGCGCGGCGGCGCGCGCTGGAGCGCTGGCAGCGCTGGAGCTGCGAGGAAGAGCTCGAAGCCCTGTGCCGGCGGCTCTACCCCGCTTTCGCCGCGCGCGGCGTCGCCTGGCCGGAGCTGCGCTGGCGGCGCATGACGAGCCGCTGGGGCAGCTGTCAGCCGCAGCGCGGCGTCGTGACCTTCAACATCGCGCTCTGCGAGCTGCCCAAAGCCTGCGCCGTCTATGTGGCGGCGCATGAATTCACGCATTTCCTGCAGCCGGACCACTCGGCCGCCTTTTACGCCGAACTCGCGCGCGTCCTGCCCGACTGGGCCGAGCGCCGCGCGCTGCTGCGGCAATGGGAATAGACAGAAAGAGAGACACAGAGGATGAAGCGCTTTTTCTCCATCGTTCTGGCCATCGTGCTGCTCTGCACGGCCGGGTTTTCGTATATGGATCTCTCCGCCCGCGCGGCGGCTTCGGTCCCGGAGCTTCCGATCCTGGACGCGGAAGAGCCTCCCGCCGAGGCGCCCGCCGCCCCGGAGGCGACGCCGGAGCCCACACCCGAGCCCACGCCGACGCCCACCCCGGAACCGACGCCGGAGCCCACGCCCGAACCCACGCCCGAACCCACGCCGGAGCCTGAGCCCGAGCCCACGCCCGAACCGACGCCGAAACCGACGCCCACGCCGGAGCCGGTCACCGTCGAGCCCTCCGACAAGAAGACGAGCGGCCCCAAGCCCGGCTATTACATCATGGTCAATGTGAGCGCGAACACGGTCACCGTCTATACCTCGGACGAAAACGGGGAATACAACCAGCCCTACCGCGCCATGGTCTGCTCGACGGGCGACGACACGCCGGCCACGGGCCGCTACCGTCTCGGCTGGCGGCTGCGCTGGCAGAACCTCTTCGGCGGCGTGTACGGGCAGTACGTCTGCCAGATCGTCGGCAACATCCTGTTCCACTCGGTGCCCTATACGATCAAGTATGACAAGGGCTCGATCGAATACTGGGAATTCGACAAGCTCGGCACGACCTGTTCCGCAGGCTGCGTCCGCCTCCAGATCAAGGACGCCAAGTGGATCTATGACAACTTCAGCTCGGTCGTCGGCGTGGAGTTCTACAGCTCGGACGACCCCGGCCCGCTGGGCAAGCCCTCCGCGCCGCGGATCTCCGGCAACGAGCGCTGCCGCGGCTGGGACCCCACCGACCCCGATCCGGACAACCCCTGGCTGCAGCCGCAGCCGGAGGAAACGCCCGATCCGACAGCCGAGCTGCCCGAGGATGAGATCGCGATCATCATCGAGCCGGAACCCGCGCCGGAGCCTGCGCCGGAACCTCCCTCCGAGCCCGCGCCGGAGCCCACGCCCGGCGAGGACGAGATCGAAGTCGGATAAATGAAAACGCACCACCGTTGACTCGGTGGTGCGTTTCGTTTCGGCAGATCAAAAAACGTAGGGGCGGCCCTTGCGGCCGCCCGTATGCGTCGGTCTGATCGCGGGCGACCGTAAAGGTCGCCCCTACGGGCAAGGCCGTACGATGCGGCGGTCTTTCGTTTTTTTATCCGTTGATGGCGTCGGCGAAGCGGAGGAAGGCCGCGCGGCCCGCCTCGTCGCGCTTGAACACGCCCGCGTCCTCGAGCACGCGCTCGAACACGCGGCCGATCTCCTCCCGCAGGATCGCGTCGGTGTTCTCCGGTGTGAAAACATGACGCTGCCGAAGCTCGTCGACCCAGTCGGCGTGCTTGTCGAGCGTCTCGTCGCCGCGCACGGGCGCGCCGGACAGCAGCGCCCCGCGCAGCAGCTCCATCTCCTTTTTGAGCCGCGCGGGCAGGACCGCGAGGCCCATCACTTCGATCAGGCCGATGTTCTCCTTTTTGATGTGGTGCAGCTCGGCATGGGGATGGAAGACGCCCAGCGGGTGCTCGGCGGTGGTGAGATTGTTGCGCAGCACGAGGTCGAGCTCGAAGTCCTCTCCGCGGCGGCGGGCGATGGGCGTGATCGTGTTGTGCGGCGCGCCCTCCGTCTCGGCGTAGACGCCGACGCTTTCGTCGCTGTAGCCGCGCCAGACCTTGAGGATCTTTTCCGCCAGATCGGCGAGGCGCTCCGGGTCCGGCCCGGTCAGGCGCAGCACGGACATCGGCCAGCGCACGATCCCGGCTCGGATCTCCTCAAAGCCCTTGAAGACGACGGGCGTTTCCACCGCCGCGCGCGCCATGGCGAACTCGTAATGGCCGCCCTGGAAATGATCGTGGCTCAGGATCGAGCCGCCGACGATGGGCAGGTCGGCGTTCGAGCCGAGGAAGTAGTGCGGGAACTGGCCGACGAAGTCGAGCAGGCGCACGAAGCTGCCGCGGTCGACCTTCATGGGGATGTGCGCGCTGTTGAAGACGATGCAGTGCTCGTTGTAATAGACGTAGGGGGAATATTGCAGATACCAGCTCTGGCCGCCCAAGGTAAGCGGGATGAGGCGGTGGTTCTGCCGCGCCGGGTGGTTCATATGCCCGGCGTAGCCCTCGTTTTCGAGGCAGAGCAGGCATTTCGGATAGCCGCCCTGCGGCGCGAGACGGGCCGCGGCGATGGCGCGCGGGTCCTTCTCGGGCTTGGCGAGGTTCACCGTGATATCGAGCGCGCCGTACTGCCCCTCATAGACCCACTTGAGGTCCTTCGCGCAGCGGTCGCGGCGGATATAGTTCGTGTCTCCGCTGAAGGCGTAGTACCAGTCCGTGGCCGCGCGGGGGCTCTCGGCGTATTTTTCTGCAAAGCGGCGGCGCACCTCGTGCGGGGGCGGCGTGAGCGCGCCCATGAGCTTTGTATCGAACAGATCGCGCGCGGTGACGTTGTCGTCGATCAGGCCGCGGCGGCAGGCCTCGCCGCAGAGCGCGTCCAGCAGCTCGTGCAGCGGCGCGGCGCTGAGGCCGCCCTCCGGCGCCTCCGGCAGCTCCATGAGCTCCAGCAGGCGGTTATAGGCCCAGACTTCGTCGTCCTTTTCGAGCAGACCGCGCTCGACGGCATAGCGCACGAGCGCTTCCAGCGTTGCTTTCATGGCGTTTCTCCCTTCCGCGGCACCTTGTCCGCGCCGGGAAAAGTGTAACACAAAAAGGGAGAAAAGAGAAGAGCAAAAAGAACGATTTGTCATTGCGAGGAGCGAAGCGACGCGGCAATCCGCACCAGAAGAGAGATCGGATCGCCACAGCCGGTGTTCGCACCGGCTCCGCAATGACAGAGAGAGGGCGACCGCGAGGATCGCCCCTGCAGATGAAAATTCAGAACTCCGAACTCCGAATTCTCATTCCACCACGATCTCCTGCTGCTTGCCGGTGAGGGCGTTGATATAGAGCGTGACCTCGCGCTCCTCCGCGCCGCGGCAGCTCAGCTCCCAGCAGGGCAGGCTCCGCCCGCCCGCGCTCTGCAGCGTGACCTTGCGCACGCCCTCGAGCGTCAGTCCCGCCGGGACCCACTCCTCGGGCGTTGCCTTGCCGTCCCAACCCTCGGCGGCGGCCTCGGTGCTGAGCGCGCAGGCGTCGTAGGCGTAGATCGAGCCGTCGTCGAGCGCCACGGTGACGGTCACGGTTTTGTCGAGATTGGCGACCTCTCCCGCGGCGGACGCATAGCGCAGCGAGAGCAGCGCGCCGCTCTGCCGGCTGTCCTCGAGGTGCAGCCCCTCGCAGCCCTGCTGCGCGAGAAAAGCCTCGGCGGCGGCGCGGCCCTCGTCCTCGCTCAATCTCGCCTCGCTGACGAGGCGCGAATCCGTCAGGGTCTCCAGCCCCGCCGCGGACACGCAGACCGTGCGCGTGCCGCTGCGGTAGCAGAGGCGGCTGGCATCGGCGTAGTCCGCCGCGGTCTCCAGTTCCTCCGGCGCGGCGGAGAGCGCGGAGGCGGCAAGCGTGCGCGCCGTCTGTTCGTCCGGCGGCGTCTCCTCGCGCGCCTCCACGGCGGTGTAGCGCCCGTCGTAACGCGGCGCTTCAAGGGGCGTGAAGTTCGCTTCGCAGTCGACGAGCTCCGCGCTGAGCCAGCGCAACTCCTCGTCCACGCCGACGTTCGCGATCTGCGCCTCGCGGCTGTCCATCGTCAGGCGGCCTTCGTTGACGCCCGTCTGCATCCGGCGCACGGCGACGGCGAGCTCCGAGGCCGTGTCGGACATGGCGGCGAGATCCCGCCGCTGCTCGTCGGTGAAGCCCCGCTCGGCCGCTTCGCGGCAGAGCGTGTAGGCATAATCCCCCACCAGGCCGAGGAAGCCGCGGATCTGCTCGAGCTCCACGGTGGAAAAGGGCAGCGCGGACATGGCCGTCTCCGCCGTGCGCGCGTCGGCGCAGATCTCGGCGCAGACCTTGCCGCACATGCCGCCGTCGGCGGCGTAGAGGCTCTTTTCCAGCGAGCGGCTGAGGCGGTCGATGCCGCCGACGGTCTCCTCAAAGGCGCGGGCGGCGTCGTAGCCGGTCTGGCGGCGGTAGATCCGCAGATGCCCGTAGCATACGGCGGAGAAGATCGACAGCGCGACGAGCGCCGCGCCGGTATAGCTTGCGATCAGGACCCTGGCTTTTCGTGACATATAAAAACACCTCTTTGTGGGTATCATTCCACAAAGAGGCGCATTTATTTATCGTCGTTATTTCAGCTTTTCGAGGCCGATGCGGAGCCGCCGCAGCGTCTCCTCCCGGCCGAGGATGCGGCAGATCTCCACCGCGCCGCCGGGCGTGACGGCTTTGCCGGCCGCCGCGATGCGGACGGGCCACATGACCTTGGCGTTCTTGACCCCCAGCTCTTCGGCCAGCTTCACCATGACGTTGAGGATGCTCTCGTCGTCCCAGGCGGGCAGCGCCTCGAAGAGCGGGATCACCTTCTCCAGCATTTCCCGGGAACTCTGCTCGTCGGACTTGGATTTCTTGTGCACGAAGAGCTCCGTGCCGTACGCGGGCAGCTCGTCGAAGAAATCGAGCTTTTCGGGGATCTCCGTCAGCACCTCGGTGCGCTGCTGCAGGAGCGAGGCGATGGCCGCGGCGTCGTAGGCCGGGTTTTTCACGGCCTGCCGGATATAGGGCTCGGCCACTTTGGCAAAAGCCTCCGGCGACATGGCGCGGATGTAGGCGCTGTTGAAGTAGCGCAGCTTTTCGATGTCGAAAATGGCGGGCGACTTGGAGATGCCGGAGAGCTCGAAGGCCTCCTTGAGCTCGTCGAGCGAGAAGATCTCCTGCTCGCCGCGCGGGCTCCAGCCGAGGAGCGCGACGTAGTTGAGCACGGCGTCGGTCAGGAAGCCCTGCGCGATCAGGTCCTCGTAGGAGGGGTCGCCGTGGCGCTTGGACATCTTGTTGTGCTGGTCGCGCATGACGGGCGAGCAGTGCACATACTTGGGGATTGGCCAGCCGAAGCCCTCGTAAAGGAGGTTGTACTTCGGCGCGGAGGAGAGATACTCGCTGCCGCGCACGACGTGGGTGATGCCCATGAGGTGATCGTCCACGACGTTGGCGAAGTTGTAGGTGGGCAGGCCGTCGCGCTTGATGAGCACCTGGTCGTCGAGAGTGCTGTTGTCCACGGTGATGTCGCCGAAGCTCTCGTCGTGGAAGGTGGTCGTCCCCTCGTGGGGGATGCGCTGGCGGATAACGTAGGGCTCGCCCGCGGCCGCGCGGCGCTCGGACTCCTCCGCGCTCATGCCGCGGCAGGGATCGTCCCCGCGGTCGAAGTTGCCCGCGTCCTCCTCGCTCTCGGTCTTCTCGCAGAAGCAGCGGTAGGCGTGCCCCTTCCGGATCAGCAGCTCGGCGTATTCCTTATAGAGCGGGCGGCGCTCGGTCTGCACATAGGGGCCGACGGGACCGCCCACGTCCGGGCCCTCGTCGTGCTCCAGATGGCATTCGGCCATGGTCCGGTAGATCACGTCCACCGCACCCTCGACCAGACGGCCCTGGTCGGTATCCTCGATGCGCAGCAGGAACTTGCCGCCGTAGTGGCGGGCGATCAGGTAGGTGTAAAGCGCCGTGCGCAGATTGCCGACGTGCATGTAGCCCGTGGGCGAAGGGGCAAAGCGGGTGCGCACCTCGCCCTGCGGGATCCGCGCCTCCATCTCGGCAAACCAAGCCATGTCTTTCATATCGAAAACCTCCAAAGGTCGTTTTTCAAAGCTTATCTATTGTATTTTGCATTTCCCCTGTTGTCAAGACGAACTTGTTTTGGTAGAATATGAGATCGTGAAAGCACTCCCGAAAAGAGGTCGAAGATATGGATACCGTTCCCGAAAAGAAAAAAGTCATGCTCTCGGGCATCAAGCCCACCGGCGATCTGACCCTGGGCTCCTATCTCGGCGCAGTCAAGAACTGGGTCGAGCGCGCCGAGCTGTACGACAACTACTATTTCATGGCCGATCTGCACGCGCTGACCACGCGCAACAACCCCGCCGAGCTGCGGCGGCGCACGCTGGAGCAGCTGGCGCAGTATGTGGCCTGCGGCCTCGCCCCGGAGAAGAACACGCTCTTCATCCAGAGCCAGGTCCATCAGCACGCCGAGCTCGGCTGGGTGCTCAACTGCTACACCATGTTCGGCGAGCTCAGCCGCATGACGCAGTTCAAGGACAAGAGCGCCAAGAACGCCGACAACATCAACGGCGGGCTCTTCACCTATCCCTCGCTGATGGCGGCGGACATCCTGCTCTACCAGCCGGACTATGTGCCCGTTGGCGACGATCAGAAGCAGCACGTCGAGCTCACGCGCGACGTGGCGCAGCGCTTCAACAACCTCTACGGCGAGACCTTCAAGGTGCCCGAGCCCTTCATCCCGAAGGTGGGCGCGCGCGTGATGGATCTGCTCGATCCGCGCAGCAAAATGTCCAAGTCCGACGAGATCGGCAACGGCCGCATCCTGCTCATGGAGGCCCCCGAAGATATCATGCGCAAGTTCAAGCGCGCTGTCACGGACTCCGACACCGAGCGCTGCGTCCGCTATGACCCGGAGAACAAGCCCGGCGTGTCGAACCTCATGAGCATCTACGCCGCCGTGACCGGCAAGAGCTTCGACGAGATCGAGGCGGAGTTCGACGGCAAGGGCTACGGCGTCTTCAAGCCCGCCGTGGGCGAGGCCGTCGTCGAGACTCTGCGCCCCATCCGCGAGGAGGCCGCGCGCATCATGAAGGACAAGGCCTACCTCGAAAACCTCTGCCGCGAGGGCGCGCAGCGCGCCTCCTACATCGCGGAAAAGACGCTCCGCAAGGTCTACCGCAAGGTCGGCCTCGTCGGGCGCGTCTGAAACGCCCTGCCTCCCGCTCAAGCCGTACATATCCCCGGGCAGGAGGCCAACGCATGCTCCAAACGCTCCCCGACTGGCTCCGCATGGCGGCGGCGACGCTGCTCGCCTGTGCCGTCTGTTATCGTCTCACGCCCGCCGTCAAGATCCTCGCCGAAACGCTCGGCGCCGTGGATCAGCCCGGCGGGCGCCGTATTCACGACCATCCGATCCCCCGCATGGGCGGGCTTGCGATCTGCCTGGCTTTTCTGAGCGCCGCGCTGCTCCTGGCCCGGCTGTCGCGCGCCGTCGTCGGAACGCTCCTCGGCGCGCTCATCATCGCGCTCATGGGCGCGGCGGACGATCTCGTGCAGCTCTCTCCCCGGAAGAAGCTCGCCGTGCAGTGCGCCGCGGCGCTGACCGCCATGGCCTGCGGCGTGCGGATCGAGTTCATCTCCACTCCGGCCGGCGCTGAGCCTTTTCTCGCGCTGGGGAAGCTCTCCGGTCCCCTGACGCTGCTGTGGCTCGTCGGCTGCACCAATGCCGTCAACCTCATCGACGGGCTGGACGGGCTGGCCGCCGGAGTCTCCGCCATCAGCTCGCTGACGCTGTTCGAAGCGGCGCTCCTGGCCGGTCAGCCAAACGCCGCGCTGCTCCTGGCCGCGCTCACCGGGGCCTGTCTCGGCTTTTTGCCTTACAACTTCCACCCCGCCGTGATCTTCATGGGCGACCTCGGCTCGCAGTTTCTGGGCTTCGTGCTCGCCTGCGTGTCGGTCATCGGCGCCTTCAAGCTGCAGACGGCGCTGACCTTCGCCGTGCCGGTGCTCTCGCTCGCCCTGCCGCTGGCGGACACCGTCTGCTCCTTTTTCCGGCGGCTGCTGCACGGGCAGAGCCCCTTTCACGCTGACCGGGGGCATTTCCACCACCGCCTGCTCGCGCTCGGCTTCAGTCAGAAGCAGGCCGCGGCCGTGCTCTACGCCGCCTCCGCCCTGTCAGGGCTCGCGGCGCTGTGCCTGGCCGACCGGCACCGCGGCGTACGTCTCGCCTGCCTGCTGCTCGGCTGGGCCATCGTGTTCTGTCTCGACCGCTTTGTGCTGCGCCGCACCCACCGACGCCCAAAGGGCGAAAAAGGCGGCTGACGGATTGACAAAACCGGCGCGTCACTTTATTATAACTTATATCTTCGACTATTCTCCCGCGCCGCGGCGAAGCGGCGCGGGGTCTTTGTAAAAAAGCTCCGGGTCGCCGTCGGCGGGCCCGGGAGAGGTCTTCGTGACATGAGAAAGAAAACGATACGCTTCCCCGCCCTGTTGCTGCTGCCGCTGGCGGCGGCGCTGGCGCTGTTCGCCCTGCCGCGCCTTTTCCCGCGCAGCGTGGCGGCGCCCGCGCACGCCCTGCGCGCGACGGAGAGCGGGGAGCTCGGCTATTATATCGACGGCGTATTGCAGACGGACTACACCGGCATCGTGCAGGACAGTGAAAACGAGCGCTGGTATTATGCCGTCGGCGGACTGGTGGACCGCACCTACACGGGCTTTGCGGCCAACGCGCACGGCTGGTGGTACGTGGAGAACGGAGCCGTCGATTTCTCCCGCTGCGCGCTGGTCCGCGGCGTCGTGGACGGTGAGGAGGACGACTGGTATGTCCTCGGCGGCCAGGCGAAGACAGACTACTCCGGTCTGAGCGTGCTCCCCTCCGGAGAACAGTATGTGATCCGCGACGGCCGCCTGGACCACGGCTACACGGGCTTTCTGCGCAACGCGGACGGCTGGTGGTACGCCGAAGAGGGCCGCGTCAGCGACGACGCCGAGGGTCTGATCGAGGGCTCGGTCAACGGGACGGACGGACTCTGGTACGTCAGCGGCGGCAAGGTGCAGCTCGATTACCGCGGCCTGCTCGCGCTGCCGGAGGCGATCTGGTGCGTCAACGGCGGCCGGGCCGAGACGGAGAAGACCGGCATCTTCTTCTCCGGAGAGGAGGCCTGGCTCTGCCGCGGCGGGCAGGTGGACGCGGCGGCGCGCTGCGCCTGGTCTGAGGACGAGACGGGCGACTGGATCGTGATCGCCGGCCGGGCCCAGCCCGTGCGCAGCGAGGAGGAGCAGACGCTCTTCCGGGCCATGCGGATGCTCGAGGGCCTCGTGACGGAGGGCATGAGCCCCTATGAGCAGCTGCAGGTCTGCTTCGAGGCGGTCAAGTCCTCCCGCGAGTGCTCGCCTCGCTATCCCCACGTGTGCGACATGACCTGGCCCGTCGTCTACGCCAACGATATCTTCGTCGACGGCGCCGGGAACTGCTTCAGCTTTGCCGCGGCCTTCGCCTATCTTGCCAAGGCCATCGGCTACGAGGAGGTCTACGCCTGCAACAGCGGCGGACACGGCTGGGCGGAGATCGACGGACTGATCTTCGACCCGGAGTGGTCCCGGCACCGGCCGAACTACAATCTCTTCGGGCTGTCTTATGATACGGCTCTGGGCGCGAGCTACCGAAAAGCCATGATCCCCAGCAGCGCAGCCGGCAAGGAATGGATGCGCGTAAAGATCTGACCCACCACTTTTTTTACTTGTTTCGAGGCCGCATATGACTTTCAGCTCTCTTGTTTTCATCTGCATTTTTCTGCCGATCGTCTATCTGCTGCATACGCTGCTCCCCTCGATCCGGCTGCGCAACGCGCTGCTGATCGCGGCGAGCCTGGTCTTCTACGCCTTCGGAGAGCCGGTATATGTGCTGCTGATGCTCGTGAGCGCGACCGTCAACTATTTCTGCGCGCTCGCCATGGGCCGACGGGCGAACAAGGCGGCGCTGCTGACGGCCGTGATCGTCAACATCGGCTTTCTGTTCCTGTTCAAATACACGGGCTTTCTCGTCGAAAACCTGAACCGTCTGCTGCGGCTGTCGCTTCCCGTGCCGCAGATCCCGCTGCCGATCGGCATCTCCTTCTTCACCTTCCAGGCGCTGTCCTATGTGATCGACGTCTACCGCGGCGACGCCCAGGTGCAGCGCAGCTTCCCGAAGCTGCTGTTATACATCTCCTTCTTCCCGCAGCTCATCGCCGGCCCCATCGTCAAATACCGCGACGTGGCCGAGCAGATCGAGGACCGCGATCCGACGCTCAAGCAGACGGCCCTCGGTCTGCGCCGTTTCCTTTTCGGCCTGGCCAAAAAGGTGCTCGTCGCCAACGCCATGGCCGTGACGGCGGACGCGCTCTTCAACGCGCCGCTCTCTCAGCTCGACACGCTTTCGGCCTGGCTGGGCGGCGCGGCCTACACGCTGCAGATCTATTTCGACTTCAGCGCCTACAGCGACATGGCCATCGGCCTGGGCCGGATGTTCGGCTTCCGCTTCCGCGAGAACTTCAACTTCCCCTACGGCGCGGTGACGATCAAGGAGTTCTGGCGCCGCTGGCACATCTCGCTGTCCTCCTGGTTCAAGGACTATGTGTACATCCCGCTGGGCGGCAACCGCAGGGGCAGGCTGCGCACGGCGCTCAACAAGCTGATCGTCTTTTTCCTCACCGGCCTCTGGCACGGCGCCAACTGGACCTTCGTGGTCTGGGGTCTGTTCCACGGCTTCTTCAGCTTCCTTGAGGAATTCATCCCGGCCATCCGAAAGCTCCCGCGCTTCCTCGGACATATCTACACGATGCTCGTCGTCACCGTGGGCTTCGTGATCTTCCGCTCCGAGTCCATCGGCTATGCGATCGCCTATCTGCAGCGCATGTTCGTCTGGCGGCAGCCGGTGCTCGCGACCATGTCGCTGACGCTGCAGCAGCTCACGCCCTATTTCCTGGTGATGCTGCTGGCGGCCGTCCTGTTCTGCGCGCCGCTCGGCCCGCTGGTGCGCCGTCTCCGGGCGGCCTCCCGCCGCCGCCTTGCCTCCGGCAGCCGTGAGGCCGCCGTGCAGCGCGAGCTCTACGCCGTGTCCTTCGTGCTGCTGCTCTGGTGCCTGATCCGCCTTTCGGGCGGCTCCTACAATCCCTTTATCTACTTCCGCTTCTGATCGGGGGGATAGCCGTGAAAAAATTCTATATCGTTTTCATCGTCTGCTGCCTCCTCGTCTGCGCGATCCCGCTGGCCGCCATGACCGTGCGGCCGACCACGCAGAGCACGGAAAACCGGACGCTCTCGGCTTTTCCCTCCGCCGTCGGCAAAGAGGGGAAGCTCAACCTGGACTTCTTCCGGGAGTTCGAGACCTGGTTCAGCGAGCACTTCGCCTTCCGCAACGAGCTCGTGTACGCCGACTCGATGATCCAGTCCGGGCTCTTTCACAGCTCCTCCTCGGAGCGCGTGATCGTCGGCAGCGAGGATTGGCTCTACTACGCCTCGACGCTGCCGGACTATCTCGGCTCCGAGCGGCTGTCGGAACGCGAGCTCTATAACGCCGCGCACAACCTCGCGCTGACGGACGCCTTCGTCCGCCGCGCCGGAGGCGAGCTGCTGATCGCCGTGCCGCCCAACAAAAATACGCTGTACGGCGAGCACATGCCCTATTACGACTCGCTGATCGTCGATCCGATGCATTCGATGGACGCGCTCGCGCCGCTGCTGCGCGAACAGGGCCTGCGCTACGCCGATCTGGCGGAGCTCTTCCGCGCCGAGGACGAGACGCTCTATCTCAAGCGCGACTCGCACTGGAACAACCGCGGGGCTCTGCTGGCCTACGACCGGATGATGGATACGCTGGGCCTCCCGCACGAGGACTATCAGGATGCCGCCGCCACGCGCGGCTTCGACCAGCAGGGCGATCTGAGCCGCATGCTCTACACCCTCTACGGCGAGCCGGGGCCGGACTACCACTACGAGGGCCTGCAGCCCTACGCACGGCTGGACAGCGGAGAGGCGCCGGACGATCCCTGGATCGAGACCGAGGGCGCGGAGGGCCGCGGCACGCTGCTGATGTTCCGCGATTCCTTCGGCAACACCCTGCTCCCCTTCTTCGCCGGCGCCTTCGAGCACGCCTGGTTCACGCGCGAGGCCCCCTATGGGCTGGAGTCGCTGATGGCCGCGCATCAGCCGGACGTGGTGATCCTGGAAAAGGTCGAGCGCAACCTGCGGGACTTCATCCGTGAGCCGCCCATTTTCTCCGCTCTTGAGGAAAAGCCGGTGCGGAACGCCGCGGACAGTCCGGCCGCCTGCAGCGTCCGGCGCGAGACTTCGGTCAACGACCCCGGCTACGTCATCCTGCGCGGAGAGCTCGCCCCCGAGGCGCTCGGCGTGCGCAGCGACATCCTCGTCGAGGTGAACGGCCGCGTCTATCAGGCCTTCCATATCGATGAAAACGGCTTCCTGCTCTATCTCCGCCGCGAGCTCCTTTCCGGCAGCTCCGCGGCGCTGCGCGTGCTGACGCGCGACGGCGGAGAGCTCCGCTGCGTGTGGAGCGGGCAGCTCGGAGAGGAGGCGGGCGCATGAAACGTCGGCTTCTGATCGTCTCCCTGCTCGTCCTGCTGCTCGCGCTGCTGCTGAGCGCCTGCGCCGCCGAGCAGGAGATCACCGTCAACGACCGCGGCGTGATCACCACGCTGCACACGCGGCTGCCGAAGCGCGTGGGCGAGCTGCTGTATGAGGCCGAGCTCGAGCTGCGCGACGGCGACGAGGTCTCTCCCTCTCTCGATACGCTGATCCGCGAGCCGCAGGAGATCGTCATCCGGCGCCAGACCCTGGTCCAGCTCTGCGTCGACGGTGCGACGAAGACCGTCCTCCGCCGCGGCGGAACGGTCGGCGAACTGCTGGAGAGCGAGGGCGTCGCCCTCGGCGGCGACCGCCTTGTGAACCATCCGACGGACCGCTACCTCCGGGACGGCATGGAGATCTACGTCTCCGACAGCTTTTCGGTGAACGTACAGCACGACGGGACGAGCGAGTTCTTCCTGCTGCACGCGCGGACCGTGGGCGAGGCGCTGGTCGAATGCGGGCTGACGCTCTCGGAGACGGATCGCGTCACGCCCGCGCCGGACGCGCTGCTGAGTCAGGGCATGACGATCACCGTCAGTCGCGTGACCACGGAGGTCCTCGAGCAGGAGGAGCCGCTCGGCTTCGAGACGCGCTATGAGCGGGACGAGTCCCTGGGCTATGACGAGGAGCGCGTCAGCATCCCCGGGCAGAACGGCCTCGCCCGCGTCAGCTACGCGGTCACCTATGTCGACGGCGTAGAGGAGAGCCGCACGGCGATCCGCACCGAGGTGCTCGTCGAGCCGGTGACGCAGCTCATCCTGACCGGGCCGAAGGATCCCTCCGTCGTCAGCATCGTGTCGAAAAAGGCCTTTTACGACTGCGACGGCTCCGGCCACGGCTATTACGAGATCACCTACTCCGACGGCAGCGTGGAGTACGAACGCTTCTGACGCGTCGAAGACCTGACGCGCCGGGCCGCCCGTCAAGGCGCGTCCCGTTCTGCGCGCGGGTTCTTGCGGGCGCTCGTTTTGTCAGGTATTTTTATTTTTTTCATGAAAGAAACACTCCCGCTTATCGGCTTTTGCCTTGATAAGCGGGAGTGTTTTTGCCGTTCATGCGGCACATCATATCAATGCCTCTCAGGGGGGGGATCCGTCGTCAATGCTCCACGGCCTCCTCACAGGCGGCAGAGCAGCCAGAGCAGCAGGCAGACGATCGCGGCGCCGAGGTGCATGGCAACGAAGGCGATCTGCCATTTTCCGCTCTTGTTAAAGCCGTAGAAATCCTCCCAGCGCTTTTCCGGCGAGGCGTAGACGACCTTGTAGAGATAGACGAGGCCGTAGACCGTGACGGGGGTGATGCCGAGCAGGGATTGCGGGAGGCTCAGCGGATAAAAGCGCTCAAAGAAGCAGAAGAGCACGATCGCGAGCAGCGGCAGAAGAAGATGAAAAAACAGATTGACGCCCGTGAGCTGGCTCTTGTAGCCCAGGGCCGGACCCAGGAAAAAGAGCACCGTGAGCAGCGTGACCGTCACGGACGCGACGCTCACACATCGGCAGAGCCACAGCGGGAACGGGACCGGGCCGCGCAGCAGCGCGATCGCGGTCGCGAGCGCGGTGAACGCGGAAAAAAGATTCGATAAAAGCGTGAAGTAGCGCAGCGCGCCGAGGCCGACCTTCGCATCCCAGCCCTCCTCCGTCTTGAAGCAGCGGAGATAGGTCAGCGCCGCGGCGACAAACAGAAGCAGTTCGGCAAAAACAAGCATGCCTGTGTCCTCCCGATCGATCGACTTGACTTTCCGGGCGGCTCGCCCTTTGCCATTATACCGCATGGATAACCGGATGAAAAGCCGTTGAGAAAAAAACGCTCCCGGAACGATCGCTTTTTGAAGGGGGACTGAGCAGCGGGGTCTTTCTGGGCGGCGCCGGGAGGCTGCGCTGCGCCGATCGTGGTCTCAAAACCGCAAAAAACTGGCTGGGAAGGATCCCAGCCAGTTTTTTATGTGTTTTTGCTTCGGGACTAGATGCGCATGCAGACGTCCCAGGCACGCCACACGACGGTGCGCAGGTTGCCGATGGCAACGCAGTCGCCGACGCGGTGGACGTGAGCGCCCTTCTCGCCCACAGGGGCGGGCACGAAGCCGATGCCGTTGATGACGGCGTCGCACTCCTGCTTGAAGGAGCCGTCCGGGGTCTTGATGATGCAGTAGCCGTCGCCGATCTCGGTGATGGTGCTGTGCAGGTACACGGGAACCTTGTGGTACTCCATCGCGTCGCGCAGGAAGGAGGTGTTGGCAAGGCAGGTAGCCTGAGCCGCGACCAGGTCGTTGCCGTACTCGACGATGACGGGGTGCTTGCCGGCGAGAACGAGGTCGTAGGCCGCCTCGCAGGAGGACTGGCCGCCGCCGAGGAAGACGATCTTGTCGCCTTCGACGCTCTTCTCACGCAGCAGCTCGCGGAAGGAGTGGGTCTTGTCGAAGCCCTTGATCTGAGGCATCGTTCTGGGCACGGAGCCGGTGCAGACGATGATCTCGTCGAAGCCGCGCTTGATGGTGCCGAGGTCGTTGACTTCGGTGTTGAAGCGGACTTCCACGCCGGCCTTCGCGATCTGATCGCGGTACCAGCGGATGAGCTGCTTGTCGTTCTCCTTGAAGGTCATGGCGGAGGCCGTCAGGAACAGGCCGCCGAGCTGATCTTCCTTCTCGAAGATGACGGGGGTATGGCCGCGCTTCTTCAGAACGAGCGCGCACTCCATGCCGCCGACGCCGCCGCCGATGATGGCGACCTTCTTCGGGTTCTTGGTGGGAACGATCTTGTAGCGGTTGTGCTGCATCGTGGGCGGATTGAGCGCGCAGCGGCCCAGGTGCAGGGAGTCGCCCAGGGACTGCATGTTCTCGGTGCCGGCAGCCTTGGAGAAGTTGAAGCAGCCGTTGTGGCAGCGGATGCAGGGACGGA
>JAFRLZ010000030.1 GCA_017430985.1 Oscillospiraceae bacterium
GCGGGCGATATCGACGCGATCAGCTTCTCGCTGTATGCCGACTCTGAAACGAGGGTGTACCTGTACCTGAACATGAAGGAAGGGTACGCGGGAACGCCGACGGCGACGCTGGGCGGCGAGAGCCTGACGGTGAGCCCGACGGGCGTGACGGGCGAATACAGGATCATCCTGCCGGCGTTGAAGGCGAACGGACTTGGGAATATGCTGACGGTCACGGTGAGCGACGGAACGGCAAGCACGACGGTCAAAGTATCTGCGCTGTCGTATGTGAGAAGCGTTCTGGATCCGGGCAAGACGAAGACGGAGGCCGTTAAGAACTTTGCTTCCGCGCTGTATCAGTACAACCGTGAAGCGGTGGCCATCAGCGGCCAGGGACAGTAAAGGAGGAGAGCAGAATGGAAGCATATGAAGTGATGAAGCTTGAGATCGTGCGTTTCGAGACGGTGGACGTGATCACGGATTCGGATCCGCTCGAGTCGGAAAGAGAATAAAGAAAACGGGAAACACGGGGCGGAGCAAACGTCCGCCCCGTGTATCAGGTAAGCAGATTTCAAAGGAAAGACGGAATAACGATATGAAAGGGTTATACCGCCTTGCGGAACTGAATATCGAGATCGACAGCCTCTGCCCGGACGTCCATAACCTGTGCGCGGACTACCGGGCAGAGGGCTTTGCGGACTTTTCCGTTCAGACCACCGGGGCGGATATCGCCTTCGAGCGCGAAAGAGGCTCCGGGCTGTCGGTTTCCGACGGGTACCTGGAGACCCTGGCGGTGTACCGCAAGATCGCCGAAATGCTGCCGTATCACGACGCGGTGCTGATCCACGGCTCCTGTGTGGCCGTCGACGGCGCGGCCTATCTCTTCACAGCCAAAAGCGGCACGGGGAAGAGCACGCACACGCGCCTGTGGCGCGAGCTGCTGGGGGAGCGCGCCGTCATGGTCAACGACGACAAGCCACTGCTGCGCATCACGGAGAGCGGCGTGACCGTCTACGGTACGCCGTGGAACGGAAAGCACCGGCTGGGCGCGAATATCGCCGCGCCGCTGAAGGCGCTGTGCCTGCTGGAGCGCGCTGCGGAGAACAGCATCGTGCCGGTCACGGTCCCGGAGGCCTATCCCATGCTGCTGCAGCAGGTATATCGCCCCGCAGACCCCGCGGCGCTGGAGAAGACGCTGCATCTGATCGACCGCCTGGCGGCGTCCGTGAAGCTGTACCGCCTCGGCTGCAACATGGAACCGGAGGCGGCGGAAGTTGCCTATGCGGGCATGAAATAAGGATCGCGGAAGGCGCGGAAAGGGAACAGAATGAAGCTGAACAAGCATTTTATCGTCCATGAGATCGGCGGAGAGAGCCTCCTTGTCCCGGTCGGCGGCGCCGAGTTTTCCGGCATCGTCCGCGGCAACAAGACGCTCGGCGCGCTGCTGGAACTGCTGAAGACGGAGACCAGCGAGGCTGAGCTCGTCGCGGCGCTCTGCGCTCGCTTCGACGCCCCGGAGGAGCAGATCGCCTCCGACGTGGCGAAGGCGCTCGAGAGCCTGCGCGGCATCGGTGCCATCGATGGGTAAGGCGCAGCTGGAGGAACTGAATAAACACGGCCGCTATCTGAGCGTCCCGCATGGCGTCAGCATGTGGCCCATGATCCTCAACAAAGAGGGGATCGTGGAGATCGAAAAGCTGGAACGTCCGGCCAGACGCTACGATCTCGTCCTGTATATCCGCGGGGAGGAGCAGGGCGTGATCCACCGCGTCCTGCGCGTGCGGGAAAAGGACTATATCATCGCCGGGGACAACTGCTGGCGGCGGGAATATATCCCGAAGGATCGCGTCGTGGGGATCGCCGTGCGCTTTTACCGCAAGGGGAAATGGTACGAGGTCACGGACTGGCGCTACCGGATCTACGTCCACCTGTGGACGGATCTTTTTTTCATCCGTATGCCGCTGCTGTTCCTGCGTGACAAGACGAAGGCTGTTTTGAGGAAGATCGCCCATGCAAAAACATGACAACACGGCGCTGACATGGTTGTGGCGGGTCTCGGGCAGGCAGAAGGGGAGCATCCTGGCGCTGACAGTGGTGCAGGCCCTGCACGGGGCCTCCGGCGTGGTCTACGCGCTGCTGCTGCGCGGGATCGTCGACTCCGCCGCCGGGCACGACGGCGCGTCCTTCTGGCGCTATGCGCTGCTCACGGGTCTGCTGGTGCTCGCGCAGCTTGCGCTGCGCTATGCGATCCGCTTTCTGAGCGAGCTCGGGAGATCCGGCCTGGAAAACGCCTTCAAGCAGCGCCTGCTGCACGCGCTGCTGCGCAAGGATTATAACGCGGTCAGCGCTCTCCATTCCGCCGAATGGCTCAACCGGCTGACCAACGACGCCGTCGTCGTGGCCAACAGCATGGTGGAGATCCTCCCGAATCTCGCCGGGATGTGCGTCAAGCTCGTCTGCGCGCTCGTGATGCTCACGGTGCTGGATCGGCGCTTTGCCGTCATCCTGCTGCCGCTCGGCGCGGCGCTGCTCCTGCTCACCTGGCTGTTCCGGAAGGTCCTCAAGCGCATGCACAAGACCGTGCAGGAGCAGGACGGTAAGCTCCGCGTCTTCTTGCAGGAGCGCATCGGTGCCATGCCGATCCTCCGCTCCTACGCGGCCGAGGAGCAGACCGAGCGGGAGGCTTCGGACAAGATGAAGGCGCACCGGGCCGCCCGGATGCGCAAAAACCGTTTCTCGAATATCTGCAATTTCGGCTTCGGTGCGGCGATGAGCGGGATGTACCTCTTCGGCGTTCTCTGGTGCGGCTACGGGATCCTGCAGGGAACGATCAGCTTCGGTACGCTGACCGCCGTTACCCAGCTGATCTCGCAGATCCAGTCGCCCTTTGCCAGCATCACCGGCTACCTGCCCCGCTTCTACGCCATGCTCGCCAGTGCCGAGCGCCTGATGGAGATCGAGGCCTTCCCCGACGAGTGCGGCGGCGAGGCGCATTCGCCCGACGAGATCCGGGACTATTACGGCGAGCGCTTCTACGCCGTGGAGCTGCGCGACGCGGCCTTCACCTACTACCCGGCCGCGGAGAGCCTGGAGGAGCTGAACAAGGACGATCAGCCCGTCGTGCTCGACGGCCTGAGCCTTACGATCCGCCGCGGAGAGGCGCTGGCCTTTACCGGCCCGAGCGGCTGCGGCAAGTCCACGGTGCTGAAGCTGCTGATGTGCCTGTATCCGATGGACGGCGGCGAGCGTCTGCTGCGCAGCCGCGACGGGAGCGCGGAGCCGCTCTCGCCCGCCTGGCACCGGCTGTTCGCCTATGTCCCGCAGGGGAACCAGCTCCTGAACGGCACGATCCGCGAGATCGTCAGCTTCGCCGATCCCACGGCGGCGCAGGACGAGGAACGCCTTCGCCGCGCGCTGGCCGTGGCCTGCGCGGACGGCTTCGTGTCGGAGCTGGAGCGCGGCGCAGACACGCAGCTGGGCGAGCGCGGCGCCGGCCTGTCAGAAGGACAGATGCAGCGCCTGGCGATCGCAAGAGCCATTTTCTCCGGCAGCCCGATCCTCCTGCTCGACGAGGCGACGGCCTCGCTCGACGCGGAGACGGAGGAGCGCCTGCTGCACAATCTGCGCGAGATGACGGACATGACCGTCGTGATCGTGACCCACCGTCCGGCGGCGCTCACGATCTGCGACAGGGTCCTGCAGTTCACGGAAAACGGCGTGGTCGAACAGAAAAAGGAATAAAACAGGAAACGGAGCTGTGCAAACATGCACAGCTCCGTTTCCGTTCACAAGGACATATCCAAAAAAAACAAGGACAGCTTTTACGCTGTCCTTGTTGCCGTATGGCTTATTCGGGAGCGCCGGAGGAGGGTGCTTTGTCGCCCTTCCTGCCCTTGCGCGTCACGACGAGGAGAACGACCACGATCACAACAGCCGCGGCCATCAGGCCGACCCAGATCCAGATGTTGTTCGCGTCGCCGGTGACGGGCGTCGTGCCGGCGGGGATCTTGCCGCTGGAGTCGGTGATCTTGATCTTGCCGAACTTGTAGGTGATCTCGTAGTTGCTCGTCACATCGACGCCGGTGCCGCTGGAGCCCTTGACTTTCTCGCGGATGATCAGCTCGGCGGAGTTTTCATAGGTGCCCATGTTCTTGGGGGCCGCCGTGTACTTGATGCTGATCGTCTGCACAAAGGTGTTGCCGCTGTGGATGTATTCGCCGAGCTTCGGATCGGTGTAGGTCATGATCGGCTGCGGGTTCTTCATGTGGGTGTAGGACCAGGATTTGCCGTCGTAGACCTTGCTGTCGTCGCGGGTCTCCACGGTGATCTTGCGCTTGGTGATCGTTACCACGGCGTTCGCGTCCGCACAGGTGAAGCTGGAGGTGACGTCGGTATCGGAGGCGTCCTTGACGCTCTTGAGGTGCAGCTTGACAACGGCGGTGCCGACGTTGTACAGCTCGGTGACGCCGCCCTCGTAGGTAATCTCCACGTCGGCCTTGTGGCCGGCGGGCAGGCTCGTCAGGGAGATGTAGTTCTTGAGCGAATTCAGATCGAAGGCGTTGCCGTCGTAGACCTTGGTGAAGCCGGTCACGTCGAAGGCGAAGGCCAGAGCGGTGGTGCCGGGAGCCGGGGTGGGCACGGTGACCTCTACGGTGACGTCATGGCCGCTGGGGAAGTGGACGACGATCGTATGGGTGCCGGGCGTCAGCGTAGCCATGTAGGACGGCTCGATGAGGACGATGACGGAGCCCTCGCGGACGCTGAAGGCCGTGATGGCCGTGCCGTCGACGTCGACGGCGATGCCCGCGGAGTTGGTGGCAAAGTCGGCGTCAAAGTGGAGGGACAGACCATCCTGGTCGTCGGCCTTCCACTCCGTCTCGGTGTCAGAGAGGATGGCGGGCGTGCCGGCCTTGTCGATCTTCACCGCTTCAAGCGTAGTGGGCTGCTGGCCCTCGGCGTCCAAGAAGATGTCGGTGCAGCCGGAGCATGTGTAGTAGGCCCTGTTGCCGTCCGCCGTGGCGGTGGCGTTCTTGGCCGGGACGAGCGTCAGGCTGTGGGTGTGGGCGGGCGCGGCAGCGTCTTTCCAGATGGCCACGAGCGTGTTGTCGCCGCTGATCGTGTCCGGATCATCGGGGTGAAGGACCTCGTCGCCGCGGAGCCAGTGGGAGAACTCCTTGTTTTCAGGCGCGGTGAAGCCGCAGGCGGGGACAGTGTACGCCTCGCCGACAGTTACGTCCATGGGATCCATGTTCCCCGTGCCGCCGTTGGCGTCGAAGCTCAGCCGACAGGTGGTGGCGGCGGGAGCCTGGTAGTGCGTGACGACGCTGGTCTTGTCGGTGATCTCATTCTCACCGTTGGCGTCGCTGAAGAACTTGTCACAGTCGGGATCGGTGCACTTCCAGTACTGGATGTTGCCGTCGGCCGTGGCGGTAGCCTCGACGGCCGGGACCTCCTGCAGGGTGTGCTCGTGGGCCGTGTTGCGGTCAGCGGGGGCCTCGTAGTGCGTGACGACGCTGGTCTTGTCGGTGATCTCATTCTCGCCGTTGGCGTCGCTGAAGTACTTGCCGCAGACGGAGCATTCCCAATACTCGATGTTGCCGTCGGCCTCGGCGGTGGCCGCGACCGCCTCATGATGGGTCAGAGGATCGCTGTGCGTGCCGGGAGCGGCGATCACGGGGATCTCGTCGAGCAGATAGAGCTCGCCGGCGATCGTGTAGTAGGCGTCGTTGCCGGCTTCAGTGCAGGTCGCAGCCTTTGCTTCGACAGCGGTCACTCTGGCAAGAACCAGGCCGAGCGTATACGCGGTGGACGTAGCATTGAACTTGCCGGCGGAGAAGAAATCGGGGTCGATTTCGATCTCGGCGCCGTTCCCCGTTAAGGAAGCAAAGTCCTCGCTGACCGCTTCGAGAAGATCGTCATTGACAGCGGCTGCGATATACAGGGAAGCCACAGCGTAGCCTTCCGGAGGCGTGAGCACGAGGCCGTTGGCCTGCAGAGCGGCAACGTCGGAAAGCGTCGCAAGAGAAGAAAGGATGCTGCTGTCTTTCAACTGTCCGTTCGTCTGGGCGGAGCTGGAAAGATTGCCGTCTTCGTCGACCGGAGCCAGAACATACAGGCTGACGGCCGCGCTGCCGGGCAGTTCGCCCTCAGCGCGCGCGGCGGGAGCCACAGCGCCGAACTGGAGCGCCATGACCAGCACCAGCAGGAGGCTGAGCAGAGTCTTCGTAGTCTTTTTCATTTCATTCACCTCGAAAGATAGTTGCGGAACGCAGACGGTAAATCGTCATTTTTCTTTACCGGTCTGCAATTTCTTACACGGTCATTATACCGTTGCACGGCGGGGAAAGCAAGGGAGGCAAACCTAAAGCTTTCTTAAGATTGCAATTAAGAAACCAGCAAGTTGCAAAATGGAAACAACAAACAGGCGAAAGCCCTCCCGCTTTTCCTATCTAAACTATACTCTTTTCCGCGTCCCCTGTCACCTTAAGCATTCTTAAATCGTACAAGAAAAGAGAGGAGCCGAAGCTCCTCTCTGAACCATTGTGCGTTTGTTTTTAACGGGTCGGGACCAGCTTGCCGAAGACGACGTAGCGCGCCTGGTTGTATTCATAGGTGCAGGTGGACAGCACCACGATGCGGTCGTCCACGGTCGGCGTGACGTCGCAGTCAAACTCGGAAAAGGCCTTCATTTTCAGCAGATAGGCCTGATATTCCTCGTCGGTCGCGAAGCCCGTCACATAGACGGCGGAATCCGCCGCCGTGATAAAGGCGGAGAACAGATCCACGCGGTAATTGCCCTCCGGCGTGTTGAGATACATGCAGGGGTGCGCGTCGTAGTATTCCTGCTTGCGGTAGTTGACGAGCGAGGCGAACATGGAGCCGTCGTTCATGTGGTGGCCGTAGATGAGGTTGATGCGGCTGGCGAAGCTGCCGGTGCAGCGGAAGTCGATGAACAGAGAGCCGCTGCCGTTGTAGCTGCGGTCGTACAGGCGGTGCAGATAAAAGTCGTTGTCGGCGGCCTGCATGACGGGGTAGTTGATCACGGTGTCCGCACAGTAGAGCCAGCCGCGCACGTCCGGGTTCTGCGCCAGCAGCGCGTCGAAGTCTACCGTGATGGGGGACGGATCGGCCAGCGAGGCGTCGGCCGGGGTCTGCGCCTGCCCGGGAAGCGAGGGAAGCGAGGCAGGATCGGCGTTGCTGACGTAATCGCCGCTCAGCTTGTTGTAAGAGCGCTGCGCGACGCGGTACTCGTGCGCGATCGTGTAGAGCTTATAGCCGGCAAACAGGAAGACGGCGAGCAGCAGACCGATCGAAACGCTGATCAGGATGCGCTTGGTCTTTCGGCTCAGTTTGATCTTTTTTTTCTGTTCCATAGAGTTGCCCTCCGTAGTTGGGGGCATTATAACGCATGAAAATGAAAAAGAAAAGACTTCCGGCAAAAAGCTTAAGGAAAATTCACAAACTGGGATTTGGCGAGGTGTTGGTATTTGACCGTAGGGGCCGATGCCCTCATCGGCCCGCGGAAAAAAATACCTGTTCATGCGGGGCGATGAAGGCATCGCCCCCTACATCATCCAATTTAAACGCCTCGATAAACTCCCGTTTGTCTACTTTTCCCGGAAGCGGGCGAGGAACGCGCGGGTCTCCTCTCGCTGCGGATCGCCGAAAATCGTCTCGGGGCTGCCCTGCTCGCAGACCACGCCCTTGTCCATGTAGACGACGCGGCGGCTCACGTCGCGCGCGAAGGCCATCTCATGCGTCACGACAAGCATGGTCATGCCGTCGTCGGCCAGCTGCCGCATGACGGCAAGCACTTCGCCCACCATCTCGGGATCGAGCGCGCTCGTCGGCTCGTCGAAGAGCAGCAGCTCCGGGTCCATGGCCAGTGCGCGGGCGATGGCGACGCGCTGCTTCTGCCCGCCGGAGATCTGCCGCGGCCGGGCCTTGACGTAGGGGGCCATCCCGACCTGATCCAGATAACGCAGCGCGCGCTCCTCCGCCTCCCGGCGGCTGCGGCGCAGGACCTTCACCTGGCCGACGACGCAGTTTTCCAGCACGGTCATGTTGCTGAACAGGTTGAAGCTCTGGAACACCATGCCCACCTTCGCGCGGTAGGCCGGAGCGTTGAAGCCGGGACGCGCGACGTTTTCGCCGCGGAAGAGGATCTCGCCGCTGTCGGGCGTTTCGAGCAGATTGATGCAGCGCAGCAGCGTGGACTTGCCGGAGCCGGAGGCGCCGATGATGCTCGTCACGTCGCCGGGGCGGACGCTGAAGTCCACGTCGCGCAGCACCCTCTGGCTGCCGAAGGATTTGGAGAGGTGGCGCACCTCAAGGATCGGCTGTTCCATCTCAGCGGCCTCCTCTCTCGCCGGGCAGAGACCAGGTCCCGGCGGTCATGGTCAGCGCATCCTGCTGTACGAGCTCATAGCTGCTGCTGCCGTCCATTTTCCGCTCGACCCAGCGCAGCAGGAAGGAGGCGACGAGCGTCATGCAGAGATAGCCCAGCATCTCGATGGCGGCGGAAGGAAAGTACAGGTTGTTCACGCCCGTGATATAGCGGTGGAAGGCGAAAAACTCCGTGAAGCTGATGATGAACATGACGGAGGTGTCCTTCACGTTGATGATGAAGTTGTTGCCGATCTGCGGCATGATGTTGCGCAGCGCCTGCGGCAATATCACGCTCGTCATGGTCTGGACGTGCGTCATGCCGATGGCCTTCGCGCCCTCGGTCTGTCCGGGGTCGATGGAGAGGATGCCGCCGCGCACGGACTCGGCCATGTAGGCACCCGTGTTGATCGACACGATCAGGATCGCCGCCGCCCAGACGCTTGAAAAGCGCATGGCGTTATCGGTGAAATAGGGGAGGCCGTAGAAGATGAACACGGCCTGCAGCACCATGGGCGTGCCGCGGAAGACCTCCACATAGACGCGCACCAGCACACGGATCAGCCCGAGGAAAAAGCGCTTGAGCGGCCGGTCGGTCTTCGCGCAGGGGATGGTCTGCAAAATGCCGCAGACGAGCCCGATCACGCAGCCGATGGCCGTGGCGACGAGCGCCAGCAGCAGCGTGTTTTTGACGCCGTTCAGATAGGACGGGCTGTAGCCGCGCCAAAGCTGCGCCACGTCGCGCCCGAGCTTGAGGAGCTTATCCATGCGCTCCACCTTCCTTTATTGAACATTGGGAAAAGAATAGTCAAAAGAACGGTTTTCACCCGGAGGGAATAAGATCGTTTTTGACGCGGCTCCGCCGCGCCAAAAACACTCTGAGGCGAGCCGGGCGAGCCCTCGTGCCGACCAAACGAGGCGTGTCCCCGTACGCCGAGTGCGATGAGCACGAGCATCTCAAGGGCGAAACGCCGTTTCGCCCTTGATCAGATATCGGGCTGGATGGCGATGGCCTGTTCCATGAGGGCGTTGAAATCGGCCTCGCTCATACTGGAGAGCACGCCGTTCATCGCGTCGAGCAGAGTCGTGTTGCCCTTGAGCACCGAGATGCCGATGTTCACGTTCTCGGCGCGTTCCTGCTCGTCGGCGAACTGAAAGTCGCCTTCCGTGCCGGAGAAGTTGAGGACGACAAGGTTCGGGTCCTTCGAGGCCGCGCCCACCGCCGTGGGAAGATCCGTGCAAACGAAGTCCACCTCACCGGTCTGCAGCGCCATGATCATGGCAGGCGCCGTGTCGGCCGGGGCAAGCAGCTCCGCGTCCGCGATCTGGGGCAGGCAGGTGTCGTACCAGATGGTGCCGGACTGCGAGGTGCAGCGGCCGCCCGCGAGGTCGGCGATCGAGGCCGCAGAGGCGTAGGGGCTGTCAGAAGTAGTCAGGCACACGATGGTAGCGTAGTAATAAGGACCGGCCATGTCGACCTCGCGCATGCGTTCGGCGGTCATTGACTGTCCAGCGATGTTCGCGTCCATGGTCTTCGACTGTACGGCGGGAGTAAGGGATTCCCAGGCGCTGGACACGATCTCAAGCTCCCAGCCGTTGGCCTCGCAGATCGCCTTGGCGATCATCACGTCGTAGCCGTTGGCGTAGGCGTTGGGGATGTTGGAGATGGGCACGGCGCCGTTGGAGTCATCGGGCTGCATCCAGTTGTAGGGCGCGTAGGCGCATTCCATGCCGACGGTGAGTACGCCGTCCTCCACGCCGGTGAAGCCGGCAGAGGCGGGCGAGGGAGCGCTGCCGCAGGCCGTGAGGGCGCAAACAAGGACAAGCGCAAGCAGGATGGTGATGGTTCTTCTCATGACGTCTCCTTTCGATCCCGGTCATTGTCTCCCGGCCGGGCGGGTGTGATAAAGAAAAAAGAACCGCTTTGTCAAGCGGTTCCCAAAGACATCATGGGCGGCTCTATGAGCCGTTCACAAGGTTTCGATAGCGCTCCACAAAACTGTGACAGTCCGGCGGATTTTCTCCGACGACCCAGCGCCCGGGGAACAGTCCCTCCCGCGAACGCTTCGGCGGCGATCCCTTTCCCGACCGGCGGCAGACTGGCCTTGCCGGAGGTACTGATGAGCACCGCGCCTCTATCTAAGCGATTCAATTTTCGAGTATATCCTAACATCCGCCTGCGGAGGATGTCAACATGATTTGACACACTAAAGCGATTTTTGTATAAAGCGCAAAAGAAGAATGGGGACAAGCGGGAAAAACTGAGCAGATTGGCCGGAATAGGACAAAGAAGACCTCGTTTACAGGGAAAGCACTTCCAAAACTTCGTCGGTCAGCTCGTCAAGAGGTCGTGTGCCGTCCAGCGTCAGCAGCCGGCAGCGAAGCTGCTTCTGCCAGAGATCGTGTTGGAGCCGGCTTCGCATTTCGCTGCCGCCTTCATCGTAGGCGGCGGCCCATTGCAGAAAGGCCTGATGCTGCTCATACATGTCGCCGCCCGGAAGGATCCGATCGCCAAAACGTGCATATTCTCTGCGTCTATGTCTGTCCAGACGGATCTTCGTTGGCACGGTGAGCCTGACGGCAAGAGAAAACATGGGGATCAGAGGATCGCCCCATCCGACGATAGAGCCTGAGAGCACGGCACAATCGGAAGCAAGCAGGTCCCTTTGCAGCAGGAGCAGACGTTCCTCGACATTCCGCTTATCGGTAAACGGGGGATCGGTCGGGAGCCAGAGATAATCGTCAGAGTCAAAATGTCGAAAGCCTGTCTTTTCGCTGAGAGATCTTGCAAGGCTGCTCGTCCCGGAGCAGGACGCCCCAAAAATGTGAAGGATCTTGTTCATTGATGCTTTCCGGTCACGGAGACTTGAAGTCTCTTTTCCGGTTTTTCCTTTGCGGTCGAGCGGGACGCGGCCGAAAATCTGCGGATGCCGCAGCACAGCCTTTCCGCGTTCATCAGGCATAACGGCCGGGAATTACAGTAACGGGCGAGAAAGGCGCCTTCAAAAGGAGAGGCTTAGGCTTCCCCGCGTTCTTTTCCGTACCATGTCATTCCCACCATGGTCATATCGTCAAACTGGGGCGCTTCGCCGGTGAATTCTTTTACGGCAGAGCTGACTTCCCTTATAAACACATCCGTTTTTTTGTCCGGGTTGCGGTTCAGAGACTCAAGCATCCGGCCCGTCCCGAACATTTCAGAGTTGACATTCATCGCCTCCGGAACGCCGTCCGTATATACGAATATGCTGCCGCCACGCTCGATCTGTATCTCATAGTCACGGTAGCGAGACTTCTCCATACCGGCCAGAACAAAGCCGTGTTTGTCCTTCAAAAGCTCAAAATGCCTGTCGGAACCGCATACGGCGGGGAATTCATGACCGGCGCTTGCGGCTGTCATGACGCCTGTCGAAAGATCGCATATCCCCAGCCAGCAGGTGACGAACATATCTGCGTCGTTGCCCTCGCAGAGTTGTTGGTTTACATCGGCCAGTATCTGCGCCGGGCTGCCGCCCCGCATGGCGCGGTTTTTTATAAGCGTTTTGGAGATCACCATAAACAGCGCTGCCGGAACACCCTTGCCGGATACGTCTGCTATCACCAGCGCCAGATGATCGTCATCTATCAGGAAGAAGTCGTAGAAGTCTCCGCCCACCTCTTTTGCGGGAGTCATTGAGGCGAAAAGGTCGATCTCCTTTTTCTGCGGGAACGCAGGGAAAATCCGCGGAAGCATATCTGCCTGTATCTGCGTTGCCACATTCAGTTCGGCGCTTATCCGTTCCTTTTCGGCGGTGACAGACTTAAGATTCTCCGTGTAGAGCTTCAGATCATCCTGCATCTTGTTGAAGCCTCTCGCAAGGTCGCCGATCTCGTCGCGGGTATCGATATCCGATTTTTTGTCAAAGTCGCCCTCGCCGGTGTTTTTTACCGTGTCCGTCAGCTTTATGATGGGCTTTGAAATGGTGCGCGAAATGAAATATTCAATAACGGCGACAGTGAGAGCGATTGCGACGATGGCAAGGATGGCGTTAAGGATCAGAGCCTTGAATTCGGCTGTCATCTCTGTGCGCGCGTCGGCGAACAACTGATCGGATTGCGCGGTGACCTTTCCTATGGGTTCCGTTACCTCTTCTGCATTGATCGCGGTGCAAAGAAGCCAGCCGGTGGAGGGTATCACGCGGGCAGTCATGTAGATCTCTTTGCCGTCGAGCTCAGCTTGAAACGCCTCCCCGTCGCCGAAAGCGCAGGCGTCGATCTTTTTCAGAACGCTTTCCGGGTCGGCAAAATGATCCTCAAACGTATTGTACAAACCGTTATGCTCATTGACGTCTTTCATAAAAGAACTGTAGGCCACCAGATCTCTTGTAGCGCCGAGAACGAAGGTCGTTCCCGTTTCTCCGAGCCCGCTGCCTATCACGTTAGACATCATCTGCTCAAAATTCACGTCGGCCGCTACCACGGCGACAAGATTCCCTTCAGGGTCCTTTACAGCCAGTGAGGCTGTTATACACGGCCTTCCGTAGGAATCGATTTCCGTCTCCTTCCACATGATCTCATCGGGCGAGGATGTTGAGTTTGTGTACCAGTGCCGCTGCGTCACCACATAGTTTTCAAGGAAAACATTGTTGTCTGTGTACTGATAAAAGATCCCGCTTGCCGTGCCGACGTAAAGATTATCCAATAATCGGCTGTTATATTTCATGATCGGCGCGAATAATTCCTCCATATTCGATATGAGCTTCAGTTCTTCATGCAGCTCATCGGTCTCTTCAATCCCAGCGCTGAACATGTATCTCGCAGAAAGCGTATCCGGAGCCTCGGCCAAATGAACGGGCGAGAAGGAGGAGTCTGAATACTCCGCCGGGGAAGCGTAGAGCTTTTCGGCATATTCCGCCGACTGTCTGACCGCGTCAGACACGATACGCAAACGTGAATCCGTCACCTCGATCTGCATATCCGCCAGCACCCCGAGCGAATTGGAATCCTGTGAGTACAGGCCTTCCTCGATGGTTTGCTCCGCGTCTGCTCTTATATTTTCATACAGCTTTTGTATGTTTTCCCGCAGACCGGTTATGATCGCGTAGAGCCCGGCATAGGTGAGCAGCATCGTACCGAGAGTCAGCGCGAGCATTGAAATGATCAATTTTTTCCCTATTTTCAAATCCTTGTGCCTCCTGTCGATTTTCAGCTTCCGAACCCATTCTATCATACAATTTCATCAAATACAAAGAAAGCTCGCAAATTCTGAAGAAAAGAACCAGACTGCATTGATTTGCAAGTGTTTTGCCAGAAAACCACAAAAAAGCGTTTTTTGTCATGGCAGACAAAAAACGCTTCTTTGCTGGAGGCGCCACCCGGAATCGGACCGGGGAATCGCGGATTTGCAGTCCGCTGCCTTACCGCTTGGCTATGGCGCCATCTATATAAAACAGTGCGGGCGCTATGAAGCAGACCCGCGACTGCTGTATTTTGTGGAGCGGGCAACGAGGCTCGAACTCGCTACCTCCACCTTGGCAAGGTGGCGCTCTACCGGATGAGCTATGCCCGCATGGGACCCGCCGCAATGCGGCGGGTGGTGCCTCCGGTCGGAGTTGAACCAACGACACGCGGATTTTCAGTCCGCTGCTCTACCTACTGAGCTACAGAGGCGTATTCAAAGCTTCGGCTTGTGCTGCACCAAAAAACAAAGCCGCGCAGCGGATTTGTTTTTTGGTGGGAACAACTGGACTCGAACCAGTGACCCCCTGCTTGTAAGGCAGGTGCTCTAACCAGCTGAGCTATGCTCCCAAACCAGAAGCTTTGTCATAATACCAAAAGCCTATCCGTTTGTCAAGTTCTTATTTTTCTTTTTCGCTGTTTTTTTCTGCGAGCATCCGGCGCAGATCGTCGGGCGTCACGGTGTAGACTTTGTCGCAGAACTGGCAGCGCACCGTGAAGTCATGCGCCTCGTCAAGCATCTCCCGCAGCTCCGCTGGGTCGATCACGGAAAGCGCCTCGTCCACGCGCTCGCGGCTGCAGGCGCAGCGGTAGCCGATCGGGACGCGGGCGACGACGTGCCAGTCGAAGCCCTTCAGGATCTGGGAAAACAGCGCCTCCGCGCCGTCCTCGCTGAGCACGGTCGTGAGCTGATCCATCAGAAAGATGTTCTCTTCCAGCCGGTCGATCAGTTCCTCGGGCGCGCCGGGCATGAGCTGCACGAGAAAGCCGCCGGCCGCCTTGACGCTCCGGTCCGTGTCGACCAGCACGCCGAGCCCGCAGGCGGAGGGCACCTGGTCGCTGGAGAGCAGGTAGCGTGTCAGATCCTCCGCGATCTCGCCGCTGACGAGCTCGACCGAGCCGATGTACGGCTCCTTGAGGCCGATGTCGCGGCTGACGGTGAGCAGCCCGCCGCGCCCGACGGCGCCGCCGACGTCCAGCTTCCCGTCGGCGCGGAGCGGGAGCTCCAGCCCCGGGTTTTCCACATAGCCCCGCACATAGCCCTCGTGGTCCGAGACGGCCACGACGCTGCCGAGAGGTCCGCCGCCGTTTATGCGGACGGTGAGGCTCGCGTTGTCCTCCTTCATCGCCTCGCCCAGCAGGGAGGCCGCGCAGAGCGTGCGGCCGAGCGCCGCGGCGGCGACGGGCGAGCAGCCGTGGATCTCCCGCGCCCGCTGCACCGTGTCCCGGGCGGAGATCACCGCCATTTTGATGCTGCCGTCCGCGGCAGTCGCGCGAATGATCGTATCCATAAACTCAAAGTTCCTTTCCAGTCTCGCGTCTGGCGATTACAAACAGCCGCCCGTCGCCGCCCTGCGGCCCGTCGTCCCGACGGCGCAGATCGACGAAGCCCGCCTGCGTCAGCAGCGCCTCGAGCGCCTCCGGCTCGTGCGCGTATTCGACGTGCTCCTCCCGCTCCCTGCGCCAGAGCTCGCCCTGCCGGGAGAAGAGGTCCATCCCGTAGACGAGGGCGTTTTCCGCCTCGTCGAAATCGGCGCGCCACAGACAGAGCAGGTCGTCCGTCTCGTCGAGGAAGACCTGCCCGTCCCGCTCGCGCAGCCAGTCGGGCGTGCGGATATCGAAGATCAGCAGTCCGCCCGGGCGGATGAACAGATGCAGCCGCCGGAAAAGCTCCGGCAGCGCCTCGGGCGGGAGATAGTTCATCCCGTCGAGCGAGCAGTAGGCGGCGTCCACCGTGCCGTACAGATCCAGCTCCTCCGCGCTCTGGCAGAGGAAAAGCGGCGGGACGGCCAGGCCCTCCGCCTTCTCCCGCGCCTGCATGAGCATGTCGGCGGAGGCGTCTGCGGCGATCATCTCGTAGCCGCGCCGCGCCATGAGCGCCGTCAGCGTGCCGGTGCCGCAGCAGAAATCAAGCAGAAGGCGGAATTCGCCGCCATCGCGGGCAAACTCCGCCTCGTAGAGATCCGCAAACTGCGCATAGGGCACGTCTCCGGTCAGAGAATCATACCAGAGAGCCAGAGCCCCGTAGCTGCTCATGCCTGCTCCTGCTCCTTCATGCGCTCGAAGACGATGGCATAGCCGTCGTTGCCGTATTGCAGGGAACGGTTGACCCGGCTGATCGTGGCGCTCGAGGCGCCCGTCTCGGCCAGGATGTCGTTGTAGATCATGCCGTTGTTGAGACAAACGGCCACCTGGAAGCGCTGCTCCATGGCCAGCAGCTCCGATACCGTGCAGAGGTCGTCAAAAAACTTCATGCACTCGTCCACGGTCTTCAGCGTGAGGATCGCCTTGTACATGTTTTCGTTGCGCGGCTTCTTCGGCAGCTTGTTCATATTGGTTCCGCCTCCGTATCAAAAAATGTCAGTGCAGCCATCATACACGATTTCTTTAAAAATGTAAAGGGTTAAAGTGAAAAAGTTCAGGTAATATTTAGGAATTTGCCGCCCGGCGCTCTGACGATGATCGGATGGCGAAAGGCCGGAAAGCATGGCACCGGGCGGCTCTGCGCATACGAAGCTGCCCGGCAAAAGGACCCGGCTCTTTTGCCCTGTCGTCCTTCCGATGAGCGCCGCGCAGATGATCGGAACGATCCTTTCGGCCAGACGGCACGTCCGGCGGAGAGTGCGGTGATCATTATTTTGCCGAAACCGGGGGAATAGCGAGCTTTATTTCCGCGTTTTCGCGCTTGCTTTCCCGCGCGCTTCGCGGTATGCTACAGACAGAAGGAAATCAACGGATGGCTCTTGCGGAAGCCGGCGGGATACTGTATAATAACACAGTAATGTATCCGCAGAATAACGCGGAAAGGAGACAGAGAACATGACAATGCCTGTGGTATGGCTGATCGCCATGGTGGCCCTGCTCATCATCGAGGCCGTGGTCCCGGGGCTCATTTCGATCTGGTTCGCGATCGGCGCGCTGGCCGCGCTGCTGTCGGCTCTGCTGCACGCGCCGCTGTGGCTGCAGATCGTATGGTTCCTCGCGGTCTCCATCGCCGCGCTGGTGCTGACGAGGCCGCTGGCGGCCAAGTACGTCAACGCCCGCACGCAGCCGACCAACGCCGACGTGCTCATCGGCCGGGAATGCGTCGTCACCGAGACGATCGACGACCTGCAGGGCAGCGGCGCTGTGAAGGTGAGCGGCAAGGTCTGGACGGCCCGGACAGGGAAGGAAGGCCTCAGCATCGAAAAGGGCGCCAAGGCCCGCATCCTGCGGATCGAGGGCGTCAAGCTGATCGTCGAGCCGATCGAGTAAGAAATCTTTTTTGGAACTGAGATAAGGAGGAAAAACACATGACCGGAGGAACTATCGTACTGATTGCGCTGATCGTGATCCTGATCGTGATCCTGATCCGCAATATCCGCATCGTCCCGCAGGCGAGAGCGTTCGTCATCGAGCGCCTGGGCGCCTACCGCACCACCTGGGACGTGGGTCTCCACCTGAAGGTGCCTTTCATCGAGCGCGTCTCCAAGATGGTCTCCCTCAAGGAGCAGGTGGCGGACTTCCCGCCCCAGCCCGTTATCACCAAGGATAACGTCACCATGCAGATCGACACGGTGGTCTATTTCCAGATCACCGACCCGAAGCTCTACACCTACGGCATCGAGCAGCCCATGATCGCCATCGAGAACCTCGCGGCCACCACGCTGCGTAACATCATCGGCGACCTGGAGCTCGACCAGTGCCTCACGAGCCGCGACATCATCAACACCAAGATGCGCGCCATCCTCGACGAGGCGACCGATCCCTGGGGCATCAAGGTCAACCGCGTGGAGCTCAAGAACATCCTCCCGCCCAAGGAGATCCAGAACGCGATGGAGAAGCAGATGAAGGCCGAGCGCGAACGCCGCGAAGCCATCCTGCGCGCCGAAGGCGAGAAGCGCGCCGCCATCCTTGAGGCCGAAGGCGAGAAGGAATCCGCGATCCTGCGCGCCGACGCCAAGAAGCAGCAGCAGATCCTGGAGGCCGAAGGCGAGGCCGAGGCCATCCTGAAGGTGCAGACCGCCACGGCCGAGGGCATCAAGCTCATCAACGAGGCCGCGCCGACCGACGCCGTGATCCGCATCAAGGCTCTCGAGGCTTTCTCCGCGGCTGCCAACGGGCAGGCGACCAAGATCATCATCCCCAGCGAGATCCAGGGGCTGGCCGGTCTGGCCGAGGGCGTCATCGAAGCCACCAAGAAGTAAAGCATAGAGGAAAGACCCGGAAGGGGCTGCCGTTCTGGCAGCCCCTTTTCGGAATAGGAGGAAATCTCGGATGAATGGCAGTGCGGCAGAGTTTTTGAAGCGACACGGCATGCAGCCGGAACGCATCGACCCGATCCCGGAGGCCGAGCGCATGCTCGGGAGCCTGCGCGACGGCCTCGCGCGACCCGGAGCCACGGTGCCGATGATCCCGACCTACCTGCGCGTGGACGGGGCGATCCCGGCTGGAGCGGCCGCCGTGGTCATCGACGCGGGCGGTACGAACTTTCGCTGCGCGCTGGCGCGCTTCACGGACGAGGGCTGCAGGATCGAGCGCATGAGCAAGCGGCGCATGCCCGGCATCGAGCGACCGGCCAGCTGGGAGGAGTTCATCTCCTTCACGGCAGACGCGATCATGCCGCTCCTGTCGGAGACGGACGCCGTCGGCTTCTGTTTTTCCTATTCCGCCGATATCACGCCGGAGGTCGACGGACGCGTGATCCGCATCGACAAGGAAGTCACGATCACCGGCTGCGAAGGGAAGCTCGTGGGCGAGTCTCTGCTGGCGGAGCTCAAGCGCCGCGGCGTGACCGGCAAGCGCGTTGTCGTGCTGAACGACACGGCGGCCGTCCTGCTCGGCGGCACGGCCGCGCTGGACAAGTCCCGCTACGAGGGCTTCATCGGCCAGGTCAGCGGCACCGGCACCAACACCTGCTGCGCGCTGCCCTTTTCCGCGATCGGGAAGCTCGCGCGCGCGGACGACGCGCGCATCCTCGTCAACCTCGAGTCCGGCCTCTACGACGGCCTGCCGCGCGGCGACTTCGATCTTGCGCTGGACCGCGAGAGCCAGAACCCCGGGCTCAAGTTCCTGGAAAAGCTGACGGCGGGCGTGTATCTCGGCGAGCTGCTGCGGCTGATGACCGCGGCCGCCGCGCAGGAGGGAGAGCTCTCCGCCGCCACGGCGCGGCGTGTGCGCGCCCTCGGGCGCTTCGACGCGGCCACGGTGGACGCCTGGGCCTGCGGAGAGGGGCTCGGAGAGCTCTGCGAGAACGAGGCGGAGGCGGCCTTCCTGCGGGAGCTGAGCCTTGCCATGTTCGAGCGCTCGGCGCGCGCGATGTGCGTCAACCTCCTGGCGATCCTGCTGCTGACGGGCGAGGGGAAGGAAAAGCCCGTCTGCCTCTGCGCGGAGGGCTCGCTGGTGCAGAAGGGACGGCAGTACCGCCCGAGGCTCGAAGAGCTGCTGAAGACCTATGCCCTTGGCGTGCTGGGACGGCGGGTCGAGCTGCGCGTGGGGGAGGAGACGACGCTCCCGGGCGCGGCGGCCGCCGCTCTGCTCAATAGATAGCAGAATACGATCCCCGTCTGACAGCGGAGCCGCGGCGACATGCCGCGGCTCCGCTTTTTCATCCGACCGGCGTTCAGGTATCAGCGGAAAGCAAAAAACATAGGCTGTATACCATCGGGAGGAGGTGACGCCGTGAGGAAGGACACGGCGCGGTTCAGCGATTTCTGCGAGCGTCTGGACTTGCCGGCCGAGGCGGCCGGCGCGGCAAAGCTCACGATCACGGACGGAAAGCAGACGCTGGTGGAAAATCATCGGGGATTGTTGGAGTACGGCGCGGACCAGATCCGCGTCAGCACCGGCCGCGGTCAGATCATCCTGCGCGGCAGCGGCCTGACGCTGGGCGCCATGAGCGACCGGGAGCTGCTGATACGCGGAAGGCTGCTGTCGGCGGAATGGGAGTGAGCGGATGAACAGGATCGAACGAAGGATCAAGGGCGCGCTGCGATATGAGCTCTGCGGCGTGCAGCCCGAGGCCCTGCTCAACGCCTGCGCGCTGGAGGGCCTGCCGTTTTCCGAGCTGGAGATCGTGGACGCGTACACCCTGCGCCTGACGATCCCGGAGGATGAAAGAGCGCGGCTGGAAGCCCTGGCGCCACGCTGCCGCTGCGAACTTCGTCCGCTCGGCGGAACGGGCGGCAGGACCGCGCGCAGGGCTCTGCGCCGCCGATGGCCGCTGCTGCTGGCCGCGGCGCTGCTCCTGCTCGGTCTGCTGGTCTCGTCCCTCTTCATCTGGGAGATCGAGCTGATCGGCAGGGAGTCGCTGAGCAGGGGCCTGCTTCTGCGCGCGCTCGAGGACGCCGGCGTCGCGCCCGGGGCTTTCCGGCCCGGACTGGACGCCGACGAGGTGCGTAGCCGGGTGCTCGAACGCGTCCCGGAGCTCGCGTGGATGACCGTGAACGTGCGCGGCTCCCGCGCGAGCGTGCTGCTGCTCGAGCGCAGCGACAAGCCCGAGATCTATCGGGAGAAGGACGCGGCGGACGTGACGGCGAAATGCGCGGGCATCGTCCGGCGCGTCTCCGTGCTCAACGGCCGGCCGCTCGTCCGGCCTGGGCAGGCCGTGCTCCGGGGGGAGACGCTCGTCAGCGGCGTGATGGACAGCCTCACCAACGCGCCGCGCGGCGTGAGGGCCCGGGCGGAGGTGCTGGCCGATACCTGGTATGAGATCACGGCGCTCTGTCCGGCCGGCCGCCTGAAAGAGACGGACGGCGGGACGGCGCAGCGCCGCTACGCGCTCGTCGTCGGAAAAACGCGGGTGAATTTTTACGGAAAGGGTGGAAAAGCTCTTGACGGATATGATAAAATCATCCGTGAACACAGGCTTGCCGTCAAGGGATTGTTTTCGACGCCCCTATGCCTGGTCTGCGAGGAGCTGCGCCCCTATGAGGCGCGCGCAGCGGCCTTCTCCGCCCCGGAGGAGCTGCAGCAGCGGCTGTTCGGGGAGCTGAACGCGCAGATCCGCGGGGAGATCGTCTCGGCGAGCTTTTCCGTCTCGGAGGGCGATGCGCTGCTCGGCGTGAGCCTCCACGCGGCCTGCCGGGAGGACATCGCCAAAACGGTTGACATAATACCATAGAACGGGTGGATACACAGATGATAGAGAAAACCCTCGAAGTTGAACGGATGGAGCATGTGATCCAGGTCTTCGGCTCCTTCGACCAGAATCTCCGCATCATTGAAACGGAGCTGGGCGTGAAGGTGCTCGACCGGGACAACAGGATCCACATCCTCGGTGAAGCCGAGGACGTTCTGCTTGCGGAAAAAGCCATCAACGGGCTGCTGACGCTCGCCGCCAAGGGTGAGAACATCGACGCGCAGAACGTGCGCTATATCCTCAAGCTCGTGGGCGAGGGCAAGGAGACGAAGATCCAGGAGCTCGCCGGCGACGTGATCTGCATCACGGCCAAGGGCAAGCCCATCAAGCCCAAGACGCTCGGCCAGAAGGAGTACTGCGAGGCCATCGAGCACAACACGGTCACGCTCGGCATCGGCCCGGCGGGCACCGGCAAGACGTATCTCGCGGTGGCCGCCGCGGTGGCCGCTTTCCGTGCGGAGGAGGTCAACCGCATCATCCTCACGCGCCCCGCGGTCGAAGCCGGCGAGCGGCTGGGCTTTCTGCCGGGCGATCTGCAGAGCAAGGTCGACCCCTATCTGCGCCCTCTCTACGACGCGCTGTTCGACATGCTCGGCCCGGACACCTATCAGAAATACCTTGAGCGCGGCAACATCGAGGTCGCGCCGCTGGCCTATATGCGCGGCCGCACGCTCGACGACAGCTTCATCATCCTCGACGAGGCGCAGAACACCTCGCGCGAGCAGATGAAGATGTTCCTCACGCGCATCGGCTTCGGCTCCAAGGTGGTCATCACCGGCGATATCACGCAGATCGACCTGCCCGCGGACAAGACCAGCGGCCTCAAGGTCGCCATGCGCGTGCTCGAGGGCATCGACGATATCGCGGTCTGCACCCTGACCGGGGCGGACGTGGTGCGCCACCGCCTGGTGCAGAAGATCATCGAGGCCTATGAGGACTACGACAAGAAGCATCCTGCCGAGCCGGCGCCGAAAAAGCTGCCGCCGAAGCGCTACAAGAGGGGATGAGCATGGAACCGTATGAGATCTGTGTGAGCCGCGAGCTCAAAAACCTCGGCCATCGGAACGCCGCCGCGCTCATCAAAAAGGCCGCGGCCGCCGCGCTGCGGGCCGAGGGCGTGGAGGCGGCGATCATAAGTGTTATGTTAACCGACGACGCGGGCATCCGGCGCGTCAACCGCGACTTTCGCGGCGTGGACCGCGCCACGGACGTGCTGAGCTTCCCGCTCAACGAGCTCGTGCCCGGGGCCTTCGAGCCCGACGGCTGCGAGATCGACCCGGCGACCGGCGCGGTGATGCTGGGCGATATGATGATCTCCCTGCCGCGCTGCGAGGCGCAGGGGGAGGAGTTCGGCCACGGCTTTGACCGCGAGATCCGGTACCTGACGGTACATTCCGTGCTGCATCTGCTCGGCTACGACCATCTGGACGAGGGGCCGACGAAGCGGCAGATGCGCGCAAGAGAAAAAACGATCATGGGGGATATGGACTGAAATGACGAAAAGTGCGATGATCACCGTCTGCGGACGGCCGAACGTGGGCAAATCCACGCTGACCAACGCCCTGGTGGGCGAGAAGATCGCCATCGTCTCGGACAAGCCGCAGACGACGCGCAACCGCATCACCGCCATCGTCAGCCGGGGCGAGACGCAGTTCGTGCTGCTGGACACGCCGGGCTTCCACAAGCCGCGCACGCGGCTGGGCGACTATATGGTGAACGTCGTGCGCGAGAGCGTGGCGGACGTGGACGCGGTGCTGCTGCTCGTGGAGCCCGTGGCCGCCGTCGGGCCGCAGGAGCAGGCGCTCATTGAGCGGCTGCGCGAGACGGAAGCGCCGGCGATCCTCGTCATCAACAAGATCGACACCGTGGACAAGCCACGGCTGCTGGAGGTCATGGCGCTCTACGCGCAGCAGTATGAGTTCGCGGCCATCCTGCCGGTCTCCGCGAAGACCGGGGAAGGGCTGGACGAGCTTCTGGACGAGATGGAAAGCTTCGCCGTCGAGAGCCCGCACTATTTCCCGGACGACATGATCACGGACCAGCCCGAGCGGCAGATCTGCGCCGAGCTCGTGCGCGAAAAGCTCCTGAAGTGTCTCGACAAGGAGATCCCGCACGGCACGGCGGTGGAGATCACGCGCTTTACGGAGCGCGAAGACGGCGTCGTGGAGATCGAGGCGACGATCTACTGCGAGAAGGACAGCCACAAGGGCATCATCATCGGCAAGAAGGGCGCGATGCTGAAAAAGATCGGCGAGCTGTCCCGCACGGATATCGAGGACTTCCTCGGCACGAAGGTCTATCTGCAGACTTGGGTGAAGGTCAAGGAAAACTGGCGCGACTCGCTCGCCCAGCTCAGAAACTTCGGTTATCGGAACGACTAAGGGCGGAAAACGGGAGTTTGGCAAGGCGTTGGTTTTTGACCGTAGGGGCCGATGCCCTCATCGGCCCGCGGAAAAATATACCTGTTCATGCGGGGCGATGAAGGCATCGCCCCCTGCATCATCCAATTTAAACGCCCCTGCAAACTCTGATTTTTCCGAATACCTATATTTGCTATCGAACAAACGCCTCTGTACGGCAAACACTAAGAGCAGAGGTGATCGATATGAAAAGCAGCGAGTTCTGGCGCGTTTTCGCCGAGACGGGCGACCCGGTGGTCTATCTGCTGTATCGGTCGGCAGAGGATGCGGAGCGGTCGGAATAGAGAGACAGGCCGGAGCTTCGGCTCCGCCCTGCGGGAGCTGGGATACATAAATGTTCAAAACGATCAAAGCCCTCGTATTGCGCGAGGTGCGCTATAAGGAGGCAGACCGCATCCTCACGCTCCTGAGCGCCGAGGAGGGCAAGCTCACGGCCAAGGCGCGCGGGGCGCTGCGCAAGTCGAGCCGGACGGGCGCGGCCACGCAGCAGCTGACCTACGCGGAGATGACGCTTTTTGCCAACAAGGGCAAGTGGACCGTGAACGAGGCGAGCGTCCTCGAGGGCTTCGACGGGCTGCGGACCGACCTGGAGGCCTTCGCGCTCGGCAGCTATTTTGCCGAGTGCCTGGAGGCGCTGAGCGTGGAGGACGAGCCCGACGCGGAGCTCATGCAGCTCGGCCTCAACTCGCTATACGCGCTCAGCCGCGGCCTCTGCGAAGCGCGGCTCATCAAGGCCGCTTTCGAGCTGCGCCTCATGTGCCTGTCCGGCTACGCGCCGGACCTGACGGCCTGCGCCTGCTGCGGCGGTGAGCCGCGGGACCCCGTGTTCCACCCGTCGGACGGCCGGGTCTACTGCCGGACCTGTCCGCACGGCGGCGGCACGCTGCCGCTGGGCGGCGAGGCGCTTGCCGCCATGCGCTATATCTCCTCCGCTCCGGCGAAAAAGCTCCTGTCCTTCTCGCTGGGGGACGAGGGCGCCTCCGCGCTCGCCGCCGTTGCGGAGAGCTATCTCCTGCGGCAGACCGAGCGCCGCTTCGGCACGCTGGATTACTATAAGCAAGTCAGGCTTCAGAACATAGAATGAGGCATGAGCCGTCTCGGATCATGCCTTTGAAGAGGACAGAACCATGACATTTTTTGAAAAATCCCTCCAGACGCTGGAGCTGCCCGCCGTGCTCGGCATGCTCTCGCAGCAGGCGGTCGGCGAGACGGCCAAGGAGCAGGCGCTCGCGCTCGCTCCGTCCTCGGACAAAGCGGAGGTGCAGCGCCGTCTGGACGAGACGAGCGCCGCCAAGACCATGATGGTCGTGCGCGGCAGCCCCTCCTTCTCCGGCGTGAAGGACGTGCGCTCTTCGCTGTCCCGCGCGGACCTGGGCGGCGCGCTCAACACCAGGGAGCTGCTGGATATCGCCCGCGTGCTCCAGTGCGCGCGGCTCGTGCGCGGCTATCTCGCGGACGACAGCGTGGGGAAGACCTCCATCGACTATCTCTTCCATGCCCTGCACGCCAACAAGTTCCTGGAAGAGAAGATCTTCACCTCCATCCTCGGCGAGGATGAGATCGCGGACGCCGCCTCGCCCGACCTGGCGAATATCCGCCGCCAGATGCGCGCGGCCGCGGCCCGGGCGCGCGACGCGCTGCAGAAGATCATTTCCTCGCCCTCCTACGCCAAGGCGTTGCAGGAGCCGATCATCACCATGCGTTCCGACCGCTTCGTCGTGCCGGTGAAGGCCGACCACAAGGGCGCGGTGCCGGGACTGGTGCACGACATCTCCGCCACCGGCATGACGCTTTTCATCGAGCCGATGGCCGCCGTCAAGGCCAACAATGAGCTGCGCGAGCTCGCGGCCAAGGAAAAGCTCGAGATCGAGCGCATCCTCGCCGAGCTCTCGGCCGACTGCGCCGAGCACCGGGACGATATCGACTCCGATTACGACTGCCTCGTCAAGCTCGATCTGATCTTCGCCAAAGCCAAGCTTTCCTACAAGCTCGACGCGCAGCCGGCGAGCCTGGATACCGAGGGGATCGTGCTGCGCAGGGCGCGCCATCCGCTGCTCGACCCGGCGAAGGCCGTGCCCATCGACGTCGAACTCGGCGACGCCTTCGACACCCTGGTCATCACCGGCCCGAACACCGGCGGCAAGACGGTCTCGCTCAAGACGATCGGCCTGCTCGCGGCCATGAACCAGTGCGGGCTGCACATCCCCGCGGCCGACGGCAGCGCTCTTCCCGTGTTCGGGCATATCCTCGCGGACATCGGCGACGAGCAGAGCATCGAGCAGAGCCTGTCGACCTTCTCGGCGCACATGACGAACATCGTCAGCATCCTCGACGAGTGCGGCGGGGATTCGCTGCTCCTGTTCGACGAGCTCGGCGCCGGCACCGATCCCACCGAGGGCGCCGCTCTGGCCATCGCCATCATCGAATACGCGCGGCAGCGCGGCGCCATGATCGCCGCCACCACGCACTATGCCGAGCTCAAGGTCTACGCCACGAACGAGCCGGGCGTGCAGAACGCCTCCTGCGAGTTCGACGTGGAGACCCTGCGGCCGACCTACCGGCTGCTTGTGGGCATCCCCGGCAAGTCCAACGCCTTTGCGATCTCCCGCCGCCTCGGGCTGAACGAGAAGATCATCAACGAGGCCAGAGGCCGCGTCGGCACCGAGAGCGCGAGCTTCGAGGCCACCATCGAGAAGCTGGAGCAGACGCGCCTGCAGCTCGAAAAGGAGCGCACGGAGGCGCAGAAGAAGCTGCGCGAGGCCGAGGAGAACGCGAAAAAGGCCTCCTTCCTGCGCGCGGAGCTCGAGGTCAGGCTGGAAAAGGCCGACCAGAAGGCGCGGCGCGAGGCTGAGCGGCTGCTCGACGAGGCGCGCTCCGCCGCGGAGGACACCTTCCGCGAGCTCGACGAGATGCGCCGGCGCGCCAACGAGGAAGAGGACACGCAGCGTATCAACGAGGCGCGCAGCGAGCTGCGCCGCCGCCTGAACAAAGCGGAGGAGGAGCTGCGCCCCGCGCCCGCCGCGCCCGCGGAAGACAGGAAATCCGCGCGGCCCGTGCAGGTGGGCGACACGGTGCAGATCAAGTCCATGGGCGTCAAGGCCAGCGTCACCGCCGTCTCTCCCGACCGGACGCTGACGCTGCGCGCCGGGATCATGACCGTGACGGCGAAGGAGGACGAGGTGCTGCTGCTCGAGGGCGAGAGCGCCCCGAAGCCGAAGCAGAGCGCCTCCGGCGGCGCGACGCTGCGCAGCGCAGGCCTTTCTCCGGAGATCGACCTGCGCGGGATGGAGGCCGTGGAGGCCGTTCTGGCCGCGGAGCGATATCTCGACAACGCCGTTATGGCGCGGCTTTCGAGCGTGCGGATCATCCATGGAAAGGGCACCGGCGTACTGCGCGAGGCCATCCAGCAGATGCTGCGGAAAAACAAGCAGGTCAAGTCTTTCCGCCTCGGCCGCTACGGCGAGGGAGAGACCGGCGTGACTGTTGTCGAACTGAAATAAAAAAGCTGCGGCGCTGTGGAAAGAAATGTGAAAAACAACGAAACAGCAGAAACGCGGTTGACGATTGTCTTAAAATTTGATAAGGTATAGTGCGTACGAATTGGTACATTCTTGTTTGAAATAAAGGAGAGGCGACTATGGTCAGCAAAGAGGTTGTCATCAATAATCAGGTGGGTCTCCACGCCAGACCCGCGACGTTCTTCATTCAGAAGGCCAACGAGTTCAAGAGCAGCATTTGGGTGGAGAAGGAAGACAGACGCGTCAACGCCAAGAGCCTGCTGGGCGTTTTGTCCCTCGGCATCGTCAAGGGCACGCCGGTCACCATCATTGCCGACGGCGCCGACGAGAACGAGGCGATCGAGATGCTCTCCGCGCTGATCGACGCTGATTTTTCCGAGTGATCTGACTGCGGAAAAGCTGAACAGGGGATGTGCAGCCATGCACATCCCCTTTTTCAAGTTTTATTGAGTTGGGTATCCTATGAGTGACAAAACGAAAGCCACGCTGGAAATGCTCCTGTGCGCGGCGCTCTGGAGCATCGCCGGCATCTTTATGAAACTTCTCCCGTGGAACGGTTTCGCAGTGGCGAGCCTGCGCAGCCTGATTGCCGGGCTGACGATCGCCGCCTACATGCTTCTGCGCCGTATCCGGCCGAGCGTCACGCCGCGCACGCTGAAGGCCGGCGTGATGACGGGCTGCGTGTATCTGTGCTTTGCCTGCGCCAACAAGCTCACCACGGCGGCCAACGCCATCGTGCTGCAGTTCGTCGCGCCGGTGTTCATCGTCGTGTTCTCCGCGCTCTTCCTGAAGCAGCGGATCCGCCGCGCGGATCTCGCGGTCGTGCTGTTCACGCTCCTGGGGATCGCGCTGTTTTTCTTCGACAGCCTCGCGCCCGGCTATGTGCTGGGAAATCTCGTTGCCATCGCCTCCGGGATGTTCATGGCGGGGATGTTCATGATGGTGGGCGAGATCCGCGGCGAGGAGCGCTTCAGCGCGATTTTGATCGGCCAGTGCTTCACCTTCCTCGTCGGGCTGCCCTTCGTCTTCCTGACGAAGCCCGTTTTCACGGGGACGGCGGTCATCAGCATCCTGGTGCTGGGCGTCTTTCAGCTCGGCGTCTCGTATATCCTCTACGCGAAGGCGGCGGAGAACTGCCCGCCGCTGGCCTGCTCGCTGCTGAGCGCGCTCGAGCCGCTGCTCAACCCGGTCTGGGTCTTCCTCTTCGACGGCGAGCGGCCCGGCCTCTTCGCGCTCGTCGGCGCGGTGATCGTGATCTGTTCCATCACCGTCTGGACGGTGTTCGGGCAAAAGAAGGAAGAAACGGAAACGGTATAAAGGGAGCCAGACCATGCCGGAAACTCTGAGCGAAAAAGCTAATAAGCTGCCGCTGCTCCCGGGCGTGTACATCATGCTCGACGCGCACGGCGAGGTGATCTACGTCGGGAAGGCCAAAAAGCTCAAAAACCGCGTGAGCAGCTATTTCCACGGCGAGCATCTGCCCAAGGTGGCCGCCATGGTGGAAAAGGTGGCGGATTTCAACGTCATCGTGGCCGGCAGCGAGTTTGAAGCCCTGGTGCTGGAAAACTCGCTCATCAAACGCCACAAGCCCCACTACAACATCCTGCTCAAGGACGACAAGGGCTATCCCTTCGTCCGCGTGGATATGAAAAGCGACTACCCGGCCATGAGCATCGTCTCCCGCGCCGGGAAGGACGGGGCCCGCTATTTCGGCCCCTACGGCGGCCGCGGCCAGACGAGAGAGATCATCTCCACCGTGTCCAAGGCGCTGCTGCTGCCGGACTGTTCGCGCCGCTTCCCGCGCGATATCGGGAAGGAGCGGCCCTGCCTCAACTATCACATGGGCGCCTGCGCCGGCTGGTGCCGCGAGGGGAGCTCCGCCGAGGACTACCGCCGCCGCATGGAGCAGGCCGTGCTGATCCTCGACGGCAAGAGCGAGGAGCTGATCGCGCAGCTGACGCAGCAGATGGAGCAGGCGGCGGAGGATCTGCGCTTCGAGGTCGCCGCCGAGCTGCGCGACCGGCTGCGCGCCATCGCGCAGCTGGCCAACCGCCAGCGCGTGATCTCCACCGTCTTTGCCGATACGGACGCCGTCGGCTTCTGCCGCGGCGCGAAGAGCTGCTTCACGGTGCTGCACTTCATCGACGGGGATCTGGCGGGGAAGGACGCGGAAATGCTCGACGAGCCGCTGGAGGAGGACGCGGAGGCCGTATCCGGCCTGGTGCGGCAATATTACGCGGCGCGCAGCGGCGCGCTGCCGAAGACGATCCTCCTGCCCTGCGAGATCGAGGACCGGGAGGAGCTGGAGACGCTGCTCAACGAGCAGGGCGGCCGCCGGGTCCACCTCGAAACGCCCAAGCGCGGCGAGCGCCTGCGCCTTGTCGAGAGCGCGTCGGTCAACGCGCGCGAGGAGATCCTGCGCCGCACCACCGCCGCGCAGCGCCGCAGCAAGACGCTCGAATGGCTGCAGAAGGCGCTGGAACTCGAAAACTTCCCCCGGCGCATCGAGGCCTTCGACATCTCCAACCTCAAGGACAGCGGCATCGTCGCCGGGATGACCGTGCACGTCGACGGGAAACCGGTCCGGAAGGATTTCCGCCGCTTCCGCATCCGCGAGCTGCGGCAGCAGGACGACTACGCCAGCATGCGCCAGGCCGTGCAGCGCCGCTTTCAGCGCTATCTGGACGGGGACGAGCATTTTTCCCCGCTGCCGGATCTGCTGCTCATCGACGGCGGCGAGCGGCACGCGGCCGTGGCCGAGGAGGCGCTGCGCGAGCTCGGGCTGGAGCTGCCGGTCTTCGGCATGGTCAAGGACGACCGGCACCGCACGCGCGCGCTCGTCACCTCCGGCGGACGCGAGATCGGCATCCAGAGCAATCCCGCGGTCTTCGCCCTTGTGGGCAATATCCAGGAGGAGACGCACCGCTGGTCCGTCGAGTACCAGCGCCTGCTGCGCCAGGAGGCTTACGGCTCGAGCCTCGACAAGATCCCCGGCGTCGGGCCCAGGCGGCGCGACGAGCTCGTGCGCGCCTTCAAATCCGTGCGCGCGATCCGCGAGGCGAGCGAAGAGGCGCTCTGCGCCGTCGTATCGAAGAACACCGCGAAAGCGGTCTACGAGTTTTTCCACAGAGAGGAGGAGAGCGCCGCATGCGAGTCATCACGGGAAGCGCCCGGGGCAGAAGACTGAAAACGCCGGAGACCTATGACATCCGCCCCACGACCGACAACGTCAAGGAGGCGCTGTTCAACATCCTGCAGTTCGATATCGAGGGGCGGCGCGTGCTCGACCTCTTCGCCGGCACCGGCCAGCTCGGGATCGAGGCGCTCAGCCGCGGCGCGAAAAGCGCCCTCTTCGTCGACGCCGACCGCGAGGCCGTGCGCATCGTGCGGGAGAACCTGAAGACCTGCGGCCTGACGGCCGAGGTGCGGCAGCAGGACGCGCTGAGCTGCCTGCGCGAGGGCGGCGTGTACGACCTCATTTTCGTCGATCCGCCTTACGACGCGGGGCTTTACGCGCCGGTGCTGGACACGATCAAATCGGTTGACAACTTGTCGGAAGGTGGTATAATCGTCTGTGAGGCGCGCCGCGAACAGGCGCTGCCGGAGCTGGACGCGCCCTACCGGAAGCGGAAGGAATACCGCTACGGCAAGGTGAAGCTGACTGTGTACACGAAGGACGGAGAGGAGACCGAAAAGGGATGAGGACAGCCATCTGCCCGGGCAGCTTTGACCCGATCACCCTTGGCCATCTGAACATCATCCGCCGCTGCAGCAAGATCTTCGACCGGGTGATCGTCTGCATCATGGTCAATTCCTCCAAGTCCTCGCCCATGTTCTCCATAGAAGAGCGGGCGGACATGGCGCGCCGCGCCTGCGAGCGCTATCCCAATGTGACTGTGGACACATCGGACATCCTGCTGGCCGAATACGCCCGCCGCTACGAGGGGGCCGTGATCGTCAAGGGCCTGCGCGCCGCGTCCGACTTTGAATACGAGTTCCAGATGGATCTCATCAACAAGAACATTAACCCCCAGCTCGAGACGATGTTTCTGACGGCCAGCGGGAAGTACACCTTCCTGAGCTCCTCCGTGGTGCGCGAGATGGCGCGCTACGGCGCGGATCTCACCGGCCTGGTGCCCGACGAACTCAAAAAAGAGATAGAAGAAAAAGCAAAGCAATGGAGGCCGAATCATGGATAACAACAACGATATCATCGCGCTGCTGGATATTCTCTATAACATGGTCACGGAGGCCTGGGGCGTTCCTCTGGGCAACGACAAGTGCATCATCGAGCGGGACAAGGCCATCGAGATCATCAACGACGTCAAGGCCAACCTCCCCACGGCTCTCGCCGAGGCCAAGCGCCTCGTCGCGGCGCGGGACGAGTTCATCGGCAACGCCAAGCGCGAGGCCGAGGCCCTGCGCAAGAGCGCCGAGGAGAAGGCCCGCACCATGGTCGAGGAGCAGGAGATCGTGCGTGTGGCCAAGGCCCGCAGCGCCGAGATGATCGCCTCCGCCGAGGCCAAGTCCAGCGAGCTGCGCCGTCTGGCCAGCGACTATGTGGACGATATGATGCGCCAGGCCGAGCAGGGCGTCAGCGCCGCGCTCAGCGCGCTGCGCAGCTCGCACAGCGCCTTCAACGCCGCGGGCGCCGCGAAGAGCGCCGCGCAGCCGCCGAAGCAGGAGAGCGCCGAGGAAGAGTAACATACATAGGCCTTTGACCGGCCGCCGGGAGAGCAGATTTGTGTCTTCCGGCGGCCGGTTTTTGCATATCTTGTGGTTTCCGGAAAGGGAGCCGAAAAGCAAAAAATGACAAAAGATTTCTCTTGCTTTTTGAGCGGCGGACACCTATAATGAAAGAGCAAAGTGGGTAAAAGTGGTGCAAAATGGTGGGGACAAACAGAGAAGCGGAGGCGAGATCCATGACGGGCGAATACCAGCACACGCTGGACAACAAGGGGCGGCTGTTCATTCCCGCCAAGCTCCGGGACGAGCTGGGCGAGGTGTTCTACCTCACGCTGTCCATGGACCGCTGCCTCTGCGCTTACAGCGCCGAAAACTGGCGGGCCTTCTCGGAGAAGGTCGGCGCCATGCCCTATGTCAAGCAACGCCGCATGCGCCCGCTGTTCGCGCAGGCCGCCCGCTGCGAGCTGGACGCGCAGGGGCGCGCCCTGATCCCGCAGAAGCTCCGGGACTATGCGGGCTTTACCAAAAACGTGACCGTCGTCGGCTGCAACAACCACGCGGAGCTGTGGGACAGCGAGGCCTGGGCCGCCGTGTTCGCGGCGGAGGCCACGCCGGAAAACATCGCCGCCGCGATGGAGGAGCTGGAGTTCTGATGCAGGAAGCGCGCCATGTTTCTGTATTGCTGCAGGAATGTATCGACAATCTGAATATACGGCCGGAGGGGATCTATCTCGACGGGACGCTCGGCCTCGGCGGCCACTCCTTTGAGATCGCCTCCCGGCTCACCACCGGCCTGCTCGTCGGCATCGACCGGGACGAGACCGCGATCGAGCGCGCCGGCCGCAGGCTCGCGCCCTTCGGAGAGAAGGTCCGCCTGGTGCACGGCAATTTTGCCGACGCAGCCGAGATCCTGGATTCTCTGGGGATCGCGTCGGTGGACGGGATGCTCTTTGACCTCGGTGTGTCGTCTCCTCAGCTGGACGAGATACAGCGGGGTTTTTCCTATATGGGGGAGGCGCCGCTGGATATGCGCATGGACGCCGGCGAGAGCCTGAGCGCTTATGAGCTGGTCAATACCTGGCCGGAGGAGCGGCTGAGCCGCATCCTCTGGGATTACGGCGAGGAGCGCTACGCCCGGCGGATCGCCCGCGCAATCGTCACGGCGCGCGCCGAAAAGCCCGTCGAGACGACGCAGGAGCTGGTGTCGCTCATCAAGGGCGCCATGCCGGCCGCCGCGCTGCGGGAAAAGCAGCACCCGGCCAAGCGCAGCTTCCAGGCCATCCGCATCGCCGTCAACGACGAGCTGGGCGCGGTCGCGCGGATGATGGAAACGGCGCCCGACCGTCTCAGGGTCGGCGGGCGGCTCTGCGTCATCAGCTTTCATTCACTGGAGGACCGGATCGTCAAGCAGGGGATCGCCGCGCGGGAAAACGGCTGCACCTGCCCGCGCGAGGCCCCGGTGTGCACCTGCGGCTTCGTCCGCACGCTCAGGAGCGTCACCCGAAAGCCCATCCTCCCCACGGCGGAGGAGATCGAGCAGAACCCGCGCAGCCGCAGCGCGAAGCTGCGCGTGGCAGAGAGAGTATGACGCGGAAGGAAAAGCGGCTGGGCGCGCTGTTTCGCGCGGTCAGCCTGAGCGTATCCGCGCTGCTGCTGGTGCTGAGCTTGCTGTACGCGCTGCGCATGACGGAGGTCAACGACCGCGCCGCGGCCATGAAAGCAGAGATCGCCGCGCTGAAAACGGAAAACGAGATCCTGCTCGCGCAATGCGAGAGCCGCGTCGATCTGGAAACGCTCGAGCGCTACGCGCTGCAGGAGCTGGGCATGCAGCCCTGCCGCAGCGATCAGATCGTGGAGCTCGGAAGATAAACAGACAGGGATATGGCAAGAAGAGATAAGCCGGGGAATATGCTGTACAAAGCTTATCGAGAAGGAGCATGCCATGTCCGTTTCCCAGAAGACGGCCGCGCCGGCGGCCTCCGCCCCGACCCGGCAGATGCTGCGCAGGATCCTCGTGCTGATGCTGCTTTTCGGCGTCGGCTCGGCGGCCCTGCTGCTGGCGAGGCTCTACCGCCTGCAGATCATCGACCACGACTTCTATGAAAACCTGGCGATCGGCCAGCAGCTGCGCGAAGCGCCGGGCTCGGCCTCCCGCGGCACGATCTATGACGCCAAAGGGCGGGTGCTGGCGGTCAGCGCTTCGGTGGACAACGTCTATCTCAGCCCGGCCGAGATCGAGCAGTACGGCGAGGACCGCGCGCTGATCGCCGCCGGCCTGTCCGAGATCCTGGGGCTCGATTACGACGAGCTCTACGAAAAGACCGGGCGCAGCGGCTCCTGGTATGTGACGGCCGCCCGCAAGATCGAGCGGGAGCAGGCCGACGCCGTGCGCGCCTTCAAAAAGGAGCACCATCTGCGCGGCGTGCGGCTGGAGCCGGATACGAAGCGCTATTATCCGAACTCCGCACTGGCCTGCCATCTGATCGGCTTCGTGGGGACGGACAACACCGGCCTGGAGGGGATCGAGGCCCGCTACGACGAGGCGCTCTCCGGCACGGCGGGGCGCAGCCTCCGCATGACCAACGCCTTCGGCACGGAGCTGCTCTTCGAGCAGTTCGAGGACTATCGCCCGGGGCAGGACGGCTGCGATCTGGTCACGACGATCGACGCGACCATCCAGTATTATGTGGAAAAACGTCTTCGACAGGCTGTCGAGGACTATGACGCGCTCAACGGAGCCGGCGCGATCGCCATGGATGTGAACACCGGCGCGATCCTCGCTATGGCTTCGCTGGGCAATTATGATTTGAACGATTTCCTGGCCGTGAGCCCGGAGGCGCAGGCTGCGGTCGACGCGGCGGCGAGCCCGGAGGAAGCACAGGCGCTGCTGGCCGCGGCGCAGGCGCGGCAATGGCGCAACAAGGCGCTTTCAGACACCTACGAGCCAGGTTCCACCTTCAAGATCATCACGCTCGCCATGGCGCTGGAGGAAGGGGCGGTCGGCCTCGGCGACAGCTTTTACTGCGGCGGGACGGTCAACGTGACCGGCCGCACGAAGCCCATCCGCTGCTGGAAGGACGGGGGCCACGGTTCCCAGACGCTGACCCAGGCCGTGCAGCACAGCTGCAACGTGGCCTTCGTCAACATCGGCCGCCGCGTCGGCGCGGAGACCTTTTACCGCTACTGCGACGCCTTCGGCTTCCTGGAGCTGAGCGACGATCCGGACGCGAGCCTGACGGCGACCACGGGCGTCGATCTCTACGGCGAGAGCGGCAGCATCTGGTGGAGCCGCAGCGTCTTCACCGCGGAGAAAAACCAGTCGCAGCTGGCGGCCGCCTCCTTCGGGCAGACCTTTACCATCACGCCTCTGCAGCTCATCACGGCGGTCAGCGCCTGCGTCAACGGCGGGGAGCTCATGCAGCCCTTTGTGGTGCGGCAGATCCTCGCCCCGGACGGGACGGTCGTCAGCGAGCGGCAGCCGACGGTACGGCGGCGCGTGCTCAGCGAGGAGACCTCCGCGACAGTCCGGGCGATCCTGGAGCAGGTCGTGGGCGATCCTAACGACGGGACCGGCCGGAACGCGGCCGTCGCCGGCTATCGGATCGGCGGCAAGACCGGCACGAGCGAAAAGGTCAGCCTGGAAGCTCAGACGGGGCAGAAGGAGTACATCGTCTCCTTCATCGGCTTCGCCCCGGCGGACGATCCGCAGATCGCCATCCTGGCCTTTCTCGACACGCCCTCGACCAAGTCCGGCGTGTATATCAGCGGCGGCCAGATGGCCGCGCCCGTCGTCGGCGCGATGATGGCCGACATCCTGCCGTATCTGGGCGTCGAGCCAGCGCTCGATGAGGCGGATATGGCCCTGCGCGACGCGGCGGTGCCGCAGCTTGTCGGTCTGAGCCCGTCGGAGGCGGCGCAGGCCCTGCGGGAAGCGGGGCTGGACAGCCGCAGCGTCGGCGGGGGAGAGCGCGTGACGCGCCAGCTCCCGGCGCCGGGCGCGGAGATCGCCGCCGGCAGCCAGGTGATCCTGTATTATGACGCCGAGCCCTCGCCCGGGGAGGAGAGCCTGCCGGATCTGAACGGCATGAGCTACCGGGAGGCGCGGGACGCCCTGTCCCGGCTCGGCCTGTTCATCCAAACGAGAAGCCCTGTGTACGACCCGCTGCGGCAGCGCGTGAGCACGCAGAACCTCGCCGCGGGGACGCCGCTGGGGCACGGCAGCGTCGTGGAAGTCACGCTCGTCAGCGAGGACGATTCGATGCTGGGAAGGTATTGACATATGAAACTGAGAGAGATCATCCGCGATCTGCAGATCGTATCCATGACGGCCGATCCCGAGACGGAGATCACGGGCATCAGCTACGATTCCCGCGTCACGCAGCCGGGAGACCTGTTCGCGGCCTGGAAGGGCTTCACCGCCGACGGGCACCGCTTCATCCCCGCTGCGGTCGAAAAGGGCGCGCGGGCCGTGCTCTGCGAGGTCCCGCCCGCCGACGGCACGCCCTATGTCCAGGTCGAGGACTGCCGCTGTGCGCTTGCGCTCGCCAGCCGGGATTTCTTCGGCGATCCGGCGAGCGGGATGAAGCTCATCGGCTTTACGGGCACCAGCGGCAAGACCAGCTCGACCCAGCTCCTCAAGCATGTTCTGGAGGAGACGCTGGACGCCAAGGTCGGCCTGATCGGTACGAACGGCAACATGATCGGCGACGAGCTGCTGCACACGGAGCACACCACGCCCGAGAGCTATGAGCTGCACAAGCTCTTCCGGCGTATGGCCGACGAGGGCTGCAGCCATGTGGTGATGGAGGTCTCGTCCCACTCGCTCGCGCTCGAGCGCGTGGCCGGGATCACCTTCGACGTGGGCGTGTTCACCAATCTCTCGCAGGATCATCTGGATCTGCACGGCACGATGGAGGAGTATGCGGCGGCCAAGCGCAGGCTCTTTTCTCAGTGCCGCGAGGGCTGGATCAATCTGGACGATGCGCGGGCGGCCTTCATGAGCGAGGGCGCGCGCTGCCCGCTCAGGACCTACTCCGCCGAGCGCAACGACGCGGACCTGACGGCGAAGGACATCCGCCTCAGCGCCTCCGGCGTCCGCTTCGCCGCCGTGAGCGGCGAAGACTTGGCCTTGACAAAATTGTCTATTCCGGGTATCTTCTCTGTATATAACGCGCTGAGCGTGCTCGCGGCCTGCCTCAGCCTCGGGATCGGCCTTTCGGACTGCGCGGCCGCGCTCTCCACGGCCCACGGCGTCAAGGGCCGGATGGAGACCGTGCCGACCGACGGGGACTACAGCGTCATCATCGACTATTCCCACAAGCCGGACGCGCTGGAAAAGGCGCTGAAAACGCTCCGCCCCGTGACGCGCGGCAGGCTGATCGTCCTGTTCGGCTGCGGCGGCGACCGCGACCGCGCCAAGCGGCCGATCATGGGCGCCATCGCCGCGGCGAATTCGGATCTCTGCATCGTCACGAGCGACAACCCCCGCACCGAGGAGCCGGAGGAGATCATCCGGGAGATCCTCGCGGGGATCGACAAGAGAAAAAACACCGTCAGGGTGATCTGCGACCGCGAAGAGGCCATCCGCTGGGCGATCATGAACGCCCGCAGCGGAGACGTGATCCTTCTGGCCGGCAAGGGCCATGAGGATTATCAGGTCGTCGGGCACGAAAAGCGCCATATGGACGAGCGCGAGATCGTGGCGGCCGCCCTTGAGATGAGGAAGATGCAATGACCATCAAGCTGATATGCGCCTGTATCCTGGCGTTTCTGATCTCCACAGCTTTCGGAAAATACTATATCCCCTGGCTGCGGCGTCAGAAGGCGGGGCAGCAGATCAAGAGCGAGGTGGACTGGCACCAGTCCAAGAGCGGCACCCCCACCATGGGCGGTGTGATGTTCATCCTCGCGGTCTTGCTCGTGTGCCTGACCGTGGGTTTCCCCAGCATGCTCCGCGGCCGCTATGTGCACATCTTCGTGCTGCTCTTCGCCATGGTCTTCGGCGCGATCGGCTTTCTTGACGACTGGGAAAAGATCAAGAACAAGCAGAACCTCGGCCTGACCGCGAGCAGGAAGTTCCTGCTGCAGCTGACGGCGGCGCTCGTGTTCGTGCTGCTGATGCGCATGTTCGGCCATGTGCGGCCGAACCTCTATGTGCCCTTCACGGGCCATACGATCCCGCTGCCGGAATGGCTGTATTTCACCTTTGCCGCTTTCGTCATCGTCGGCACGGTCAACGCCGTCAACATCACCGACGGCGTGGACGGGCTGGCGACCGGCACCTCCATCCCGGTGTGCCTGTTTTTCGCGGCGGTGAGCTTCGCCTGGGGCGAAGAGTATCTCGAGCAGGGGATCTTCGCCTCCGCCATGCTCGGCGGTCTGGCGGGCTTCCTTGTTTACAATTTCAACCCGGCCAAGGTCTTCATGGGCGATACGGGCTCGCTGTTTCTGGGCGGGGCGATCGCCGCGATGGCCTTTGCCTACGACATGCCGCTGATCCTGCTGTCGGTCGGCGTCCTCTTCATCATCGAGACGCTGTCGGACATCATCCAGGTCTGCTATTTCAAGCTCACCCACGGAAAGCGCGTGTTCCGCATGGCCCCCTTCCACCACCATCTGGAGATGGGCGGCTGGACGGGAAAAAAGTGGAAAGAAAAAGAACTGTTTTTCCTCTTCGGAGGCATATCTCTGTTCTTCTGCATCATATCCTTTTTATGGGTGTTCCAGCGTTACGGCATCTGATATGAAGCAAACGGGGAGGTGGGTTCGTGCAATATGACGGCGCCCGCCTCTCCGTTGCTTATACCCCCGGTCAGCGCCGCGCGCCCTTCGACCTGCCGTTTTTCCTGACGGTCGTGCTGCTGCTCGCGCTCGGCGTCGTGATGGTCCTGTCCGCGAGTTTTCCGCGCGCCTACTACGACCCGGGGCATATCACCGGCGGCAACGGCGCGTATTACTTTGTCCGGCAGCTTTTCTTCGCGCTGGCCGGTTTCGGCGCGATGCTGCTGGCCTCGCGGCTGCCGATGGGCTTTTACCGGCGCTACACGCTGCCCTTTCTGCTCGTGACGCTCGTCCTGCTGCTCCTGGTGCCCGTTGTCGGCGTCAAGGCCAACGGCTCGCGCCGCTGGCTCGGCGTGGGCGGGCTGACGCTGCAGCCCTCGGAGCTGGCCAAGCTCGCGGTCATCCTCAGCTTTGCCGCGCTCATCTGCCGCTACCGGAGCCGGATGCACAGCTTCCGCCACGGCGTGCTGCCCTTTCTGGGCATCCTCGCCGCGCTCGTCGGGCTGCTGATCCTGGAGCCGCATTTCTCCGCCTCCGTCATCCTGCTCGCCGTCGGCGGCGCGATGCTGTTCCTCGGCGGCGTGCCGATCGGCTATTTCGCGGCGCTGGGAGCCGCGGCCGGGGGAGGACTGGCCGTGCTGCTGACCTTCTTTCCCTATGCCTCGAGCCGCATCGTCACCTGGCGGGACCCCTTTGCCAGCTCCTCGGACGAGGGCTATCAGATCGTACAGTCGCTCTATTCGATCGGTTCGGGCGGACTGAGCGGCCTCGGGCTCGGGGCAAGCCGGCAGAAGTATCTGTTTCTGCCGGAGGAGCACAACGATTTCATCTTCTCCGTGGTCTGCGAGGAGCTGGGCTTCATCGGCGCGGCGCTGATCGTGCTGCTTTTCGCCATGCTCATCCTGCGCGGCTACTGGATCGCCCTGCACTGCCGCGAGCGTTTCAACTGCCTGGTCTGCGCCGGGATCACGACACTGCTGGCGCTGCAGGTGTTCCTGAATGTCGCGGTGGTGACGAACCTGCTGCCCTGTACGGGCATCTCGCTGCCCTTTTTCAGCTACGGCGGAACGGCGCTGCTGATCCAGCTGTTTGAGATGGGCATCGTGCTGAGCGCCTCGCGCGACGTGCTGAAAACGGATTAAAGCGGCGGCGCCCCTCATTCGGCGCGTCCCGCGCCGCCTTCACCCAAAAGGGAAGGCTGCAAGGAAGGGATATAGATATGAGATTTTTATTCACCTGCGGCGGGACCGCGGGGCATGTGAATCCCGCCGTCGCGGTGGCCGGAAGGCTCCGCGAGCTCATGCCGGACTGCGAGATCCTGTTCGCCGGCGCGGAGGGGAAGATGGAGATGCAGCTCGTCCCGCGCGAGGGCTATGAGATCCGTCCGCTGCCCGTCACCAACATCAGCCGCGGGCACAGCGCCGAGGCGCTGCTGCACAACATCAAGACGCTGGAGAACGTGGCGGTCTCCATGCACCAGACCGACCGCATCCTCCGGGAGTTCAAGCCGGACGTCGTGATCGGAACGGGCGGCTATGTATGCTATCCGGTGCTCCGGCAGGCGGCGAAGCGGCATATCCCGACGCTCGTGCACGAGAGCAACGCCGTGCCGGGCCTGACGACGAAGCTGCTCGACGGCCATATCGACCGTATCATGGTGGGCTTTGAGGAGAGCCGCGCGCATTACAAGGACCCGGAGCGCGTGGTCGTCACGGGAACGCCGGTGCGCGGCGAATTCGCCAAATATACGAAGGAGACGGCCCGGGAACAGCTCGGCCTGCCGAAGGACGAGCCGCTGGTCGTATCGGTCTGGGGCTCTCTGGGCGCGGGACATATGAACGGCGTGATCGGTGAGATGATCCCGCTCCTGCGGGAGACGAGGGACTTCCGACTGGTCCATTCCATCGGCAGCGGCTACTATAAGGACTTTATGGCCCGCCTGCGGGAGACCGCGCCGGACTGCGCCGAATACGGCGTGGACGTGCGCGAATACATCTACGACATGCCGCGCGTCATGGCGGCGGCGGACCTGATCCTCTGCCGGGCGGGCGCCTCGACGCTCGCGGAGCTGACCTACATTGGCAAGCCCGTCGTGCTCGTCCCCTCGCCGAACGTGACGAACAATCACCAGGAGAAGAACGCGCGCGTGCTGGAGAAGGCCGGCGGCGCGAAGGTGCTGCTGGAGGGCGAGTTCGACGCGGCTTCGCTGCTGGAGACGGTGCGCGGTCTGCTCGGCGATCCGGAGCAGCTGAAAGCCATGTCGAGGGCCATGGCCGGGCTGGGCGTGCCGAACGCCACCGACCGGATCGTGGAAGAGATCCTGGAGCTGATCTGAATATCGGATACAAAAGGGCGCGTTGCAAGACGCATTTCAGCCTGTCATTCCGAGCAAAAAAGCCGCCATTGGCGGCTTTTTTTGCGTGGGAATCCGTCTCCATAACTGAGTAAAACGGATTGCCGCGGCTCCTGGCGGAGCCTCGCAATGACAGATTCGCATTTTTGCAACGCGCTCTATTCATGCGATCAAGTGATGCAGAGCATTGACGAGCAGACAGAGCGCCGTCCCGAGCGTCGTCGGCAGGACGGCTGCGAGCAGGGTCCACAGCCGCGAGCCGCTCTCCCGGCGGATCGTGAGCAGGGTCGTGGCGCAGGGCCAGTGGAAGAGGGAAAACAGCATGACGGACACGGCGGTCCATGCCGTCCAGCCCTGTGCGATCAGAAACTGTCCCGTCTCCGCGAGGCCGCCGACGGGACCAAGCGAGGCGCCGGCGGCGTAGATCATCATCGCCGTGGGCAGCACGATCTCATTGGCGGGCAGCGCCAGAACGAAAGCCAGCAGGATCGCGCCGTCCATGCCGAGCAGCCGCCCGAAGGGATCGAGCAGGGCGGACAGCCGCGTCAGGAGACTGTGGCCGTCCGCGCCTGTCTGCGAGAGGAGCCACAGCAGCGCGCCGGCCGGCGCTGCGACCGAGGCGGCGCGCCCGAGCACGATGAGCGTGCGGTCCAGTAGCGAGCGCGTGAGCACCTTGACGAGCCGCGGCAGGCGATAGGGAGGGAGCTCAAGAACAAAGGCCTCCTCGCCGCCCCGCAGGACCGTGGCTGAGAGCAGCCGCGTCAGCAGGAAGGTCATGCCCACGGAGAGGAGCAGGAGGCATGTCAGCAGCAGCGCGACCGCCGGACCGCCGCCCGCGCCGGTCAGAAAGAGCGAGGCGAGGGCGATCAGCAGCGGCCAGCGCCCGTTGCAGGGGATCAGGGCGTTCGTGAGCATGGCGAGAAGCCTCTCGCGGCGCGATTCGATGATCCGGCAGCCCGTGACGCCCACCGCGTTGCAGCCGAGCCCCATCATCATGCACAGCGCCTGCTTGCCGCAGGCGCGGCAGCGCTGAAAGGGCCGGTCCAGATCGTAGGCGACGCGCGGGAGCAGTCCGGCCTCCTCCAGCAGCGTGAAGAGCGGGAAAAAGACGGCCATCGGCGGCAGCATGACCGAGACGACCCAGGCCAGGACACGGTATGCGCCTTCCGTCAGCAGCGAGCTCAGGCGCTCCGGAAGACCGAGGCGCAGCAGCAAGCCGTGCAGGGGGGCCTCCCAGGAGGACAGCAGGCGGCCGAGCCATTCGGAAGGGGCGTTCGCGCCGACGGCGCTGAGCCAGAAGACGGCGGCCAGCAGCGCCAGCAGCAGCGGCCAGGCCGTCCATCGACCTGTGAACAGCCGGTCGAGCCGTCGGTCGGCCGCGTCGGGCGCCGTGTTTTCAAAATGACATACGCCGTCGCAAAGCTGAGCGGCCGCCTCGCGGCGCGCCCGCGCGCAGAGCTCCGCGGCCCCCTCGGCCTGTTCGCTCTCCCCGCACAGGCAGCAGGCGGAGCCCTCGGGATAAGCCGTCCGAAAGGGCGTTTCGGGCGGCGGCGCGTCCAGCAGCGCATCCAGCGCGTCCAGCAGCGCCCCGCGGCTGCCGCGCTCGTGCGCCGTGAGACCGATCACAGGCACGCCGAGACGCGTCTGCAGCAGCTCCAAATCGAGCTTCAGCCCGCGGCGTTCCGCCTCGTCAAGAAGATTGACGACGACGAGCACACGCTCGCGGCATTCCATGATCTGCAGGGCAAGCTCCAGACTGCGCGTCAGACAGGAGGCGTCGCAGACGACTACGGCGGCGTCGGCGTCTCCGCTGCGGAGGGCGTCCCGCGAGAGCTCCTCCTCGGGCGAACGGGCAGAGAGGGAATAACAGCCGGGGAGATCGGCGACGATATAGCTGTGCCGTGCGCTCCGGCAGCGCCCGACCGCGAGCGCCACGGTTTTGCCGGGCCAATTGCCGGTATGCTGGCGCAGCCCCGTCAGCGCGTTGAAGAGCGTGCTTTTTCCGACGTTCGGACTGCCGCAGAGCAGGATGCGGAAGGGCTCGCCGCAGAGCCTCCGTACGCGGATCTCCGCGGCGCTGCTCTGCCGGAGAGAGAGGACTGCGCCGTTGACGCGGTAGGCGCGCGGATCCCCGGCCGGCGAACAGCCGACGCAGTCGATCCGGGCGCCGGGCGCGAGGCCGAGCTCGAGCAGCCTGCGCCGCGCCTCTCCCCGCGCGCTCACGGCCGTCACGACGCCTGAAGCGCCCACGGCCAGCTCCTGCAGCCCGATGTCTTTTCCCATGGCAGACCACCCCCGTTTTGGCCCATCCTATTCCTCCCGGGACAGCGGCGTTCCTCGTTGACAAAGGGGTGGGGAAAATGATACGATAAACAAAAAACAGCGGAAGGGACGGATGCGTGTGTATCGCTTTGACCACTTCAATTTCAACGTCCTCGATCTTGAGCGGAGCCTGAAGTTTTACGACGAAGCGCTCGGTCTGCGCCCCGTGCGGGAGCGGCGGACGGACAGCTACCGACTGGTCTTCCTCGGCGACGGCGAGACCGGCTTCTGCCTGGAGCTGACCTGGCTGTTCGACCGTAAGGAGCCCTACGATCTCGGCGAGCAGGAGTTCCATCTGGCCCTGATGACCGACGATATCGAGGCTTCGCTGCAAAAGCACGAGGCCATGGGCTGCGTGGTGCAGAGGCCGAAGGTCCCCGGCGGCTTTTATTTCCTCGAGGACCCCGACGGCTACTGGATCGAGATCATCCCCGTGAGAAAGTAAGGTGCGTTCGCAATGACAGAACCGACGATCTCGCTCAAGGAGTTCGAGCTGGCGGCCGAGCGGCTGCGTCCCGTCCTGCATCACACGGAGCTGGACCTGTCCGCCACCTTTTCGGATATGAGCGGGGGCCGCATCTATCTCAAATGTGAAAACCGGCAAAAGACCGGCTCCTTCAAGATCCGCGGCGCGAGCAACAAGCTCGCCGCGATGATCGAGCGCGGCGAGAGGCGCCCCGTGGTGGCCTCCTCGGCGGGCAACCACGCGCAGGGCGTGGCCTGCGCGGCGCGCAAGTTCGGCGTCCCGGCCACCATCGTCATGCCGCGCACGGCCTCCATCGCCAAGGTGCAGGCCACCGAGGGCTACGGCGCGAAGGTCGTGCTCGCAGGCAGCTGTTACGACGAGGCCTACGCCGAGGCCTGCCGCATCTGCGAGGCCGAGGGCGCGGCCTTCCTCCACCCCTACAACGATCCGGAGGTCATCGCCGGGCAGGGGACGCTGGGCCTGGAGATCCTCTCCGACCTGCCCTATGCCGACATAATCGTCGTCCCTGCGGGCGGCGGCGGTCTGCTCGCGGGCGTGGCCTGCGCCGTCAAGCAGGTCAACCCGCGCATCCGCGTCATCGGCGTACAGGCCGAAGGGGCCGATGCCATCGCGCGGAGCTTCCGCGCGGGCGAGCGCATCTGCACCGCCTCCACCGCCACCATTGCGGACGGCATCGCCGTCGGCTCGCCGGGCGATCTCACCGTTCCGATCATCAACCGATATGCCGACGATGTGATCACCGTGTCGGACAACGAGATCGCCAATGCGATCTTGCTGCTGATGGAGCGCTGCAAGCAGATCGTCGAGCCCTCCGGCGCGGCCCCCGTGGCCGCGGTCCTCAGCGGCAGGCTGGACGTGAAGGACAAGCGCGCGGTCTGCCTCCTCTCCGGCGGCAACATCGACGTGAGCTTCATCCAGACCATCATCGAGCGCGGCCTCGTGGCGAGGCACCGCCGCCTGAAGTTCACGGCGCGGCTGCTCGACCGGCCGGGCAGTCTCGTGCAGCTGCTGAACGTGATCGCCGACTCGCGCGCGAACGTGCTCACCGTGCAGCACGACAAGCTGCGCGCCGGTCTCGACCCGAACGAGACGACCGTGCGCATCGCCTGCGAGGTCGGGGGCAAGGAGCACGGCGAGAGCGTCGTGGCGGCGCTGCGCGAGCACGGCTATTCTTTGGAAGTGGAACAAGTTTAAGGGAGGAACAACGGCATGAAAGTGATCAGCACAGACAAGGCTCCGGCGGCCATCGGCCCCTATTCCCAGGCCCGGGTGATCAACGGCTTGATCTTTGCCTCGGGGCAGATCCCCATCGTTCCCGAGACGGGCGAGCTCGCCGTCGGGCTGGAGGGGCAGGCCGAGCAGGTCTTCCGCAACGTCGCGGCGATCCTGGAGGCGGCCGGCAGCGACATGGCGCATGTCGTCAAGACGACGCTCTTTATCAGGCACATGGACGATTTCGCGGCGATCAACGCGATCTACGCCCGGCATTTTTCCGAGCCCTATCCCGCCCGCTCCTGCGTCGAGGTGGCGCGTCTGCCGAAGGACGTGCTGCTGGAATGCGAGGTCATCGCGGCGGAGAAATGATACGGAGGAAGTACGATGAAAAAAGTCTTGAAAGCGATCCTGATCCTGCTGCTGGTGATCGTGCTGGCGGTCGGAGGCCTGCTCGGCTGGCTGACGGTGACCGAGTATAAGCCGGAGGATGTGGAACAGCTCAGCATCCGCATGGAAAACAGCGGGGCCGCGGCGCTCCCCGCCGAGGGGCCGATCAGCGTGATCAGCTGGAACATCGGCTACGGCGGCCTCGGCAAAAATTCCGATTTCTTCATGGACGGCGGCAAAGACGCCCGTTCGGCCGACAAGATGCAGGTGAGCGAATACCTCGCCGGGATCTTCGCCACGCTGTACAACAGCGAGAACAAGGCGGACCTCGTGATGCTGCAGGAGGTCGACGTCGACTCCTCCCGCACCTACGGCATCGACGAGACGGCCCTGCTGACGGCCGGCAGCGGCGTGTTCGCGTACAACTATTCCTGCCCCTTCGTGCCGGTCCCGTTCCCGCCGATGGGGAAGGTCAACAGCGGCCTGTTCACCACGACCGATTACAAGATCGCGAAGGCCGAGCGCATCCAGCTGCCCTGCCTCTTCTCCTGGCCGCTCCGCATCGCCAACCTCAAGCGCTGCCTGCTGGTGAGCTACCTGCCCCTTGAGGGCTCGGACAAGCAGCTCGTGCTGGTCAACCTCCATCTGGAGGCCTATGACGACGGCGAGGCCAAGCTCGCCCAGACCAGGCAGCTCAGCGATTTCATCCGAAGCGAGTATGAAAAGGGCAACTACGTCATTGCCGCCGGCGACTTCAACCAGATCTTCCCGGGCGGCCTGGAGGCCTGGCCCAACGAGCACCCCGAGAACTGGATCCCCGGCGTTCTGACGGAGGACATGCTGCCGGAAGGCTGGAGCTTCGTCTTCGATCTGGAGACGCCGTCCTGCCGCCTGCTCAACCAGCCCTACGATCCGACGGATACCGTCAACACCCAGTACTATGTGATCGACGGCTACATCGTCTCGCCGAACGTCACGGTAGAGACGGTCAAAACGCTTGACCTCGGCTTTGCCGATTCCGACCACAACCCGGTGCGGCTCGTCGCGTCGCTCGTGCCCTGAGCCTTTTTCACGGGAAAAACCCCTCGCGCATAGGATGGCGTACATCCTTGCACGGGGGGTCTTTTTATGGAATGTTGGCATATCCGCGGCGGCAGGCGCCTGAACGGCGCCTGCTTCGTTCAAGGTTCGAAGAACGCCTCTCTGCCGATCCTCGCGGCGTCTCTGGTCTGTCCGGCGGAGACGGAGCTGGAAAACGTGCCCCGCCTGCGCGATGTGGACGCGGCGCTGCGTATCCTGCGGCATCTGGGCTGCAAGGCCGAGCAGCGCGGCACGAGGGTGTACATAGACTCCCGCGTTCTCGACGGCAGCGAGATCCCTCACGAGCTGATGGAGGAGATGCGCTCGTCCGTGATCTTCATGGGGGCGCTGATCGCCCGCTGCGGGCAGGCGAGGCTGTCGCTCCCCGGCGGCTGTCAGCTGGGAAAACGGCCGATCGACCAGCACCTCGCCGCACTGCGGCAGATGGGCGCGCGGATCGAGGAGGACCGGGGCGAGATCTGCTGCCGGCCGAGCGCGCTCCGCGGCGAAGAGATCCGCCTTCCGTTTCCCAGCGTGGGCGCCACGGAGAACATCATGCTCGCGGCCTGCACGGCCGGGGGACGCACGGTCATCCGCGGCGCGGCGAAGGAGCCGGAGATCGCCGCGCTGCAGGACTATCTGCGCGCCATGGGCGCGGAAGTCGCTGGCGCGGGGACGGACACCGTCGTCGTCGACGGCTTCCACCCGCAAAGCCGCGTCGGCTTCCGCATCCGGCCCGACCGCATCGTGGCCGCCACGCTCGCCTGCGCCGCGGCGGCCGCCGGCGGAGACGTGGAGCTGCGGGGGATCGACCCCGGGCAATTTTCTACGGTTTTGGACTTCCTAAATCGTGCCGGCTGTGATATAATCACTTCCGACCGCAGCGTGAGGCTGCGCTCGGACGGGCGGCTCAAGGCTGTGGGCGAGGTCGTGACCGCGCCCTATCCCGGCTTTCCGACGGACGCGCAGCCAGTCCTGATGGCGGCGCTCCTGCGCGCCAGAGGCCGCACCGCGATCACGGAGACCATCTTTGAAAACCGCTTTCGGCAGGTCCCCGAGCTCTGCCGCCTCGGCGCGGACGTCACCGTGTCCGGGCGCACGGCGGAGATCTGGGGCGTGGAGCGGCTGAAGGGAGCCGCTCTGACGGCCACCGATCTGCGCGGCGGGGCCGCCATGATCGTGGCGGGCCTCTCCGCCGAGGGAGAGACGCTCCTGTTTGACGAAGGACACATCACCCGCGGCTATGAACGCTTCGACGCGCGTCTGCGCGCGCTCGGAGCGGACGTCGTTTTGGAATACTGAAAGGAACACGATATGCCAGCTGTATCTTCCCGCAAGCTCCCGCCCTCCAGCAAGCACGATGAGTTCAGGCCCGCCCGCAAGCGCGGCGGGGTCAGCGCGCTCGTCGGCTTTCTCGTGATCGTCGTGGCCGTGATCTTTGTCATGAGCGTTTTCTTCCGCGTCTCGGATATCCGCGTGGAGGGCAACGAGCACTATACCGACCAGGAGATCATCAACGCCAGCGGCATCGAGGAAGGGGACAATCTCTTTTTCTTCGACAAATTCTCGGCCCTCTCCCGCGCCTATACGAAGCTCCCCTATCTGGAGGAGGTCACGGTGGACCGCCGTCTGCCCGGCCGCGTCACGATCAACGTGGTCGAGTGCAAGGCCATGGCCTATATCTCCGTCGGCGATGAGAACTGGACGATCGACCACAACTGCAAGGTCCTCGGCAAAGCGGTGGAGACGGAGCTGGCCGACCTGATCCCCATTTACGGGATCGATCCGGGTACCCTGATGATCGGGGAAAAGCTCGAACGGGCCGACGGGAACGAGGAGATGGTGGATTACCTGTCCCTGCTGCTGCGCGAGCAGCAGGAGAGAGGCATCGCCTCCGAGGTGCGGCGCATCGACTTCAGCGATCCCTTCAGCGTCAGCTTTGCGCTCGGAGAGAAGTACACGGTCCGGGTCGGCGGGCCCATGAAGCTCGATCACAAGTTCGCCATGCTCTTCTCCGTGCTCGAACAGCTCAAGGAGGGAGACTCCGGCACGATCGATGTTTCGGACGGCAGCACGGCTCGTTTCATCCCCTATTGAGCCGGGCAGAAAATGACATTTCGTTTACAAAGAATTTCATTATTTTGAAAAAACTCCTTGACCGAAATGCCGAAATGTAATAATATAAACAGGAACATCGTTCGCACATCATGACACATACATTGTGGGATAATATACACAGGGAGGCATACAGAATGGATTTCAAAGCAGAAGCCGGTCCGGATAATGTTGTAACGATCAAGGTCGTCGGTATCGGCGGCGCGGGCAACAACGTTGTCAACCGCATGGTGAAGAGCGGCACGCAGGGTGTTGAATTTATTGCGATAAATACCGATAAGCAGGCGCTGGCCGTCTCCAACGCCGATCAGAAGATCCAGATCGGCGAGAAGATGACCCACGGACAGGGCGCGGGCTCCGATCCCGAGATCGGCAAGCGCTCCGCCGAGGAGAGCCGCAACAACATCGCCAAGGCGATGGAGAACGCCGACATGGTCTTCATCACCGCCGGCATGGGCGGCGGCACGGGCACGGGCGCTGCGCCCACCGTGGCGGATATCGCCCGCGAGGCCGGCATCCTCACCGTCGGCGTGGTGACCAAGCCCTTCAAGTTCGAGGGCAAGCGCCGCATGGATCAGGCCAACGCCGGCGTGCGCGAGCTGCTCGGCAAGGTGGACAGCCTGCTCATCATCCCGAACGACCGTCTGAAGTATGCCACCGACCAGAAGGTCACGCTGGCCAACGCCTTTGAGATCGCCGACGACGTGCTCCGCCAGGCCGTCACCAGCATCTCCGACCTCATCAAGAACACCGGCTTCATCAACCTCGACTTTGCCGACGTCACCTGCATCATGAAGGACGCGGGCTTCGCCCACATGGGCGTGGGCCACGCCGCCGGCAAGGGCAAGGCGGAGGACGCCGCCCGCATGGCCGTCGCGAGCCCCCTGATGGAGACCTCCATCAACGGCGCGCACGGTGTGCTCATCAACATCACGGGCTCCGAGGACATGGGCCTGGAGGACGTGGAGGCTGCCGCCAATCTGGTGCAGGAGGCCGCGCATCCCGACGCCAACATCATCTTCGGCGCGACCTTCGACGAGACCATGCAGGACGAGATCCGCGTGACCGTCATCGCCACGGGCTTTGAAGAGGGCAACGGCAGGATCGCCGCCGCTCCCGCCGCCGAGGCGGAGCCGGTCGTCGCGCCCGTGCGTCCCGCTCCCGTGAAGGAGAAGCCCGCCGTGGGTCTGTTCACCGGCGCGGTCGAGAAGGCCGCGGCTCCCGAGCCGAAGCCGGCCGAGGCCGAGGAGGATCCCTTCGACAGCATTTTCAAGATCTTCAACACGAAGTGAACCAGGCATAAAAACGTCCCTCCGTCCGTCGGGCGGAGGGTTTTTTTATGCGGATAGGAGGTAAGAGGCATCAAAAGGCTTGTGAGCTTTTTGCGGGAATTCGGGGCGCTGTATATGGACAAGCGGCTGACGCGCGCCTCGGCTGCGCTGTCGTATTTTTTGACGATGACGCTGTTCCCGTTCCTGATCATCCTGTACACCATGCTGGGAAACAGTTACGACAAGGCCATGCGCGTGCTCGCCTTTGCCAAAAACTTCATCGCCGCCGAATCCGTGGATGCGATCGCGGAATTTCTGCGCTATGTGGCGGCCAACAACAGCACCGCCATGATGATCGCCGCCATGCTCGTGCTGCTGACCTCTGCCTCCGCCGCGGTTCGCTCGCTTCAGGCCACCATCGGGGAGATGCAGGGCGGCCAGCACTATCAGGGGCTGACCGGCTTTGTGTTCAGCGTGATCTTTTCGCTGCTGTTCGTGGCGGCGATCTACTTCGCCGTGCTCGTCATGCTGACGGGGCGGGAGTTCATCCAGTGGCTCAACGGCGTGCTGCCCTTCGTGGACATCAGCGACTCCTGGAATGTGCTGCGCTTCCTGGTCCTCGCGGGGATCGACTACGGCATCGTATGGGGGATCTACGCGGTCTCCAAACGGCGCGTCGACACCTATCCGACCGGGCTCGGCGCCGTGCTTGCAACGCTGGCCATGGTCGGCGTGAGCATCGCCTTTTCGCTCATCATCGGCGCTTCGGCGCGGTATCCGCTGGTCTACGGCTCGCTCGCCTCGGTGATCTTGCTGATGTTCTGGCTCTACACGGCTTGCCTGGTGATCTACTGCGGCGCGGCCGTCAACATCGCGCTGAGCAGAGTCCGCGCGCAGGACGGGGAATAAAGAAAAAAAGAAAAAGCGCCCGGCTTATCAAAGCCGGGCGCTTGCCGGTTGCCGAAGCTGCGGGACATATTTGACGCTTGAAGCCCTCAGGTCATGAATTTGTCGATGGCTTCGTTGAGCGCGGCGAGCTGATCGGAGTCGCCCGCGCTCACGTCGTCGATGCAGTGCTCGAGGTGGTCCTTCAGGATCACCTTGGCCGTACCGCTCAGCGCCGAGCGCACTGCGGCCAGCTGAACCAGAACCTCCGTGCAGTCGCGCCCGTCCTCGACCATGCGCTTGACCGACTCAAGATGCCCGATCGCGCGGGAGAGACGGTTCAGCACCGCTTTGGTCTGCGTGTGGACGTGGCCGTGGGCATGGCTGTGCTCGTGGTCGTGGTCGTGCTCGACCGGATGGGCGTGGACGTGTCCGTCGCCGTGATCGTGATAATAGACTTCCTCTTCTTCGTGCATAGTCGTATCCTCTTGCCGACGTTTTTTATCAGTTTAGCACACGAAAGCGGCATATACAACCCCCATGGGGGGATATATCATGCGGAATTCCGTATTCCGTCCTTCGTATCCCGCTGCGCATGCAGCTCCGCGACAAGGCAGACGAAGCAGAGCAGCAGCGCTGCGATCAGCGCCCAGGCGCCGTACTGCATCGGCAGGAAAAAGCGCATTTTCAGATAGGCGTGATAGCCGAGCAGGGAAGCGAACTGCGTCAGCAGCGCGGCGGGGGCGGCTTCCGGCAGCGAGAAGGCAAGAGCGACGGTCAGCGCGTCGGCCGCGAAGAAATAGCGGTCATGCATGTGCGGCAGGAGGAAGGGAATACCGACGGCCATCAGCACCGCCAACAGCAGGACCGCACGGCCGTTCAGACGGCTGCGGAAGCGGAAGGCGAGGGCCAGCAGCGCGATGAGATAGACGAAGGCTCCGATGACGGCGAAGGAGGCGGCGGCCTCCGGATCCTGCACGTTCCAGAAAATGGCGAAGATCGAAGAGGAGTTGTAATTGAGCCCGCTGCCGATGCTGCCCGTCTGGCTGAGATAAAGCGTCAGCGTGTCGATAAACGGACGTCCGGTGAACACCGCCGGCAGGACCAGAAGGACATAGGTCAGCGGAAAGACCGGCAGGTGGTACCACTTGAGTTTCCCGTTGAAGAGCAGCACCGCGAAGACCGGAATCACGAACACGGCCTGCAGCTTGAAGCCGAAGGAGAGAGCGAGGCAGATCATGGATCGCACGGGCTTGTCTTCCAGCGCGAGCGCCAGCGCGAGCACGGCCAGGGCGACATAGATGCTGTCGCACTGCCCCCAGAGCGCGCCGTTGAGAAAGACCGTCGGCAGGAGGAGCAGCGTGAAGAAGCATGCGATCTGCCGTCGGGGCCCGCCGCCGAGACGAGCGCAGAGGCGAAGGCCGCCCCAGGCGAGCAGCACGTCGAACAGGATGCTCAGAAGCTTGATGAGATAAAGGTCCCGGATGCCCGAATAGGAGATCAGCGCCAGAAAGTAGAGGTAGGGGATGTTGTAGTTCCCAAGCGACCAGCGCAGGGCGCTCCAGCCCCCGTGCGTGCGGTAAAAGTCCACCCAGCCGGCGAGAAAATTCTGATAGTCCAGCGTCTCGTAATCCAGAACGAGAGCGCGCAGAACGAAGGCCAGCACAGTCAGACCGACGCAGACGAGCCAATGAGCGCGCGTTTTCAAAACGCCGGAGCGCCAGAGCAGGAACAGCGCCAGTGCCGCCTCCAGGATCAAAAGAACGATCACACGGTAATCCATAGACACCTCGGCCTCCAAGCACCCCCCTGCACGGGGAAGGCTGAGAGGAATTGCTTATCAGGAATAAAAAAACAGCCGGAGCAGGGCTCCCGCTGAAAAAACAAAAAAGGGCTTGACTTTGCCTTTCGAAAGAGTTAAAATGACTTGCTATGTGTGCTCCGGGGAGGGGGATACTACCCCACTATCGATCGTTCACAGTATAGCATTTCCGAACCGTAAAATCAACACCGGGCGCAAAAACTAAAGCAACCCACCCGGGCGTTTCAAAAACCAGAGAAGGAGAGTGCCCTATGCCGAAAGACGTTCTCTACGGCAAAACTCTGCGCAAAAGCTTTGCCCGCACGCAGGAGATCATGGATATGCCGAACCTGCTGGAGATCCAGAAGAGTTCCTATCAATGGTTCCTGAATACCGGCCTTCGCGAAGTCTTCAAGGACACCGACGCGGTGTCCGATTACTCCGGTAATCTCGAGCTGAGCTTTATCGACTATTCCATGGACGAGAAGCCCAAGTACTCCGAGGAGGAGTGCAAGGCGCGCGACGCCACCTACGCCGCTCCGCTCAAGGTCCGCGTCCGGCTCCGCAACAAGGAGACGGAGGAGATCAAGGAGCAGGAGATCTTCATGGGCGATTTCCCCATCATGACGGCCGGGGGCACCTTTATCATCAACGGCGCCGAGCGTGTCATCGTGTCGCAGATCGTCCGCTCTCCCGGCGTGTACTTCGACCGCACGACGGACAAGTCTCTCATCAACATCTACGCCTCCACCGTGATCCCGTATCACGGCGCCTGGCTGGAGTATGAGACGGACGCGGGGGACAACTTCAACGTCCGCATCGACAAGAACCGCAAGCTGCCCATCACCTGGTTCCTCAAGGCCATGGGCGCCTACGATCCCGAGCGTCCGGAGACTTGGCTGAGCTGCGTGGCGGACACGGCCGTCGGCGCAACGACGAACGAGCGCCTGAAGGAGATCTTCGGCGAGGACGAGCGCATGACGGCGACCATGGACAAGGACACCACCGGCAGCCGCGACGAGTGCCTCATCGAGATCTACCGCAAGCTGCGCCCCGGCGATCCCCCCACGGTGGAGAGCGCCGAGACCCTGCTGGACGGCCTCTTCTTCGACCGCCGCCGCTATGACATTTCCAACGTCGGCCGCTTCAAGTTCAACAGCAAGCTCTCCCTCTATCCCCGCATCGCCGGCCACGCGCTGGCCGAGCCCGTGGCCGATCCGCTCACCGGCGAGCTTCTGGCCGACGCGGGCGAAGTCCTCAGCCGCGACACGGCCCGCAGGATCGCCGACGCCGGCGTGATCGGCGTGACGCTGAACGTGGACGGGAAGAACGTGCGCGTGTTCTCCAACGGCTTCGTGGACATGGCCCGCTTCGTCGACTTCGACCCGGCCGAGTGCGGCGTGACCGAGCGCGTGCGCGGCATCGTGCTGCGCCAGCTCATGGAGCAGTATCAGGGCGAGGCCCTCAAGGACGCGATCCGCGAGCAGATCGACGTGCTGATTCCCAAGCATATCGTCGTGGACGATATGTTCTCCTCCGTCAACTACCTCAACGCGCTGGCCCACGGCGTGGGCGAGCCGGACGATATCGACCACCTCGGCAACCGCCGCGTGCGCTGCGTGGGCGAGCTGCTGCAGAACCAGTTCCGCATCGGCTTTAGCCGCATGGAGCGCGTGATCCGCGAGCGCATGACCCTGCAGGACCTCGATATCGTCACCCCGCAGAGCCTCATCAACATCCGTCCCGTGACGGCCGCCATCAAGGAGTTCTTCGGCTCCTCGCCGCTGAGCCAGTTCATGGACCAGACCAACCCCCTCGCGGAGCTGACGCACAAGCGCCGTATGTCCGCGCTGGGCCCCGGCGGTCTGTCCCGCGAGCGCGCCAGCTTCGACGTGCGCGACGTGCACTACAGCCACTACGGCCGTCTGTGCCCGATCGAGACGCCGGAAGGTCCGAACATCGGCCTGATCTCCTACCTGGCCTCTTATGCCCGCGCCAACCAGTACGGCTTCCTCACCACGCCCTACCGCAAGGTCGAAAAGGGAAGCTGCCGCGTGACCGACGAGATCGAGTACATGACGGCGGACGTGGAGGACCAGTACATCGTCGCGCAGGCCTCCGAGCCCGTGGATGAGAACGGCTGCCTCCTCAACCAGCGCATCACCTGCCGTCACCGCAACGACACCATCGAGGTCAACCGCGAAGATGTCGACTATATCGACGTCAGCCCCAAGATGATGATCTCCATCGCCACGGCCATGATCCCCTTCCTGGAGAACGACGACGCCAACCGCGCGCTGATGGGCGCGAACATGCAGCGTCAGGCCGTGCCTCTGATGACGACCCAGGCTCCCATCGTGGCCACCGGCATCGAGCACAAGTGCGCCGTGGACTCCGGCGTGTGCGTGCTCTCCGAGGGCGACGGCGTCGTCACCGCCGTGGACGCCACGCACATCGTCGTGCGCTACGACAGCGGCGAGAGCAAGGATTACAAGCTCATCAAGTTTGCCCGCTCCAACCAGGGCACCTGCATCAACCAGCGCCCGATCGTCAACGCCGGCGACCGCGTC